>JAGODE010000270.1 GCA_017998385.1 Chitinophagaceae bacterium | reverse complement strand
TCGTAAGATAAATTGCTTTGGTCGTTTTTGTTTGTTCTTTGAATACCCGTATTTTTTCGGCCAGTTCCTCTGCATAACCTTTTGTTATGGTAAAAGGATGAATAGAGAATTTGATTTCACAAAGATTTATTATCCTATCTCTGCGGTCAATTACCAGGTCCACCTGAGCCCCTCGATCTTTGTCCCGGCTAACCCATGAAGAGGTGGTAGTCTGAATGGCTGCTATGCCCAGTGCTTTTTTTATTTGCCCAATATGCCCCAGGCTAACCTGTTCAAAAGCATAACCACTCCACGCTCTTTTCTGTGGGCTATCAAGCTGGTTTATCCAGTTGTTTTCATCCAGAGTGCTGGAACTTTTTATCCATCGCAGGTAAAAAAAAGAATAGGCATCTGATAATTGGTAAAGGCTTAATTTTTCTTTATTGCCGTAGGAAACATATTTGCGGATAAAGTGGCTTTCTTCGAGTTCTTTCAGAATGCGGGTTGTGCCGCCGCCATTGGGCATGCCGGAAGTTTCCAGCAATTCATCGCGGGTAAGCCCCCTTGCTTTTTTACTCAAAGCTTCAATGATAGAGATATGCCTTTCCGCTTTTTGAAACAGGGAATGATACAGGTTGTCAAACTCACCCCTAAGCAAACCATCTGCTGTGAAGCACAATCTGTCAATATTCTGATCCGCACTAAGACTGATGTTCACCTGATCCAAATAGAAAGGTATGCCCCCCATCACCATATATAATAAAACAAGCTGATAACGGTCAAAAGCTGCAGACCTTGCTTTGAAAAATGCTTCGCACTCATTCAATGTAAAAGGTTCCAGCCTGATGCGATGGGTGACCCGGTTGTGAAGTCCTCCCCGACTGTTGATTAGCTTGTTAATCATCCAGGAGGCTGCTGACCCACAAACAACAAGGATAATATCTGTTCTTGCGCTTGCCCATGCATTCCAGAAATGTTCCAGTGCCGGTATAAATCCGGACTGTGCAGTATCAAGCCATGGAAGTTCGTCAAGGAAAACAACTTTTTTTTCATCTTTACTTTTTTCGAGCCATTTGATTAATTGCTGAAATGCCTCCTGCCAGGTTTTTGCGGGTGGTTGCAACTCAGTGGAAGTATCATACCGCTTTATGGCAACAGAAAAATTAGTAAGCTGTTGAGCCATGTTGACATTGGCCATGCCGGTCAGGTGAAAGGCAAATTGGTCATCAAAAGCCTTTCGGATCAGGAAGGTTTTGCCGACCCGTCTTCTGCCATAAACAGCTACGAATGCGGATGAATAGTTCGTTTTCAGCTCAGCCAAAATAGTCAATTTCCGCTTTCTTCCGATAAGCTGCTGCATATAGCTCAATTTGGCTGTAAGTCATTCAATTTTAAACTTTCAGCCAAATTGAATACAGTAATTGGCTTAAACAAATACCATTTATGGGTTTAAGCCGCCCCCCCTCATCCAGACTGCTCAAGGACTCTTGAGACATCAAGGGGGTTTGATTTTTTAATGGATGCAGACCGAGGGGCAGGATGCTTCGTTCGGGATCCCCCCAGGCGGACTGGTTCGATTCCGGATATTCGGCACAGTCATCCCGACTAGCAAGGGAAGATGTTCTGAAAATTAGGGCCTCTTTTTTTATGGATAATACTCTACAAGCAACCGAAGAACAATTAAAGATCAGTAATACTGACGTAGTTATTATTGATTGCTTCTTACCAGAAACGGTTTGTTACTTTTGCCGGCGTAAGAGGCCCCTGGGCCTTTTGACATATTAAGGCTAACAGGAGTTGTGATCACGAACAAATAACCGGAGACTATATGCAGCTTGGAGAAAAGATAAGTCTGGCACGCAAAAAAAAGGGCTTAACACAGGAAGAATTAGCCGGCCTTACGGGGCTGACGGTTAGAACCATTCAACGGATCGAATCAAATGCTACTTCGCCCCAAAGCTTTTCTTTAAAGAAAATAGCAAGTGCCCTGGGTCTTGAATTCGAGAGCCTCATAGCAGCCCCCCTGCCAACACCGGCAAACGAACAGCCCATGCCGGTAAAAGACCTACCCTATCCGGACAATACTACCTATCATTTTATGATGGTTTTAAACTTTTCCTGTTTTTTCTACCTCGTCATACCCTGGGTACACTTCCTGGTTCCGATTCGTCTTTTGAAAAAAAGAACAGACCTGCCAGCTCCTGATGTTGAAATGGGCCAAAAAATAATCAGGCAACAAATCTATTGGATCATCGCCCTCCATGTTTCGATGTTGCTTTTATTGGCATACAACCTAATCACGGTTTCACTTAATGGAGACAAGGGTAATACCATCAACTATTTATGGCCGTTTTTCTTACTGTATGCCCTCAACGCGGTGATCATTCTCCGCAACGATTTCATGATCCGAAGAAGACACAACACATTGATTGCCAAAATAAATAAGGGCTATGTCGGGTAGATGTCGGGTGCTTGTCGGCTGCGCGAAGCAAGAGGCAACGCTACTTTTGTTTAAAAAAAATGCGACTATCCACAACGCTGCAGACGCTCTCTATTCTTTTCCTTTTTCAACTTTGGACCGTTATTTCCTGTGCGCAGGGAAACAGCATAAGCTCCATAAAGATTCCGGAAAAACCTTACAAAATCTCCTTTATCTGGAAATCCGGTACAGAAAACGGCCATACAGAAAAACATGAAGCCTTACTGCTGCCTGTCAAACTCCTCAATTGTCCCAAACAGTTCTATATGCAGTTCGATTTGGGAGCACCTTCCACCATTTTCTATAAAAACAAGCTGGCATCCATTGGCCAAAAATATCCGGGGCTGGCACCTGACATAGACACGGCGGGCAAACTGAAGGAGATTGTTTTCTCCATCGGGAAAAAAAGGGTGAAGGCCACAGAAACACCCCTCATAAAGACCAGCGAAGAGGGCATTGACTGGGATAAGGATGTACAGATTATTGGCACAATCGGCGCTGATTTTATTGACAACAGGAGTATTCTGATCAACTATCCCAGGCAGTATATTGAAATGAACTACACAATTCCGGCAAAGCGAAAAGCAGAAGCAGCCGAATTTACCTATATGCAACGCAACATTATGTTTCCTGTAATCTTACGCGGAAAAAAAACGATGCTCTACTTCGATACGGGCTCCAGCTCGTACGAACTGCTCACATCCAGGGATATTGCTGAATCTTTTGCAGAACCGGGAACAAGTGCAACAAAGTCAACGGCCCTATCCTGGGGGAATACACTTTATGTCTATAGCCTGCCAACAACCGATAGCATTGAAATAACCGCGCAAAAAATCCCGATCACGAAAGTCAGCTACGTGGAGGGGGCAAGTGAGGAGCAAGTGAATCGAATGCTGAAGTTGGGCATTGGGGGCGTTACGGGTAATAAACTATTCCTGCATTCAAAGCTTTTCCTGGATACCAAAAACAAGAAATTCCTTGTTTTCCCATAAACGGGTTAATAGCCAGCCAGGCAATAATCAAAAGCGGCTCCCCTACCAGTCCATGTTTGGAAACAAAGAGTTGATCAGTAAAAAAAATCAACCTTCAGTTGATACGCCAAAAACATACGATCAACTCTTTGTTTCTTCAGGGCCATTAAAAGAGCCGGTGAAATGGTCACAAAAAGCAGAAAGCCACTTTAAGTTCCTGATGAATTCGATATCATCTTTTTTATTTATGAAATAAAGATCACGAGCTGTTCTTTACCGGATTTAGCCTAATTGCGGGATTGCTTAGACCAAACTGGAATATCGTATACTATTTTATGTCAGCATCCTTAACAACTGGATGTACAAAAAATAACCGGTACATGAACAGTTACAGTATTATTAGTGATACATACGATCTACCTTCCTGCAACTGATAAAGAAGGTACTTAAGAACCGAAGAGTTTTGGATGTAGCCCCGCCCGGGCAGCATATTTCGTTCGGAACGAAGAGACCGCTCGTTCGATCCCGAAGTCAAGATCCCGAATATGCGGGAAGTCATCCCGACTTAACAATAATTTCTTCATTCTCCACAACGCATTTTTCTGCAGTTACAAAAAACTACTGCAAATCGTTGTTTTTCATCACCCCTTTTAATGGCTTTTCTGCATTTTCCGGCAAAAATCATCCTTTTTAATGATTACTTACTGGTGCCCGCCATTCTACTTTTATCGTGGCAATTTTAGCATATGAAAAAGTACTATTTACTGTTGCGTTGGCAGGCTGAGTAACAATGTTGACTGCTCAAAAGCCGCCCGGGGAACAACTAGGAAAAAGACAAGAA
Source organism: Chitinophagaceae bacterium (assembly GCA_017998385.1). Taxonomy (GTDB): domain Bacteria; phylum Bacteroidota; class Bacteroidia; order Chitinophagales; family Chitinophagaceae; genus CAYMZZ01. The sequence goes on along the minus strand of JAGODE010000270.1, from coordinate 1,745 downwards.
GGAGTTTTCCGGAGTGCAGCGAAAGCTTACTGAAACGCTTTCTACAATGACGGGTAACGGGAAGACAGGATAATAGGCCAAGCCGGTATTGAACTCTAAAAAAATAATACGCATGAAAAAAATACTATCAACAGCCGTGTTTACCATTGCTATGTCTCTAACCGGTTTTTCGCAAGACATTTCATATGGAAAATTCTTAGGCAGCCTCACTACTACAAAATTTGCCGGCAGCTCAACCTATAAAGGATATGAAAAACAGGTAGAAATAATTGAAACAACCACTTCAGGACAAAACCGCTCAACAACCATTTCATTTAAATTTAATGCATGTCCTGCCACAGCAAATTTTATGGCCCACTCGCAGGTGGGTAAACAAATTGAAAAAGGACTCATAACAGTACTTGCAAAACCAGACGCACAGGTAGGCATTAACCACATAAAGTATCAGCTATATTTTGAAAGCTCCGCTGTTGTTTCCTGCAATGATACCCAGGCTTGTAATGGAAACATGGCCTCTACTGTAGTATTGAAACCCCAGCGGGTTTGCTGGATTTATTATAACTATGATAAAAACGGAAAGCCGTTGCCTGTTACAACCAATGGGTTCGATTTAAAATCAGGGCAAGCCTGGACACCAGCAATACCTGTATTCTGATATTGTGCGTCAAAAACAGTAACAATCTATATCACACAAAATTTTAATCCTTGTGAAACGAACTATTATTGTACTACTTTTTTTGCTGACGGTTGCCGCCGGCTTTGCACAAACAAAAAAAATAACAGACCCGTTAACACCCTGTAACGAAACAGCCGATGCGGTGGCCGGAATCTATACCGACCATACCAATCCAAAATATGGGCCGACCAGTTTAAAAGGCACGGCAGCCGAAAAAGCTGCAATGATGAAAAACCTGATCGCCATTGAAAAAACAGAGGAAGCAAGCCGAAAGGATTTCAAACTGACCGGTTGTGCCGCCCGGGTAAGTTTTGCAAGATCGGGCACCAGCATTTACAGGAAAAATGCTACTACCAGGTATGGTTATCAATTAGGCGTATATGCCTACGTATGTCATGTAACACAACACGTAACCAAAATAGTAGATGAGTACAGAACTGTATTAAGAGTTGAAATAAATCCTGATTTACTTTCTGGCGGCTCTCAGTTAAGGCCGGGCACCGGAAATATCTCTTTTAAGAAAACCGCTACAACTCTTATGTGGAGTTATGATTTTCCGGCAGATGCCTTGCTGGGACCCAACTATGAAAAAAACCGTATAACTAATCCCAGCAGGGTTTCAACGTATATTTCTGAAGGCAACTTATTGGCCGGCAGGTCTAATGCATACAAAAGCTATCATGAAGATTTTATAAAACTAAACTCCGGTAGCGGTTATACAGAAAATTATATGAATGGAAGCCCGTACGACAAGGTCACGGAAAAAAGCTACCGCTGGGTTGACAGGCATTACCTTATTACAAAGCCGGGCATTCCATTACTGATACCCGTTTCCCGTAAACAGTACTTGCAGGACATGCTGGAGTATTTTGAAATTGAAAAAGCGAATTTCAACTTTACCATCGAAGACCTGCTCAAAAAATCAGCTGCCGATAACAGCAGTTTTGGCCTGGAGAAAAAACAAACCTGGCAAGCACATAAAGCTGTTTACAACCAGCTTTATGAGAAAAAAAAGGCCAAAGTAAAAGAGTTGCTGGCAAGCAAAAATGAAGAGTGGCTAGCACTGCCG
>JAGODE010000269.1 GCA_017998385.1 Chitinophagaceae bacterium | reverse complement strand
GTGCATATACTGTGCTTGTTTGTCGTGCGGGAATTGTATAGTATCGAGTTCCAGCCCGTCGAAGTGATGATCTACTTTGATATGGCCGGTTTGCGGAAGTCCATCGCCCACCAGCTTGGTACGGTTATCGAGCCAGCTGCTGAAAACGGCGATCTTTCCGTTGGGGTACTGATTTTTATAAAGACGGAAAATGGTGGGATAGTTATAATTAGGTGCAGCAATATCGTTGTCCCAGACATTGTGTTTATTAACCCAGGTGCCTGTAAGTACTGTATTATATCCAACCGCCGAAATAGTGGGCGTCTGACTGTAACCACCTTTTTCACCGCCTACGAGTGCACGGGTGTAACCGCCTTCTTTGGCGATAGCATCAAGCGCTGGAGTAGGTAATTTTTCAATCAGATCGGCGGGAATGCCGTCAACAATTACAAACAGGGCTTTATGTGCCTGCGCAAATACTGCCACTGCAATAAGGTGGCCTGCCAGAAGGATCAGCAATTTTTTCATAATATCTGTAAATAACAGTAGTTAAAGAAATGAAGCTAAAACCTGTTTTTTTTACCCTTTTTTACAGAAACATTTTTTCTGCAATCGTTTGTCTTAAAAAATATGCCTCCAAAATAAGGGTGGCGCCCAAATTACTTTTATTTTCCTGCCTGGTATTATTACTGATCCACATCTTGCCGGCATGAAAAGAAAACTGCGCTTTCTTTTATATACACTGATACTCGCGGGACAAACCTGTCCTGCTATAGTAAACGCCCAGACTGCTTCCTGGGAAGAGTTGCAAAAACGTCCTATTCCTGCCTGGTATACCCAGGCCCGTTTCGGTATATTTATTCACTGGGGTCTTTATAGTGTACCGGCCTGGGCTACTAACTCAAATGCCGATGGCTTTGGCAGCAATTATGCCGAGTGGTACTGGGAACGGTTGAACAATACAAAACTAAAAATTCATAAAGAGTTTGTTGATTTCCATAACAGGGTATATGGGCCGCAGGCAAAGTATACCGATTTTGCGCCCCGCTTTACCTGCGAATTGTTTGACCCGGCGCAGTGGGCACAGTTATTTAAACAGTCGGGAGCCCGCTATGTAGTGCTCACGAGTAAACATCATGATGGATTTGCCCTCTGGCCCAGCCGTGAGTCGTGGAACTGGAATGCGATGGATGCAGGCCCGCACCGCGATCTGGCCGGAGAGTTGAGTGCTGCGGTAAAAAAAGAAGGCCTGCACATGGGTTTTTACTATTCGCTTTATGAATGGTACAATCCCCTGTACCGCCAGGATGTAAATAAATACGTGGATCAGCATATGCTGCCCCAGTTACGTGACCTGGTAAACCGGTATAAGCCGGATATAATATGGCCCGACGGAGAATGGGATCATTCAGATACAGTGTGGCGCAGCAGAGAATTTCTGCAATGGCTGTATACACAATCGCCGGTAAGTGCTACAGTAGTAACAAATGATCGTTGGGGTGCAGGCCGGGACCGGGGTGGATTTAATACAACCGAATATGGCAGTGGAAAAGCATCGCTGGAGCGGCCGTGGGAGGAATGCCGGGGCATTGGTGAGTCATTTGGATTTAACCGCAACGAAAATCTCGATCAGTATGCAAGCAGTCAGAAACTGGTGCACACATTAATTGACGTGGTATCGCGCGGCGGTAATCTGTTGCTTAATATCGGCCCGGCTGCGGATGGTACCATTCCCGTGATCATGCAGCAACGCCTGCGCGATATTGGCGACTGGCTCAACGTAAATGGTGAAGCCATCTATGAAACACAGGCCTGGAAGAAAGCACCTGCTACAGCACCCGAAATACGTTTTACACGCAAGGGACGCGACATTTATGTGATTTGCACCAGCTGGCAAAATGAGATAAGCCTGCCTTTACCTGCACGCCCTGCAGAAGTGAAGATGCTGGGCCTGGCAGAAAAGCCAAAGATCAGCTATAAAGCCGGTAAACTCATCATCAAAGCACCAAATGTGAATCCGGGCAATATGCCCTGCCAGCATGCATGGGTATATAAACTCAGCAATATACTGGATGATGATAAGTGAGCGCACTTGCTGCTATTGTATTGCAATAAGAAACGGATAAACGATAAAACAGAACTGTTTGAATGACCATTTAGGGTAATAATAGCTTAACTTTAGACGGGTTAAGCAACTGCTCAAATGACGAAGCCCTCCGCATTGCCATGATGAAGTTTATTTTTCAAAAAAAAGTACTGCTGGTGCTGGCAGGACTGGTTGCTATTACTGCGGCCTGGCGTTTGCTATGGCCCGATGATGAGATTGACTTCAGTACACAGGTAAAACCCATTCTCAATAAAAAATGTATATCCTGCCATGGTGGTGTAAAAGCCAAAGGAGGATTCAGTGTATTATTCCGTGAAGAGGCAGTGGCAGTAACGGAATCGGGACGACCGGCCATTATACCCGGCGACCCTGCGGGCAGCGAGATGATACGCCGGCTGACCAGCAACGATCCGGAAGAACGTATGCCTTATAAACATGAGCCGCTTTCCAAAGACGAGATCAGCATTCTCACACGATGGATCAGGCAGGGCGCAAAATGGGGCGATCACTGGGCCTACCTGCCGGTACAGGAAACGCCCGCACCACCAGAAAATGATGCGTGGGTACGCAATGATGTGGATCGGTTTATATTGCAGGCACTCAAACAGGAAAAACTTACTCCCTCCGCTGCCGCCGATAAATCAACCCTCCTGCGCCGGGTGAGTCTTGATCTCATCGGGCTTTATCCTTCCGATACGCTGGCACAGCGATTTCTTTCTTCCGGCACAGACAGTCTTTCGTACGAACAACTGGTAGATAGCCTGCTGGCTTCTCCGAGGTATGGGGAGCGCTGGGCATCTATGTGGCTTGACCTCTCGCGCTATGCCGATACCAAAGGATATGAGTCTGACGGCGGCCGGGAAATATGGAAATATCGCGATTGGGTTATTGATGCGTTTAATAAAGACATGCCCTATGATCAGTTTCTTACACAGCAACTGGCCGGTGATCTGCTGCCCAATCCTTCAGATGCAGATTATATAGCTACCGCATTCAGCCGCAACTCCATGACCAACGATGAAGGAGGCACGAGCAACGAAGAATTCAGGAATGCAGCGGTTATGGATCGTGTTAATACTACCTGGGAGGCGCTTATGAGTACTACGTTTGCCTGTGTGCAATGTCATAGTCACCCATACGATCCTTTCCGGCATGATGAGTATTATAAGTTTTTTGCTTTTTTCAACAATACCCGCGACGAAGATATACCTGCGGAGTATCCACTGCTGCGCGAGTTTAATGATACGCTCAAAGGAGAACTGGATGCGGTAGTAAACTGGGTAAAGCAGCATGGCAGTGCAGATGAAGCCAGGCAGACCAGTTTGTTTTTACGAACCTGGCAACCCTCTATCAATTCAGTGAATGCAGACAGCCTCAATGCCGTATCGGCAATCGGTAATGGAAATACCGCGCTTTTTTTCCGCAACCACAGCCAGGCCCGGCTGCACAAAGTAGATCTCAACAATGCCAGTGAGCTGATCTGGAATTTTTATTCGAATAAAAAAAGCGGCGTCCTGCAACTGCGTCTTGACCGGCCCGATGGTCCGCTGCTAACCAGCATACCGATTAAAGCCAATGAAAAATGGCGTATCGAATCTGCTGCTTTTCCCCGGCAAACAGGTATACACGATGTATGGCTGAGTTATGAGAATCCTTCGCTCGGCGCTAAAGAGGCCGAAGATTTTGTCGTCATCTTTGACTGGCTGGCCTTTCGTCCTGCATTGCCGGGAGAAGGTAAACCCGGATATGAATTACAGAAAAGAAATTTTTGGAAACTGCTGACCGCACAGGTGCCCACTACTCCGGTAATGGTGGAAAATCCAGCCGGCATGTGGCGCAGCACACATGTGTTTGAGCGGGGCAACTGGCGCAGTCCGGGCAAAGAAGTACAACCTGCCGTACCGGCATCGCTGGCTTATGCCTGGCCGGTAGGAGCTCCTGCCAGCCGCGTAGGACTTTCGCAATGGCTTACCAGCAAAAAACACCCACTGGTATCGCGTACCATCATCAACCGTTTGTGGGAGCAGCTTTTTGGAACCGGTATCACCGAAACGCTTGAAGATATGGGAACGCAGGGGTTGCCACCCACTCACCGGCAACTGCTCGATCACCTGTCGTGGAAGCTCATGCATACCTACAACTGGAGTCTAAAGAAAATGCTGAAAGAAATGGTAATGAGTGCTACGTATCGCCAGGACTCACGTGTTACCGAAGAGCAGAAAGAAAAAGATCTCTTTAATAAATGGTATGCACGCGGTCCGCGCGTGCGTCTCACTGCGGAGCAACTGCGTGATCAGCATCTGTGCATCAGTGCGGCACTTAGTACCAAAATGTATGGAAAAGGAGTGATGCCCTGGCAGCCCGATGGCATCTGGCTTTCTCCCTACAACGGGGCCCGCTGGCAAAACAGTAAGGGGGAAGATCAGTACCGCCGTGCCGTTTACACATACTGGAAACGTTCGAGCCCTTACCCATCAATGATAACTTTTGATGGGGCACAAAGAGTCGTGTGCAGTGCAAGGCGTATCCGTACCAATACTCCATTGCAGGCGCTGGTTACACTCAACGATTCCGTATACATCAACCTCGCCCGGCATTTTGCCGGTTGGATGATGGAAAAATCACCGGGCTCGGCAGATCAGCAGATAAGTGCGGGTTATGCGCGGATGCTTTACAGACCTATTGCTGCTGCCAAGTTACAAACGCTCAAAAATTTATATATTAAAGCACTGACCGTTTATCAGCAAGATAGTGAAGCCCGGAAAGAAATGCTGGGCGGGGAGCTGAAAGAAAAAACGGCGGAGGCTGCAGCCCTGGTAGTGGTGGCGAATGCGATGCTGAACCTGGATGAAGTAGTCATGAAAAATTAAGTAACGAATAACGAATCACGATAAGCTGAATTATCAGACATTAAAACCAACGGAAATGAGTAATCAATCCACACGCAGAAATTTTATCCGGAAAATGGCAACCGGTGTGGCCGGCATGGCGCTTGCACCCGAAGTAATGGGAGCGGCTGGCGGCAACAATCGTATCGAAGAGTTAAGCCGCAATAAGAAGTATGAACCTGCTGACACCATCCGGCTGGCTCTCATTGGTGCAGGCGGCATGGGACTGGCAGATGCCAATACCGCTATTACAGTGCCTGGTGTAAAGCTGGTGGCTGTTTGTGACCTCTACGACGGAAGACTTGCCGATGCACGTAAAATATATGGCAACGACATTTTTACTACACGCGACTACAAAGAGATACTTCAGCGCAAAGACATCGATGCTGTAATTGTAGCCACTCCCGATCACTGGCATAAGGATATTTCGATCGATGCCATGAATGCGGGCAAAGCAGTGTATTGCGAAAAGCCTATGGTACACGATGTGTCTGAAGGAGCTGCTGTTGTAGAAGCGCAAAACAGGAATAAAGTAGTGTTTCAGGTAGGAAGCCAGGGATTAAGTTCACTGGGAAATGAAAAAGCCAAAGAACTGCTGGCTGCCGGTGCAATCGGCAAGCTGAATTATGCAGAAGGATTCTGGGCCCGCAACTCTCCCGAAGGTGCCTGGCAATATCGCATTCCTGAAGATGGCAATGAAAAAACCGTAGACTGGAAACGCTTTTTAAATAAATACCCGCAGATGCCTTTTGATGCAAAACGCTTCTTCCGCTGGAGATGTTATAAAGATTATGGTACCGGCGTGTCGGGCGATTTGTTTGTACACCTGTTTTCAAGCCTGCATTTTATTACCAACTCAAAAGGTCCTCAGAAAATCATGGCTATGGGTGGCCTGCGATTCTGGAAAGACGGACGCGAAGTGCCTGATGTGCTCATGGGTATGTTTGACTATGCAGAAACGCCCGAGCATCCCGCCTTCAACCTGTCACTCCGTGTCAACTTTGTGGATGGAACTGCAGACAGCACCTATCTCCGGCTGGTAGGAAATGAGGGCAGCATGAATG
>JAGODE010000268.1 GCA_017998385.1 Chitinophagaceae bacterium | reverse complement strand
AAGTGTAAGCAGGCACAACTTACTGTTGCGGCGTGGCAGCAGTACGAGGCCTCCAATCAGTAAAGGCGCAAAACCCGTTATCCGCCACCACTCACCGGAGGGCGGAAGGCCAATCAATACTGCTGCCGAGGCGGCAAACAGGAAAATGGCGATCCAGCCGAGCAGGCGGTAATACGCCATTTGATAGATCTGCAGTTGCACAGGTACAGCCGGATTATCCTGCAATGCCTTGCGATGGTCGGCCGCCTCTAACTGTTGCCTCACTTCATCGGGCAACCAGCGTGAGCGGCTCATACGCACCAGCAGGCCATCCGGTAAGAGCTGGTTGGCGCGCATCTTCCGCCTGAGCGACGGAAGATCGGCCGCATGCATTACAGCCCATTTCACCCAGCGCGGTGCTATCGCCCTATAATAAATAAAAGCAAGCAGCAGGCCGGCTGCCATTGCCCCGAATAATCGTAGCGGATATTTCACTGCCTCTACTATTCCCGGTAAGATCACATACACGAGGGGAATAAACAGCAATACTATTGTAGGCAGGATTACCAGCAGGTATCCCCACATGATCAGCCAGCTGGTATTATAGCGTTGGGTGGTATTCATTGGTACAAAAGATTCCAGTTTCAAAATAAATGGCCATGGACTGTATATACATACCCTGCCATGGGTATTTTGCTGCATGAGGCGGGGGGTAATTAACATTCGTACAAAGCCGCATTTTACTACCTTTACCACATCTTAATCAAGCAAAGAATTTAATTATGGAGGCCTGGAAAAATTACCTGGAAAAAAACAAGGACCGTTTTCTGAATGAAATGATGGACCTGCTTCGCATTCCTTCTGTGAGCGCCAAGTCTGAGCACAAAAATGATATGCTCACCTGCGCCGAAGCTGTTAAGAAAAGCCTGCTGGCTGCCGGCTGCGATAAAGCCGAAGTGATGGCTACTGCAGGCCATCCGGTAGTGTATGGCGAAAAGATAGCGGACCCTTCCAAACCAACGGTACTGGTATATGGCCATTATGATGTGCAGCCGCCTGAGCCGCTTGAGCTCTGGCATAGCGGCCCCTTTGATCCGGTGATCAAAGACGGAAAAGTGTTTGCCCGCGGATCGGCTGATGATAAAGGCCAGTTTTTTATGCACGTAAAGGCACTGGAAATATTAACACAGACCAATACCCTTACTTCCAATATCAAATTCCTGATAGAAGGTGAAGAAGAAGTAGGCTCTCCAAACCTGGGTGCTTTTGTAGCGGCCAATAAGGAATTGCTGAAAGCAGATGTGATCCTGATCAGCGACAGCAGCATGCTGAGCATGGAAAACCCTTCGCTCGATACCGGCGTTCGCGGCCTTAGCTATATTGAAGTGGAAGTAACAGGAGCCAACCGCGATCTGCACAGCGGCACCTATGGCGGTGCAGTTGCCAATCCCATAACCATACTGGCACAAATGATTGCTTCCTGCCACGATGAAAATAATCATATAACCATCCCCGGTTTTTATGATGATGTAGCTGTAGCTACGTCAGAAGAGCGTGCCCTGCTCAACAAAGCACCGTATGATGAAGCGGAATACAAAGCCGACCTGGGAGTAAATGAACTGTGGGGAGAAAAAGGTTATACGACTTATGAGCGCACCGGCATTCGCCCGACACTGGAAGTAAACGGCATCTGGGGTGGTTATACCGGCGAAGGCGCCAAAACGGTGTTGCCTTCAAAAGCCTATGCCAAGATCTCCGCCCGCCTGGTACCCAATCAGTCTTCAGACAAGATCACGGAAATACTGCTGAACTATTTTCGCTCTATAGCTCCTGCTTCTGTAACGGTGAAAGCATCACTGCATCATGGCGGCGAGCCTTACATGACTCCTATCGACAGCAAAGGATACCAGTCTGCATCACGCGCCGTAGAAGCCACATTTGGCAAAGCGCCCATTCCTGTACGTGGCGGTGGCAGCATTCCCATCTGCTCAATCCTCGAGAAAGAGCTGGGCATTAAGATTGTCTTTATGGGCTTTGGTCTCGACAACGACAACCTGCATAGCCCTAATGAGAAATACAATATTGAGAACTACTATAAGGGAATAGAGACGATTCCTTATTTCCATAAGTTCTTCTCAGAATAAGGCTAAGGGTAAAAGGCAGAGGGCATAAGAAATTGCACTCTAACCCTCTGGCTTTTACCTTATACCCCCGACCTCTTCTTGTATGGCGGAAAAATTACGACTCGATAAATACCTTTGGTCCATACGTCTTTTTAAGACGCGCACCCTGGCTGCCGCTGCCTGCGATGGTGGTAAAGTAAAAATGGAAGGTGTACAGGTGAAAGCATCGCGTTCCGTAAATATCGGCGATGAATACGAAATCAAAACAGAAGCCAGGCGCTGGCGTATTAAAGTGACCGGCTTACTCGAAAAACGCGTGGCACATACAGAGGCTATCAAAAATTATCTCGACATCACTCCCGCAGAAGAACTGGAAAGACTACAATACCAGGCTGCCAGCTTTCATACCGGCAAACGTCCCAGCAAGATCGGACGACCAACCAAAAAGGAGCGAAGAGATTTGGACGATTTTATGGAAAGCTAGTGATCAGTGGCTGGTGGTCTGTGGTCAGAATTGAGGCTCTAACCGGCAGAAGAGCCCTTTTATACTTTTAAACTCTTATACCTTTAAACTATTGTAACAACCTGAACAATCCAGGCCACTGGCAACTGACCACTCAATACAACAGATTCTTCAGCTTATCCAGATTACTGATGCTGATTTTTCCTTCTTTTATCTCAACCAGTTTTTCCGATTTAAAATCACTCAGTGTGCGAATCAGTGATTCGGTAGCGGTACCCACGTAATGGGCAATATCTTCACGGCTGATTTCAATAGGATTATTCTGACCCGGGTCATTGAATTTGCCATGAATATCTACCAGCGCTTTGGCCACACGTTTGCGGAGTGAGCTATAAGCAAGACTCAGCAGACGTTCTTCCTTTTCTTTTACGTTTTGCGTAATGATGCGGATAAATTTGGAAGCGATATTAATATCGTTGTAGACAATATTCTGAAAGTCTTCTTTCGGCACCTGGATAATCTCCGTTTCTTCTAGCGCTACTACGGTATCGTCATAATTCTTTTCTTCTATCAGTGCGGGATACCCGATATAATCGCCATCGCTGTACAGATCGGTGATATATTCCTTTCCGTCTTCATGCGTTTTAAATCCCTTTACCTTGCCTTTTACCACATAATAGAGAAAACGGGGGCGTTTGCCTTCGGCATAGATCACCTGTTTTTTGGAATACAACTCTGTATTATAATCTTCGAGTTTGAACTGCAGCATGCCCGAAGTTCGCAGGTCGTTGGTGAGTTCGGTCAGTCCTTTGCTGTTGCTGGCATATTTCTTATGCAATACATCGTACTTCTGCAGCCGCGATTCTATGGCATTCATCAGCTCCACCTCTTCAAATGGTTTTGTCACATAGTCATCAGCACCCATTTCCATTCCTTTACGCAGATCGCTGCGTTCTGCCTTGGCGGTCAGGAAGATGAGGGGAATATCTTCTGTTTCGGGGTTTTTACGCAGCAGGTGCAGCACACCATAGCCATCCAGCTCTGGCATCATGATATCACAAACAATCAGGTCTGGTTTTTCGCGTACTGCTACTTCTATTCCTTTCTTACCGTTTTCGGCTGTAATGGTGCGATATCCGCCAAAAGAAAGTATTTCGGCAGTGTTTTCCCTGATATCATCGTTGTCGTCAATGATAAGGATCGTACGTTGAGACATAAGCGTGGAGGGGGGTTAACCAATAATAGGCCGCAATTTACAAAATAGCCGGGGTGATCATAATCATTCTTTTTCCTGAATTTACTCAACTGCTGCCGGAGGGTCTCTGGCTACTTTAGCCGCATTAATTAGGAATCCTATGCCTGTTTCATCCACTGCCAGCCCTGTCAGCACCGTTTGTTACCATTGCGGAGAGCCCTGTGTGACCACACGTTTCAAGCTGGAAGAAAAGCCGTTTTGCTGTGAAGGCTGCCGGATGGTTTATCAGTTGCTTCAGCAAAATGATCTGTGTACCTATTACGATCTCAATACCAATCCCGGTATCAATCAGCGGGTACAGGTGCGCCGGGATAAGTTTGCCTTTCTGGAAGACGACAAGGTCAGGGCCGCACTGGTAAGCTATCAGGATGATCAGCAGCTACATACTACTTTTTATCTCCCCCAGATGCATTGCAGTTCCTGCCTTTACCTGCTCGAAAACCTGCACCGCATCAATCCGGGAGTGATCTCTACCAGGGTAAATTTTGCCCGTAAAGAAATAGACGTTGTACTCAATCCGCGCCTGTGTTCCCTGCGCGAAGGTGCTGAGTTGCTGACCAGCATCGGATACGAACCCTACATCAGCCTCAATGACCTGAAACAGAAACGCCCTTCCATAGATAAAAGCCTTGTATATCAACTGGGTATTGCCGGTTTCTGCTTTGGCAATATTATGCTGCTTAGTTTTCCCGAATATCTGGGTGTAGATGCCTCGGAGGAGGCACTTAGGGGTATTTTCCGCTGGATCAACTTTGCCCTCGCTCTGCCTGTGTTGCTGTATTCGGCATTACCTTTTTATGAGTCATCGTGGAAAAGCCTGCGGCATCGCTACCTGAATATAGATGCCCCTATTGCGCTGGCTGTTATCATCACTTTTATCCGCAGTGCGCATGAAGTGATCAGCGGTACCGGAGGCGGATATTTTGACAGCATGACCGGCATTGTATTTTTTATGCTGGCTGGCCGTATTCTGCAGGACAAAACCTATCGCCAGCTGTCTTTTGAGCGGGATTATACCTCTTATTTTCCGGTTGCCGTATCTGTACGCAAAGACGGTGCTGAAGTACCTACTACCCTGCCCGATATCCGAAACGGCGATACGCTTGTCATACACAATGAAGAGCTGATACCTGCCGATGGGATACTTACGCGCGGCAAGGCTTTTATTGATTATAGTTTTGTAACAGGCGAGTCGGTACCGGTAGCACGTGAGATGGGAGAGCTGGTTTATGCCGGCGGCAAACAGACAGGCGGCAATATTGAAGTGCTGGTAGTAAAAGAAGTGGCGCAGAGTTATCTGACCCGGCTCTGGAACCGCGACACGTTTACCAAAGAGCCCAAAAAAGAGACACACTCCTTTGTGGATTTGCTAAGCCGTTATTTTACCTATATCGTTTTCAGTATTGCAACCGCAACAGCTATTTACTGGTATTTTACCGACAGCAGCCGGGTATGGCCTGCCGTTACTTCTATCTTCATCATCGCCTGCCCCTGTGCGTTGTTGTTGTCTAACACATTTACCAATGGCAATGTGTTGCGCATTCTGAGCCGCAACGGTCTGTACCTGCGCAATGCTGCCACTATTGAAACCATTGCCGACATCGACCAGATTGTTTTTGATAAAACAGGTACGCTTACTTCACCCCATGAGCAGGAGATTATTTTTGAAGGTTTTGCGTTGACTGACGATGAGCGTGGCCTGGTAGCGGCCCTGGCATCCAACTCCACCCACCCGCTCAGCCGCTCCCTGGCACAGGCCGAACATGTTGGGCGTGCTTATGTGGAATCCTTCCGCGAATTACCTGGCCGTGGCATTTCCGGTATAGTTAACGGGAAAAAACTGAAACTTGGATCAGCCCGGTTTGTGACGGGGGCAGAGGTGCCGGGCAGCGGTACCCGTGTATACCTGAGTGTTGATGAGGAAGTAAGAGGTTATTTCCTGTTTCGCAATCACTACCGCATTGCTGTGCCGGCACTGGCAAAAGAGCTGAAGCCGCATTACCGGCTCTCGGTTCTCTCGGGCGACAATGATGCTGAACGAAACAATCTGCGCCAGCTGCTGGGAGCCGACACCCAATTGTTGTTTGGTCAGCAGCCGGAAGATAAACTGCATTATATAGAACAGCTGCAAAAAGCAGGACACCAGGTAATGATGATCGGAGACGGGTTGAATGATGCCGGTGCGTTGAAGCAGAGCGATGTGGGACTGGCTGTATCTGAGCAGACCAACAACTTTACGCCAGCCAGTGATGCCATTATTGAAGCCCGCAGTCTGCCGTTGCTGCACCGGTTTATCC
>JAGODE010000267.1 GCA_017998385.1 Chitinophagaceae bacterium | reverse complement strand
CCTGAGGGGCGGTGGAGGAAGAAGGCGATAGACTGCCTATGGCTGTATCCGGTATTTTTCAATAATGATACCAGAAGATGTTAAAGAGAGGAAATGTGGAAAGAAAGGAGTAGAATGGATGGCAGTTGACAGTTTAAAGGGTATAAAAGTATAAAGGTATAAAGAATTTAAAGAGTGCATTAGCACATTGGCATATTACCTCATTAGCACATTAGCATACTATCGCATTAGCACATTTGTTAACTGTCCACATAACTGAAAAACCGCCTTACGGCGGCTTTTGATGGTTATGGTTCCTGATATACTCGAATATAATCTACTATATACCATTGAGGGAAGTAAGTAGTGGCATCGGGATTACCGGGCCAGTTGCCGCCCACAGCCAGATTCAGAATAAGATAGAAGTATTCATTAAAAGGCCAGGTCATGTTGGCCGGTATGTCTGATTTGCTGATTGTTGAAAAAGGAGTGCCATCAAGAAACCAGGTAATCTGATCCTGTTTCCATTCAATAGAATAAACATGAAACTGGTCATTCAATGTACCTGAGCCAAGATTCACATTGCGGTTGATAGAAGTGCTGCCGGGACCAGGACCGAAATGAAGGGTGCCATGCGTACGGGCGGGATCATGTCCGACCATCTCCATGATATCAATCTCACCGCTGGTGGGCCAGCCGCCATATATATTGTCCTGAGGCAGCATCCAGAATGCCGGCCAGATGCCCTTACCAATTGGCAATTTGGCGCGCATATCTATACGGCCATATTTGAATTTCTTTTTACCTGATGTAAGTAATTTGGATGACGTGTAGTTGCGTGTGTTATACGTTTCTTTTTTTGCTTCGATAATGAGTTTGCCGTCCTGAAAAAACAGGTTGGCCGGTCGGTCGGTATAATACTCCAGTTCGTTGTTGCCCCATCCGCACATGTTGAGGGAGCAGCCATCACCATTTTGATTAGACCAGGAGCCTCCGTCCAGTGTACCTGCGTTAAACTCGTCGCTCCAGACCAGGGCATAGCCCGGATAAGAAGTGGGGGCATCATAGCCGGCGTTGGTAAAGGGCACTTTTGTATCATCGTTACGAATGATCACTGTTGCAGAATTTTTGCTGATGGTAGCATTTTGTGCAGCAGAAAGCCCGATAGTCAGTTCGTCTTCACCTTCTTTAATATCGTCGGCCACTACGACCAGTGCGATGGTCTTTTGTGTTTCGCCGGCAGCAAAAGTGATTGTCTGATTTTGCTGAGCCGTATAATCTGATCCGGCTTTGGCTGTGCCGGCCACCGTGCTGTATTGTACGGTTACCTGTTTGGCTGACTGGGCACTGAGGCGCACTATTATATTAAATGTATTAGTGCCTCCATTGCCTTCAAACAGAGACAGATCATCGATCGTGATAGATGGATCGGGAGTATTGGGTGCGGGCGGTCCATCGCCGCCTTTGCCTCCGCAACTGAGCAGGCCCAGCAATAACATAGCCGCAAGTACAGATTTCATTTGCTTAGATTATTCAGCTGTTGCTGATGATAATAAAATAAAAAAGGGCGGGCTAGTTTAACCCTCTAAATACCCGCCCTACGCTAACTGCTTGCTTGCAACGATTGCCACGATTGCAAGATTTTCAGCGATTTTAATGACCGAAGAAAAATGTATCAATAAGAGCGCAGGGTGAATGTCCACCAGCCTGCGCCTCCGATATTGAGACCTACTTTCAGAATATCATATCCCAGTCCATTTACATTCTGACGCATTTCGAGGATGTCATATGTAATAGAGTTGCCCACAGGGCCGCTGGTTGTTTCTCCGCCATTGTGCACTTTCTGCAATCCAATATGTGCTCCGGTTCCGGACAGGCGCAGCTGTCCGAGACCACGTACACCACCTCCATCGATTACAGTGAAATTGAAATTACCAGACGCCCATGCGGCCTGTGCGCCGCTGAGGTTACTATTCGGTTCGCAGCCAAAAGTGCTGGCTCCGATATATCCATCTGCATAATAATCGCCTTTATTGTCGTATACAAATGTACCCTCGGCATTAAAAGAAAAAATGTATTCGTCATTGAATTCGCAAGCACGGCCGGTAACGTCACCAGCACCACTGGACCACCAGTTACCCATATCAGGTCCTTCACCTACTTTATAGGTACCTGCCTCAGGATTCAGTTTCCATTTTTTTGAAGTACAACCGGCAATAAAACCGATGGGGTTACTGGGATTACAGGCATTGGGGTCGCTATTGGCAATAGTTACATCTTTGGTAACTGTGCCCATACCGCCACGTCCGGCTGCTGTGAGGGTCACCTGATATGTACCCGCAAAAATGAGTTTTAAGCGGGCTGAATCTCCATTGAGTTTTGCCCCGGTACTGACTGTCCAGTAAGGGATAGAAGCCTGATTGGATTTATTGACCAATATCACCGTATTGGCGTCGGGCCCTGGCAGGACTTCAAAATCTGCTTGTGGCAGAGCACCCAGTTCACCATTCTTTACATCAGGTGTACATGCGGCCAGTGCCAGCAGTAAGCTGCCTGCAATAGCCTGGCACCAGAATGTGAGTTTAAATATATTCGATTTCATTGTTGTTAGTTTGATTTAATCAGATAGCAACATCAATTAATTGTAATTGGGATTTTGCTCGAGCGAACCATTGGTCACATCAATCTCGCCCTGCGGAATGGGGAGCACCTCATTCTTGTTAGGGGTGAATCCGAGTGGTCCAAGCACACTGGCGGCCTGACCTGTGCGGATCAGATCGAAGAAACGATGACCTTCTGTAGCGAGCTCCAGGCGGCGTTCTTTATAAATATTATCAAGCGTAACCGCTACAGCCGGTAATCCTATCCGGTTGCGTACACCCACAAAACCAGCATCTCCATTGAGCAGCTGACCAGCCCGTGCAGCATTACCACCTGAGCGCAGAAGGGCTTCTGCTTCCAGCAGATAAGTATCTGCCAGGCGGATCTCGATCTCATCGTATGGCCAGTTAATCTCAGCTGTACCTACCGGTGAGCGGAAGGCCTGCATGGGTGCATACTTTTTAATAAAGTAGTTAGTATTCTGATAACGCTCATTATAGGTAGCTCCTCCGCCCCGGAGCGCAGCACCATCTATAATAGTATACTGAAAACGGGGATCGCCTGTCATAGCAGTCACGAGATCGAGCGAGATAGGTGCAAAGCCCCAGCCTGCTGAATAGGTAGGACCGCTATAATCAGCCATACCAATAAACTGTGGTGCCACGTTTCCTTCGCCACCATTGATCCAGCCCCAATCACCCCAGGCTGCATTGTTACTATGCGGAATTTCCCAGATAGACTCAGCATTGAAACGGTTGGCAGGATTAAATATATCACCAAAGCTGGGCAGCAACTGATACACGCCCGACGCATTTACTTCATTGAAGAGCTGCGCTGCTTCACCCATGCGGGCATTGTCATTCTGGAACATCAGTGATTTACCCAGCAATGCTTTTGCAGCACCGCGCGAAAGGCGTCCATTTTCTGCTACAGGAATGGTAAGCGGCAGATCAGGAAAGGCTTCTTTCAGATCCTTTTCAATCTGTGCATAAATTGCTGCCGGCTCGGCCTGTTTCTGAGCGTATAACTCAGCAGTGGGAATAGGTCCTGTGATCAGCGGTACACGACCAAACCAGCGTACCAGGTCAAAATAGAAATACGCACGCAGGGTTTTGGCTTCGGCAATAGTACGCGCCTTGAATGCCGCACTTAAGCCCGTCACGCCTTCTACTTTTTGCAGAAACAGATTGGCCCGGTAGATGCCGGTATAGCAACGCTGCCAGATACCTACCTGCGGACCGCGGAAAGGATCCAAAGTAAAATTGTCATAAGCAACCCATGAAGGCTGATCGGATGCATCACTACCTCCGGCATGCGCTTCATCTGAAGCCACCGTCAGCAAAGGCATCTTCATGGTATAACCACCCGATGTGCCCCATTGCATCACATCATATACAGATATGAGGCCCTGATACAATTCAGTCTGGTTTTTGTAAAAATTATCTTCCAGTTGTGTGCCGCGCGGGTCCAGCTCCAGGAAGTCTTTATTGCACGCGCCCAGTGTCAGCGATGCTGCCAGCACCAGGAATGTATTCTTTATAGTACGTTGTTTCATTGTGAACTGATTTGAGGATTAAAAACCAAGGTTAACTCCTACCATAAATGAGCGGGCCTGCGGATAAATGCCGCGATCCACACCATAGCTGCCACCACCGATCTCGGGATCAAATCCGGTGTATTTGGTGAACGTTGCCAGGTTATTGCTCATTACATATACACGCAGCTTGTTAAGGCCTGCTTTGCGGATAATGTTATCAGCAAATGAATAACCGATCTGCAGGGTTTTAATACGGAAATAGTCACCTTTCTTCAGGAAGAAGTCTGAACTGCGGCTGAAATTCTGGTTGGGATCATTAAATACCAGGCGGGGGAAATAGTTACTGCTACCCTCTCCTACCCAACGGCCAAGTGCCTCTTTGGTATAATTCGCTGTAGGCAGATCAAAACGACGGATCGCCTGGAATACCTGATTGCCTGCCACACCCTGACCAAAAATGGTCAGATCAAACCCTTTGTAGGCAGCATTTACCGTAAAGCCAAAGCTCCAGTCTGGAGTAGGATCGCCAATGATATGACGGTCATCATTGTTGATAACGCCATCATTGTTATAATCCACATAACGCAGGTCACCAGGAGATGCATTGGGCTGCAGGAGATCGCCATTGTGATTTTTGTAATTATTTACTTCGTTCCAGCTCTGGAACAGACCGTTTGTTTTAAATCCATAAAATGAACCAATGGCATAACCAACCATAGTACGGGTCATTTCCACTCCCTGCGGACCAAAAGTCTGTCCGTTGAGGAATATCTTGTCCTCACCAAGGTAAGTAACGCGGTTGCGCAGGTGCGAGATATTACCTGAAACGTTGAAAGTAAGATCCCCTACACGGCCATTATAGCCCAGTTCCAGTTCTATACCACGGTTTTCCATATCGGCGATGTTACCAATTGGGCCATTGTTACCTACATAGTCAGGCACATCAATGCCGAGCAGCATGTCGCTTGTCTTCTTATTGTACCAGTCAATTGTTACGTTCAGTTTATTGAACAGTACGGCATCCAGACCGAAGTTGAGCTGAGAAGTGCTCTCCCATTTCAGATCGGGGTTAGCAATTGCGTTGGGGCTAAAACCAGTGATCAGCTGACCGTTGATCGTATAGTTGCGACCGCCACCTACTGTAGATACATAACGGAAATCGCCGATACGGTCATTACCGTTTTCGCCATAAGAACCACGTACTTTCAGGAAAGTCACTTTATCGTTGGATGGCCAGAAATTCTCCCGGCTTACAATCCAGCCCGCCGACACAGACGGGAATACACCGTATTTGTTATTGGAGCCGAAGCGGGAAGAACCGTCACGACGTATAGTGGCATTTAACAGGTATTTGCCATCGTAATCATAAATGATCCGGCCAAACAAAGAAGCCAGTGCACTCTGATATTCACCACCCCAGAAAAACTGGTTGGCTTGTGGTACCGAAAAGCTTAAAGAGGCATCTTTCAGGTTATCTACAGGAAGACCGCGCAATGTGCCGCCCTGTGATTCGCCATAGTTTTTCTGTGCAGAAGAACCGATCAGTACTGTCGCATTATGTTTATTTATAGAGCGGGTATAAGAAGCTGTATTATCCCAAATCCAGTACATGCCGCGATTAGAGTTGCGGGTATAACCGTTGAGATCTACGTTCTGATTGATTGAATTGAGATAATAAAGCGGCTGAAAGCCTTCATCGCCCCAGAATGCCAGATCTGTACCAATGCTGGAACGCAGTTTGAGACCACGAATGGGCTCGATTTCTGCAAATGCGTTGGCTACGATCTTATCTGACCAGCCGTTACCCTGCGCAACCTTGAGAGCTGCTACTGGGTTTAGTATCTCCGATGTTACGATGGTAGAGATACCATAAGGATTACCGTTTGCATCACGGATAATGTAAGGGCTATTGGTATAAGGAGCCTGATTAGCCACATTGGGATCAGTTACTACCAGCGGTGTAATAGGATCGAGGTTGATAGCGCGGTTAAGCGGCGTCCCCCACTCACC
>JAGODE010000035.1 GCA_017998385.1 Chitinophagaceae bacterium | reverse complement strand
CCACCAAAAGAAAAGTAAAAGAACTGGCCGAAGCGCTGGAATACGAACCTAATAATAATGCCGTACAGCTTCGTACAAGGCAAAGCAATGTATTGGGGATACTCGTGCCTTCCGTTGACAATTTTTTCTACGACTCTTTTATTGCGGCAGTAGAAGAAGAAGCCCGCCTGCATGGTTATTCACTCCTCATCATGCAGTCACGCGATCAGCTACAGATAGAAATGGCCAACCTGCAATTGTTTCGGAAGCGCATGATCATGGGGCTTTTCGTCTCAATTTCTACAGAAATAGAAGACATGACTCCTTTCCGTAAACTGCGTGAAATGGATGTGCCTATTGTCTTTTTTGACCGTGTACCCGAAGCCGAAGGTTATAATAAGGTGTGCCAGGCTGATAGTACTGCAGCAGCTATAGCCGCCAATGCTATTATAGAAAAAAAGAAAAAACGCGTACTGGGCCTTTTCGGGCATCCCCACCTCAGCATTACCAGAATGCGTTGTGCGTCATTCAAAGAAACTTTTGCCAGCCAGTCACCCGATACAATCATCGACATTGATTATCCCGAAAGTATTGTAGAATCCCGCAAAGTAGCCCTCGAAGCATTGAAGGATAATGGAAAGTATGACGTGGTCTTTTGTATGGGCGACCTGATCCTGATCGGTGTTATGTATGCTATTCATGAGCTCAATCTGCGCGTACCGGAAGACATTGGCGTCATCAGTATCAGTAATGGACTCATCCCCACCCTGTATAAGCCAAAGATTACTTACGTGGAAACGAGCGGCTTTAAACTGGGCAAACTCGCTTTTTCACAAATGCTGTCCTGCCTGGTCAATAATACCACACCCCGCGAAGTCACACTCGATGCTGTGCTGGTGCCCGGTGGCTCCCTGTAAGGCGGCTCATTGCTGAAGCTTTTTAATCCATGCCTTCAAAACGGTTGTGTATGTCAAATTCAAGGATTAAGCTTGCACTTTTTATTAATTACTTCGTATTTGCCATTCTGCTCAATAGCGTAGGCATACTCATTCAGCAATCTATAAATACCTATCATGTAGATGAACTTGAAGCCAGTTCGCTCGAAGCGTTTAAGGACCTGTCTATAGCAGGAGTGTCATTTGTAATTGGTGCTTTCTTGCCGCGTCTCGGATATAAAAGGGGGATGCTGATTGCGCTGGCCCTGGTATTTGCCGGCTGCCTCGCCATGTACTTTGGCAATTCTTTTGGTACCGTACAGCTATTGTTTGCCTGTGTGGGTATTTCCTTTGCCATAGTGAAAGTATCCGTGTATACGCTGATTGGCCTGGTTACATCCAGCGATAGTGAACATAAAAGTCTATTGAGTTCTATTGAAAGTTTTTTCATGATTGGCATAGCTGCCGGCTATATCATCTTTCCCCAGTTTTACAGCGATACAGATCCCGATGCATGGTTGCGGATATATTTATTACTCGCCGCGCTGATTGCTCTTTCGTTTCTGTTGTTACTCAGTACAAGATTTGACTTGCAGTATGCAAAGCCCGGCACCAGTTTTAAAAATGATTTTTTTCAGATGCTGTTGCTGCATCGTCGTCCTCTTGTAGTCGTATTTATTATTGCAGCCTTTATGTATGTAATGACGGAGCAGGGAATTATGAGCTGGTTGCCCCGCTTTAATGAAACGGTTTTACACCTGGGCAAAAAAACCAGTGTGTATATGGCAGTCATTCTGATGCTGTCAATAGCCCTTGGCCGTTATGTAGCTTCACAACTCGTTAAAAGAATATCCTGGAGCTGGATCCTGCTGGCCTGCCTTGCCGGAGCAGCGTTGATGGTAATACTGGTATTACCCGCAACGAAAGATGTAAAACCATTGCATACCGATTCGCTGGCAGATGTGCCGCTTATCGGGTATATATTTCCTATGATCGGTTTTTTTCTGGCTCCTTTATATCCATTAATAAACTCTTTTGTGCTGAGCGCGACCGAAAAGCCCCTGCATAGCCCCATGGCTTCTCTGCTGGTGGTGTATTCGGCCGTTGGCGGAACCCTGGGGTCGAGGCTGGTAGGTTATCTGTTCAAGAATATCGGAGGAGCAAAAGCGTTTTACTTTTCTCTTGTACCTATGGCGATTCTGGTGTTGTGTATCATTTTTTTCAGCCGGCACAAAATGGTGAGGCAGGAAAGCAGTCCCCTGGCTGTGCCACATCACCCGTAATCTATTTCTTCAATAAGAAATTTATCAATGGCAGCAGCAATTTATGAAGCACATCCGCTTTTTGAAGATGTACAGCTGGGGGCCGTCTTTGCGGACAGTAAGACATTTGTGGATTGCATCCCGCTTCTGCCAATGCCTGTAATCCTGGAAATATACCGGCAGCAGCGCAGGCAAGATGACTTTGATCTTACTGCATTTGTGACACAACATTTCAGTATACCCGGACAGGCCGCCTCTTCCTGCATACATCAGGAAGCTCTCACCATCGATGAGCATGTGGCGTTGCTATGGACTCGTCTTACGCGCATGCCGGTTGAAGAAAACAGCTCGCTCATAACGTTGCCGTTTCCCTACATTGTTCCCGGAGGGCGTTTTGGTGAAATATATTACTGGGATAGTTTTTTTACGATGTTGGGATTACCGCTGACAGGGCAGAGTGGTATGCTGGAGAATATGGTCAACAATTTTGCCTATCTCATACGGCATATCGGGTATATTCCCAATGGTAACCGTACTTACTATACAGGGCGTTCGCAACCTCCCTTTTTTTCCCAAATGGTAGAGTTGCTGATGCAGCTAAAAGGAGAGCAGGTGCTGGGGAATTATCTTGAACCTCTCGAGCAGGAATATGCATGGTGGATGAGTGAGGCAGCTTTTTTGAACGGTCCGGGTGCTGTGCTGCAGGTAGTACGTATGCCGGATGGCGAATACCTTAATCGTTACTGGGATGTATATGATACCCCTCGCCCGGAAGCATACCGTCAGGATGTGGAACTGGCTGCCGGCAGTGCTCAGCCTGATCAGTTGATTTACCGTCATCTTCGCGCCGGTGCAGCATCGGGCTGGGATTTCAGCAGCCGCTGGTTTATTGACCCCGACTCATTTGTGAGTATTAATACAACCAATATTATTCCGGTCGATCTCAATTGCCTGCTGTATTTACAGGAACAGCTGATAGCCTGTGCTGCTGACAGAACCGCACAAAAAGAAAAGGCGGCATTATTCAGGCAAAAGGCAGAGAAGCGCGCAGCCGCAATCCAGCAGTATTGCTGGGATGATAAGGAGGAATTTTATTTCGATTACAATTTTGTTGCCCGGAGCCGCACAGCATGTCGTACCCTGGCAGCAGTCTTTCCGTTATTTGCCCGAATAGCTACCGCAGAGCAGGCAATGCATGTGGCACGTCAGCTAGCCGGCGATTTTTTAAAACCAGGAGGTCTTCTGACCACGTTGCATGTAAGCGGGCAGCAATGGGATGCACCAAACGGATGGGCTCCGCTTCAATGGATAGCTATACAGGGGCTCGAAGCGTATGGCTTTACTCAACTGGCCAAAGAAATAGCCGCCCGTTGGGTCTCCCTTAACAGAAAAGTTTATGAGCGCAGTGGTAAGATGATGGAAAAATACAACGTAGTAGATATTGGTCTTGATGCAGGCGGAGGTGAATATGCGGGGCAGGATGGATTTGGCTGGACCAATGGGGTGTATATTGATCTGACGCACCGCTATCATCTGTAAAAGCAGACGTATCGCATACCTGTCAATCGAAAATTGCTTTATTTAAATGTTTGAATGCTTCCATTGCTCCCAGGTATTCGCAGGTGCGTGCTCCCGCTCTGTTGGCAAGCGCAATTAATTGTTGCCAGTAAGCTGCGCTTTCCTTTTTCGCAGTGTGCATACCTGTTTGCTGCAATTGATATAACACCGCCCCTACAAAAGCATCGCCGGCACCAGTGGTGTCAACGGGCTGTACAGCTATGCCGGGTACAGTATAAATGGCTCCTTCATAACCCAGCAGCGCTCCCCGGCTACCCAGCGTAATTGCAAAGGCACAATTGGTCTGCTGCAACAAATAATTCGCTGCTTCTTCGAGGTTGGAACAGCTGGTTATAAGTAATGCTTCCTCATCGCTTAGTTTGAAAAAATTACATTGACGCAGGAAGTTCCAGCTTTGTTCAATAAAAGAATCCCGGCAATCGCTGTAAAGAAGATGGCGATAGTTGGGATCAAAGCTGATAAAAAGCTTTTTCCGGATAGCTTCCTGCAGGAGCATCACATACGTTTCCTGTAAAGGTCCCGGAAGAAAAGCCGTAGCTGATCCGAAATGCGCAAAACCGTATTTCTCCAGGTCGAGTCCATGAACGTCTGCCGTATTTAACTGTCCGTCTGCTCCACGGCTGAAATAAAAATCACGCTCCCCGTTGTGCAGCAATGATACAAAAGCAAGGGTTGTAAAGTAGCGGGAATCCTGCAGGAGCCATTGGGTACCCACACCAAAAGTGTCCAGTACTTCTTTGAGGTGCTGACCAAAAGGATCTGTTCCCACTTTTGCCAGCATATCTACACGACCACCCAGAGCAGCAACGGCTGCTGCTACATTAGTAGGGGCTCCTCCCGGTTTTTTGACAAAATGCTGTCCGTTCGACAGGGTTTCGCCTCTGTCTGTACAGATCATGTCTATCAATGCCTCGCCGATGCAGATGATTTTTTTCATAGTACGTTGCGTTGATGATCGATTATGAATTGAATAAGCTCTTCCAGACTGTAATCAATACGGGTTACAGCATCTGCAATGTCTTCGCGGCTGACCTGTGCAGCAAAGGAGGGACTTTTTAATCGCTTCAGCACACTCTTTACTTCCAGCCCATCATATCTGTCTGGCCGTACCAGTGCGGCTGCATGAATGAAACCCGACAGTTCGTCAAAGGCATAGATCATCTTATCCATGTTGCTTTGAGGTTCCACACCAAAATAGCGTGGACCATGCGATGCAATACAGTGGATCACCTCCGGGTCAAGCTGGCGGCGTTCGAGTTCTTCGATGATAATGCGGCAATGATCGTTGGGATATTTTTCCCAGTCAGCATCATGCAGGAGTCCGGCCTGCTCCCATTTGCGGGCGGTGAGTGCGTCTGCCTGTTCTTTATGGAGCGCCCAGGCTTTCATAACGGCAGCAACCTGCTTCATGTGGAGGCGAAGCCGTTCATTAGGCACCCACTCTTCGAGCAGGGCATTCGCTTCTTCAGCAGATAGCAGGTTGCCGGTGTGTGCAGGGTCGCCAAAGCTGGAGCGGCCAAGGGCATGGGTAAGCATAATCGTTCGGAGTTTGATCCCGGCAATTTAAGCAATACGATTGTTTTATTATATAATCGCACTGATTCAATGGTGCAATCAGCATTTTGCACTGCTGTTCGCAGAACTTTTATCTGCGGTATTTCTTGACATAGGAAGCAAAGTACCGGTACCGTCACGGCGAGCATGCTGGCGATGGTGGCAAGGATCAATAACCGGTTATGCAAATGCTTATCCAGTCGGCTATAAAAACAGCGCATTCCCCATATTTCCCGGGCAACAGCGCTGTATTAAAAGTAAATAACAGGATCAGGCCTGCCCGGTTAGCGAGTATTCACGGGTAAGCGCTTCGGGCGGAATGCGCAGAAAATTGCTGAACTTACGGATCATGGTAAGTGAAAGGGCCTGTTTGTAATGAAGTACTTTACTAACGGTGCCCTTATCGCCATATATTTTGGCAAGATCTGAGGCTGTATAGCCAAACTCTTCCATGCGTATCTTGATCAGTTCAATGGGGTCAAGGTCGGGCGCATTCCATTGTTTTTCTTCGTAAGTGCTGATTAGGAGTGCGAGCAGCATTTTTTCGCGATGTTCTTCACTGCCTTTGGCAGCTTCGCGTACCTGTTCGTAACGAAGGCAGGCGGCGGCATATTCATCCGCATTTTCGATGAGATACCATTGTTTCATAGTATGAAGGTTTATAAGGTTTAAATATTGGCAGCATCTATACGGTCATATTCGGCATGTGTACCAATAAACCGCACTTCTACCAGTTGATCTTCGTAATCCACAAAAGCCACCAGGCGATATTTGTTGTGGACAATTTCAAAACGGGCCATGTTTTTTCCGAGCATACGTGCGCGGGGGAAATCGAACAGCACATCTTTACCGGATTTCCAGCTGGCATTTTCCACCGTCCATTTCCAGGTTGCCAGGTTTTTGCGGGTTTCCGCATGTTTTTGTGCAAACTCATTTACACGGTTCAGATATATTATTGTCATAAAATAAGGTTTAAGGAAGTGCAACCTACTTATGACATCAGACCTGGCATGGGGAAAATAAACACCGTTTTATGGTATTTTCCTGACAAAGAGCCGTCACAAAGCTACAAAAAGTTGGTAAACTACCAACTTTCATCAAGACTTTTTTTACACTACAATTTTTTTATTGATTTTCAATTTATTACAAAAGTTCGATGAAAAATACTTGTTCTGTTTGTAGGAAAACTATGCCCGCCTCGCTATCTTTGCGACCCCAATTTCGGGTAACCGGAAGGGTGATAATTGAGGGATAGCTCAGTTGTCAAATTATCAAGAACCGCCGGTAAATCGGCACAAAGTTTTAAAAATGAGTAAATTACATTTCACTACCAAACATGCGAACGAGGCTACCGTTAAGCGCAACTGGTATGTTGTGGACGGTACTAATCAAACCGTAGGTCGTATGTGCTCCCGAATTGCCGCCATTCTGCGCGGAAAAAACAAAGCTTCTTATACGCCCCACGTTGACACAGGTGATTATATCATCGTGATCAACTGTGAGAAAGTTGTACTTACAGGTAACAAACTGGATCAGAAAGTGTATGACCATTTCACCGGTTATCCTGGTGGTTTGAAAGAAGAGACAGCCAGCAACCTGCTGAAGCGTCGTCCTGAAGTGGTAATCGAGCGTGCTGTAAAAGGTATGCTGCCTAAAAACAGGCTGGGTCGCAAGATGTACAAAAAATTATTCGTGTATGTAGGTGCTGAGCATCCGCACACTGCACAACAACCCAAGGAGCTGAAATTCTAAACCGGCATCAGCATCCGGGCTACCGGATATGAGCCTCAATTTTTACATTCTACAAAATAACATAAATGGAAAAGCAAAAAAATGGCGTAGGACGTCGGAAAGAAGCGGTGACCCGCGTTTTCCTGAGCAAAGGAGACGGCAAGATCACTGTAAACGACAAAGACTACAAAGTATATTTTCCGCTGGTATACCTGCAAAATCAGGTAGAGCGCCCCTTTAAAACCATTGACGCTGTTGGCAAATTTGACGTTAAGATCAATGCAGCCGGTGGTGGTATTAAAGGCCAGGCTGAAGCTGCCATGCTGGGTATCTCTCGTGTACTGGTTGATCTCAATCCTGAGTTCCGCCCTGCACTGAAAGCTGCCGGTCTGCTGAAACGCGACCCTCGTTCTGTGGAAAGAAAGAAATTCGGTCACAAGAAAGCGAGAAGAAGCTATCAGTTCAGCAAACGCTAATGGCTTTTTTCTGCCGGTTTGGATTGTCAGGCTGCTGGCCTGGTGCTCTGCCCGGTTCAATCATCAACTAATAATAACAACAGACAATGGAAAATAATACATCCTTACAACAGCAACTGCTGGAAGCTGGAGTTCATTTCGGTCACCTTAAAAAGAAATGGAACCCCAAGATGTTGCCTTACATCTTTGCTGAAAAGAAAGGTATCCATATCATCGATCTGAACAAGACCGTTGAATGCCTGCAGGAAACTGCTGCCGCGCTGAAGCAAATTGCCCGCAGCGGTAAAAAAATCCTCTTCGTAGGTACCAAAAAGCAAGCTAAGGATATCGTCAGCGAATGCGCCAGACGTGTAAATATGCCTTACGTAACAGAACGTTGGCTCGGTGGTATGCTGACCAACTTCAATACCGTTCGTAAGAGCGTGAAGAAAATGCAAAGCATTGAAAAAATGCTGGGCGATGGTTCTTTCGACAGCATCACTAAAAAAGAGCGTCTCACTCTTTCACGCGATAAAGATAAAATGGAGAAGGTGCTGGGTGGTATCGCTCAACTGGGTCGTGTACCTGCCGCTCTTTTCCTGGTAGATATCGGTCACGAGCATATCGCTCTGGCTGAAGCCAAACGCCTGGGCATTTCAACTTTTGGTGTAGTTGATACCAACTGCGACCCCAATAAAGTTGACTTCGCTATTCCCGGCAACGATGATGCTACCAAGTCAATTGCTATTATCGTTAACTACCTCACTGCAGCAATCGCCGAAGGTCTGGCTGAGCGTCAGGCTGCCAAAGACGAAGACAGTGATGATAATGCCGATGACGAAAAAGAAAAACGCGCTGCCCGCCTCGAGGCTGAAGCCCAGGCTGAAGGTGGTCGCGGTGGCCGTGGCCGCGGTGGTCGTGGTCCCGGTGCTGGTGGCGGACAGGGTGGTGGCCAGCGTCGCCGCACTCCCGGTGGTGGTGCTCCCGGTGGCAGAAGATAAGGAACCAGGTTCTCTGTACTGTGCTCCGCTTTCATGAGTAATGAAGCCGCCACACAGAAAACCCGCATCCCATTTTTCAATTTTATCTTAAACGAACGAACATGTCAACTGTAACAATCAGTGCTCAGGATATCAACAGACTGCGTCAGGCTACTGGCGCCGGCATGATGGACTGCCGTAAAGCTCTTACAGAAACCAATGGCGATTTTGAAGCCGCCATTGACTGGCTGCGCAAACAAGGCCAGAAAGTAGCAGCTAAAAGAAGTGACCGTGAAGCGAAAGAAGGTGTGGTGATCGCACAGACTACTGCCGACAACAAAACCGGTATCGTGGTTTGCATCAGCTGCGAAACAGACTTCGTTTCCAAAAACACTGACTTCATTGCCTTTGCTCAAAGCATTGCCGATGCAGCAATCGCTAACAACGTAAACACAGCAGAAGAACTCAGCAATGCTACCGTTGGCGGTACAAAAATTGCCGACCTCATCAACGACAAACTGGCTGCTATCGGTGAAAAGATCGGTATCACCAAGTTTGAAAGAGTAGATGCTCCTTATGTTGCTTCTTATATTCACGGTGCTTACCGTATCGGTGTGCTGGTTGGTCTTAATAAAGAAGCTGTTGAAGCCGGTAAAGATGTAGCTATGCAGATCGCTGCCCTCAACCCCGTAGCGGTTGACGCCAGCAGCGTACCTGCCGACGTAGTAGAACGTGAAAAAGCTATCATCGTAGACGTAATGAAGCAAGACCCCAAAATGGCAGGCAAACCCGAAGAAATGCTGGCCAAAATTGCTGAAGGCAAACTGGGTGCATTCTTCAAAGAAAATACCCTCACTGCGCAGGCTTTCGTTAAAGATGGCGGCAAAACAGTGGGTGAATACCTCAAAGATTCCGGTGATGTACAGGTTACTGCGTTTAAACGCGTAGCCCTGGGCTAATCCCCGCAGGCAAATATTTTCAGGGCCATCCGTAGCTACGGATGGCCTTTTTTATTAAAGCGGGATATACTCAATTTGTAGTAGCCGGCCCCTCTCTTTCGGAAAAGCAGCTACCAATGAATATATTTGGTATCAGTGAAAAAGGCTATTCTTTTCCTCGTCACCATTGCTTTCTGGCTTGCCCCGGGCACAGCCCAAACCCGTATTATTGATAGCCTGAAACGACAGGTCTGGACGCAATCAACCGAGCAGGGGAAACTTAAAGCCATATTACAGCTTTGCGAAGAAAGCCGAAGCCTGCATCGCGATACACTGGAATATTATGCAAATCATGCCCGCAGGCTCGCTGCAAGAGTAGGAGACCGGCGCGACCGTATCCTGGCTGAACTGGCTATTGCCAATATGAATTATCGCTGGGGCTGGATCGATACAGCACTGGCTATTATCGACCCGGCTATCAAAAACCTGCGCACAGAAGATAACAGTGTCCGCGATCTCAAATTTAAACTGGAGCGGCAAAAAGCGCTGTACCTGGGCGGTCAGCTACGCTATTCCGATGCCCTGACTGTACTCTACAAGCTGGTCAACGAAGCTGAAAAATACCGCGACACACTTACTATCGGAGCCAATATCAATACCATTGGTTCAGTAGCCCTGCAACGCAGCGCCCCACGAATAGCGCTGACCTGGCTGCAGCGGGCATTGATCTATAATACCCATGACCTGCGTTATGAGCCTGTGCTGGCTGCTATTTATACCAACATGGCCGATGCATATCTGCAACTCGAAAAATTTGATTCGGCCGAATACTATATCCGTAAGGGAGTGGGTCTGTTTAGCAAAGAGCAAAACCTGTCTAACCTGGCTCATGCGCTGCAACGCCAGTCCTCCATTTATATCCGGAAAAAGGATTTTGATAAAGCGGAGAGCGCTTTGCGTCAAATGATCGATGTGCGCCGACAGACAAATGACGGCGCCATGTGGCTGGATGATAATCTCACCCTGGTAGATTTTTATCTCGAAACCGGGCAGGCAGACAAGGCAATTGAATTGTGCCAGCGGGCCCTTCTCCGGGGAAATGTGGCCGATTCCTCTCAACCTGCAGGTCGCATATTCGCCAATAACGTAAACCTTCGTCTCGATTATTACCAGGCCCTGGCCCGGGCTTATAAATATGCAGGCAGAGATTCTTTGTACCAGGAAACGCTGGAACGTATTATTAGTGCAAAAGACTCCTTTTATCTCGCCAATTCAGCCCAGGCGATAGCCGAAGTGCAGACAAAGTATGAAGTACAGAAAAAAGAAAACCTGATCATTCAGCAGAAACTGGGCCTGACCCGGAAAAACAACCTTTTTTATCTCACTGTAGCAGCTGTTGTTTTTGTAGCCGTGGTGGCTCTCATCCTTTTCGAAAGTTATCGCCGGCGCGAAAAACTCAAAGTGCGCCTCATGCTGGATAAGGAAAAGGATATGGCACAGAAAGCGGTGGCCACAGCCGAAGAAAATGAACGTAAACGTATAGCGGCTGACCTGCACGACAACCTTGGCGCCTATGCCGCTTCTATCGCTTCAAACCTTGATGTGATACATACAGAAGGACGTGATGACCAGGAAATAATAGCACTCCATGAATTACACAACAATTCCCGGGCTATTGTATCACAACTGGGCGATACTATTTGGGCGCTTAATAAGGAGGCGCTTACGCTTACTGCCATCAGCGACCGGTTAAAGATTCTTGTAAAACGGATTGCCCCCAGTTATCCGCAGATCGAAATAGAAGTTACTGAAAATGTGGTGCAGGACACCGGCCTGCCTCCCACGCAGGCATTTCACCTGTACCAGATGGTACAGGAAGCCCTGGTAAATGCTGTAAGACATAGCGGCGGCAATCGGGTGCAGATACATATTGAAGCAGGAGATAGCTGGCAAATAAGTATCACCGACAATGGCCGGGGTATCTGGACAGAAAATAGTAAATTAACTGGCGGGGGCAACGGCATGGAAAACATGCGCAACCGGGCCGCTACCGCCGGATGGGTCGTAAACTGGAAACCGGCCACTCCTTCCGGCACTACCGTATTGATAGGTCCTACTACAATTTGATTATTGCTTACTGGTGCGAAACACCTCAAATTTGAAGCCTATGCAGTTCAGGATCGCAATGGCAGAAGATAATTCCGTAAACCGGAATACCTTTTTGCAGAAAATAAAAGTATCGGGCAACCTGCAACTGGTGTTTGCAGCCGCCAACGGAAATGAGTGTCTCGAAGAACTCAAAGGGCTGCCGCATGCGCAGTTGCCCCAGGTTGTATTCATGGATCTGCAAATGCCGGCAATGGATGGCATTGAAACCATCCGAATCGCCAAATCGCTGTATCCGCAGGTGCATTTCATTGTACTCACGGTTTTTGACGATGATGAAAAAATATTCGAAGCCATCAAAGCCGGCGCATCCGGATATTTACTCAAGCATGAGCCCGCATCTGTACTGGAAGATGCTATTGTAAATGTGCTTGAAACCGGCGGTGCACCTATGAGCCCGGCTATTGCCCGCAAGGCACTGCAAATGCTGAGCCGCACTGCCGATCATGCCGATCTGCAACGCAACGGTTCACCGCAGATGCCCGTGAATATTACCGAACGCGAAAAGGAGATACTGCAGCATATGGTCAATGGCTGGGATGCCAAGCGGATCGCATCTGAACTGCAGCTAAGTGTACTTACAGTACGTAAACACATCGCAAATATTTACGATAAACTGCATGTCAATTCACGGGCGCAGGTGATCACACTGGCCCACAAGAACAACTGGGTATAAATGCTGGCTACCAGCTTTGTATGAGCTTATGCCGGGTTCACGGCACTTCTGGCATTCTTGCTCCTTTTCCCCTATCTTCGCAGCGCTAAATTCAATCGCATGCTGCCCAAATACAAACGCATTCTTCTCAAACTTTCCGGTGAGTCATTAATGGGTGATAAGAGCTTTGGCATGGATCCTGTTGTCATTGCACAGTATGCACAGGATATCAAATCCATTACCGAACTGGGTGTACAGGTAGCCATCGTAATTGGCGGAGGAAACATTTACCGGGGTATGAATGAAGCCGACACAGGTATTGAGCGGGCACATGGCGATTATATGGGTATGCTCGCCACGGTTATCAATGGCATGGCCCTGCAAGCCGGCCTCGAGCGCGTAGGTGTATATACCCGCCTTCAGAGCGCTATCAAAATGGAACAGATTGCAGAGCCTTATATCCGCCGCCGGGCTATCCGCCACGTAGAAAAAGGACGTGTAGTGATCTTTGGCGCCGGCACCGGCAACCCTTATTTTACAACAGATACTGCAGGCTCCCTGCGCGCGATCGAAATCAGTGCCGATGTGATCCTCAAGGGCACAAGAGTTGATGGCATTTACACAGCCGATCCCGAAAAAGATCCTACTGCTACAAAATACAATACCATCACTT
This sequence comes from Chitinophagaceae bacterium, assembly GCA_017998385.1. GTDB lineage: Bacteria > Bacteroidota > Bacteroidia > Chitinophagales > Chitinophagaceae > CAYMZZ01. Next base: position 12,990 of record JAGODE010000035.1, on the reverse strand, counting down.
TCCAGGAATGCCTGAGCCAAAACCTTCGTGTTATGGATATGACGGCGTTCACACTCTGTATGGAAAATAACCTCCCTATCATTGTTTTTGATATGAACAAGGAAGGCAACCTGCGCCGCGTGGTAACCGGCGAAAAAGTAGGAACACTCGTTACCAGTTAGTCTTTTTTACTGCGCAATAAGTTTGGCAAATGCCGGCTGCAAATAAGACTTTAGTTCGCTGAAAGGGATAAAAATAGTGATCTCCCCCATGGCATATGGACCAATTTCGTAAGGCGCATAGCCAAAGCCAATACCTTTTGCCGTCAGGTAAAAGTTGTTATTGGGTTCAATCTTGTTTTCAAATAAGCCAGCTTCCTCCAGTCTGCCATTTGGCCCCAGTTTGTACTGTATTCTGAACCATTTTTCCAGGTAGCTGCGCAAAACGGCCCGGCCCGCCGGTAGCAGTACGTCAGTTATTTTATATTTCTTCTGGCTGAGAGGGTTGATGGCTACATATTGGGTGGCTCCAAAGCCATGTGCACCGCCTGTATACGAATAGCTGGTGCTGGCCAGCGAAAGAATCTGCGCCTGCTGATACATAATCAGTACAGACTGATCCTGGGTCATGGTATAACCTGAAGGGAAAGAAACAATATCGCTGTCAGGCACATCGCGGAAGTCTTTCTTATAATCGGTCAGAAAATTATTTCTGAGCTGCAAAAGAGAGGCGCCAATAGCAACAGGTGCGATTTTGAGATCAAAAAAAGAGGCAACCTGCCGGCGAACAAACTGTGTGGCCGCACTATTGCCAGAGGGCCATACGGTAGCTACATAATAGCTGGCTTGTGGCGACTCGGTCAGTTTGGCACGCAGTGGTGTATTACCCATCGTATAAACAAAATCAAAACGCGGAGAAGGGTCCCGGTTTACGATGGCCATTACCATTTTGGCAGCGCTGTCGGGATGTGATTTCCACTGACCCGACAGGCCGGTAACGGTATCAGCTTTTATTTCAAACCGCTCATTCATTTCCACGGCGCCCGGAACGAATGCCATCAGGCTGATTACCCCGGGGCCGGCACTGGTATCATCGCCCGAAACATAAATAGGCTGCTGTATCCGCTGGTAATAGTAAAAACCCGAATAGCTGCTGCCGGCTTTATGCAGGTGCAGGGTAAAAGGGTATTTATCAATTTGTCCGGTGAAAGTCTTAAACCAGCTCGACTGGCTGCGACCGGTCTGGTGCAGGAGAAAAAAGAGGCCAAATGCCACGAATAGCTGAATTTTCCGCATCTGAGGATAAACTGTTTTTCTTAGTGTTAAAGATAGCAATTATCTTGCGCGTGCTTTCCCTCCTATTGTGAAAAACAAATAACCGTAATCCCGGTAATTTTATTTAGTTTCATCACACGTTAACGAAACAGTTATTATGGCCGCCACCCTGACCCTCTCAATTCTCGAGATCGTGTTGCTATTATTTGGCGCGATCATATTGGGTATCACCATTCATTTCTTTATAGCCAGTCGTAAAAACCTCAAAGCTGCCACCGAAGAGATGGACCGCACCAGTTTTGCGCGCGACGAATGGAAGTTGAGATATTTCAACGACATGGAGACGCGTGATAAAGAAATGACCGAACTCAAGCTGCAGGTACAGGAGGCAGAAGAAAACAGCCGCATTTATTCCATGGAGCTGGAAGATGTGCGCCGTAACAACAAACTGCTCAAAACAGAACTGGATAATGCCCGTCACGCTGCCCCGCAGCAGGATGACTCAAACAAAATCATACAGGACCTCGAAGCCCAGGTAAGCCGCCTGCAGCTCGATCTCAACAATGCCCGCGCTGTAGAGGCACAGCATCAGCACCAGCTGCGTACCATTGATAACCTGCAGCAGCAGATAACCGCACTCCGCAAAGAACTCGAAGAAGCCCGTGCCATACAGCCGACTGCTGAGGCCGAAAAACCCCGCACAGACGACTCCTATCTCGAACAACTGCGTCAGGCGCAGAAAAGCCTCACAGAACATAATCAAAAGATCAATGATCTGCTGGGAAATATCGATATCATCAAGGAAAAAGAAGAAAAACAACGCGAGATACTCCGCAATAACGAAGAACTCTACGCTCAGCTGACGGACATGCGAAACATGCTGAGTGAAAAAGAAAAAGAAATTCATTCTATTCGCCAGCAACAGCAGCTTACTTCCGAAATGAGCTCAATGCTCGATAATGCATACAGCGAGTTTAATGTACTGCAGGGAAAGATACAGAAACTGGAAACGCAGCTCACTGCTTCCAAAATGATGAACCTCGAAATGGAAGACCTGCGCGAAGAACATGCCCGCATTGTACGGGAACTGGATGAGCAAAAAACAAAAGCCAGTCGCCTTTCACTCGAAAATCAGCAGTTGCAGTCATTGCTGGGCGAAACAGAAGATAAACTACGCGAAGTAAATGTGCAACGGCAACAGTTGCAGAAACGGGTAGCCTATCTGGAAGAACTGAACAATGATCTGCAGGTAGTATCTGAGGCCAATAAAAAACTCGAAAGCCAGCTGCGCCGGGTTAGCGAACTGGAAAGCATGCTGCACGTTGTATCTGAAGAACGTGATCAGCTTATGCGTCGCCAGCCAGGGAATAAATCGGCCTGACCTGATTCAAATCACTTTTCACACCAGCGCGGATTCCTAACTTTGCCAATGTCATTGCGCATTATCACCGCACCTGTACTGGTGGGTGCAATGAACCCTTTTTTATACTGTCCCTAAATTCTTTTCTATGACGCAGGATATTGCCGGCATCCGTAAGAACTATGCTCAGCGGTCATTGTCTGAATCCGATACCGATCTGAACCCGCTTCATTTGTTTGACCGCTGGTGGCAGGAGGCAGTGAATGCCGAGTTGGATGAAGTAAATGCCATGACCCTGGCTACTGCATCTGCAGACGGAGTCCCCTCTGCCCGTATCGTATTATTAAAAGGTTATTCAGAGGAAGGGTTCACTTTTTTCACCAATTACAATAGCTATAAAGGCAAGCAGCTGCTGGAGAATCCGAAAGCCTGCCTGGTCTTTTTCTGGAAAGAACTGGAGCGCCAGGTACGCATCACGGGCATAGTACATAAAGTAAGCGAAGAAGAAAGCGATACTTATTTTCATTCCCGCCCCTTGGGCAGCCAGATAGGAGCCAGTGTATCTCCGCAAAGTCAGCTGATAGAAAGCCGCGAATGGCTGGAAGAAAAGTATAAACAGGCCGAGCAGAATTTTTCCGGCAAGAATCCCCCTCGTCCCGAACACTGGGGCGGCTTTCTCGTAAAGCCGGTAGTGATCGAATTCTGGCAGGGCAGGCCATCCAGGCTACACGACCGCCTCGAGTACTCTCTCGAGCCAGACGGTAACTGGGTGAGAGTGAGACTGGCACCGTAAGCAATGTGCTAATTGGTTAATGTGCTGATGTGCTAATAAATAGCCTAATGCAGGGGGGGTAAGCCAAAAATCATTGTTTTATTTCAATAATCAGGACTGTTGAAACCCCAGGCTCCGGCCAATTGATAAATTAGTACAATAGCACATTAACCAATCAGCACACTAAAAAAGGCCGGTTTCCCGACCTTTAAGTAAGTTTAAACTAATGTTTCTGGTGTATTAGCGCATTCTTACATTAGCACAATAGCACATTAACCAATCAGCACACTAAAAAAGGCCGGTTTCCCGACCTTTAAGTAAGTTTAAACTAATGTTTCGATTGTATTAGCACATTCTTACATTAGCACAATAGCACATTAACTATGCTTTCTTGGCTGCTGCTTTCTTGGCAACTGCTTTTTTGGCCGGCCGGCTTTTGCCGAATGAACCTTTAAAACGTTTGCCTTTAGCAGTTTTTTTATCTCCTCTTCCCATGGTTAAATAATTTGAAATATAAAGGTAGCTATTTTCACTAAAAAAGCTCCTGTACTGGGTGAAGCACTGGAGCTTTTTGCGAGTAATTGATTCGATTACAGTTTTGCAGACAGTTCTTTACCGGCTTTAAAACGAGCCACTTTTCTTGCTTTGATCTTGATCACTTCACCGGTCTGGGGGTTACGGCCATTACGAGCCGCTCTTTTGGAAACGGAAAAAGTACCAAAGCCAACGAGCGTCACTTTACCACCGCCTTTCAATGTCTTGGTAACGGCTTCCACAAAAGAATCAAGCGCTTCATTAGCCTGTGTCTTAGTGATACCGGCATCTTCGGCGATTTTCGTAATTAATTCAGCTTTGTTCATAATCGATTTTTTAGAAGATTTTGTAACGGCGACAAATTTAGAAGCTTTTTCGCGGAGATAGAAAAATATTTGACTTATTAATGGATTATTAAAAACCCGCCGAACCCGCTACAGGCAAGGATTTTAACGGATTTGATATTGCGTGGTTTTACGATACGATTGTGCTATGACCCGCCGAAACCCTTGCTGGTGGCGGGTTTTGAGTAACGTGTGTTGAAATGCAGTACAGCAGCGGGTTTCCGCGGAATATACAATTGTTTTTAACAGAAAGAAATCTGTGTTTATCTTTTTACACAATCAATTCACAACTTGCAGTACAGAACGAAAAGAGATTACTTTATCGCCCCATTTGTCAATTACTTTTTTACGCATCTCTTCCGCATACTCCCGTATATACCGGTTGTACAATGCCTTGCTTTCTGCATGATACTGTACCGCATAGGTGGGCCCTTCGGTAGTATCTGTTTCGATCAGCTCCAGTATCCGGGCATGCGTAAAACAGCCGGTACCGGTTACATCCAGTATATGCTCCTGCTGCATCCAGGCCAGCCATTGCTCTGCAATAGAATGATCAACCTGTGAGGTAACATTGTAAATAATCATACTCAAAATTACTGCTTGTTACTCATTTTAGCAGTATCGTCATTTGTGTGACCGGCCTGGTCAATCAGCATAGCCTTCAGGCGCTGATACATGAATGATACAGTGAGCAGCAACACACCAAGCAGAATAAAGGCTGCAATTTTTCCACCCGGAGGCACATTCCGGATATCGTACAGGAATAGCTTGGCCAGCGTGATGGCAAATACGCCCAGCGAAATGATGCGCAATGGCCTGTACCGGTATTTTAACCCCAGCCAGATAAGTACAAATGAGCAAACACTCCACAGAATGCTCAATCCGGCTTTATAATACAGGTTCTGCCACCAGATCCAGTCTGCCCGGTCCCGGTATCCAAGCCATAACATTGCCTGGTACAGTTCTGCACTCAATATCACCAGTATCACTAGCGTAACAATCCAGGTAAAAAGAGGGGTCTGATATGCTGCAAATCCAGACTGCCCGCTACGAATATGCTGAATAATATAAGCCGGCATATACAGTAGTAATGCAGTGCCGGCCCAATGACCTGAATAGAGATAAAGCGGTCCTTTTGTTAATAGATAAACAGTGACATCTGCCTGTGTGCCGATGGCTAACAAATAAAGAAGTGAACCGGCTGCTGCAAACAGTAACCATAATTGTATTACAAATCGCTGCTTCCGGTAAATCCGGAGAATAAACAGCATATAGGCCAGTGTAAAAAGCAGGCAATAAACAGCCTCAACGCCACTGTTGCTGAAATGCACGCTAAACTCGTACAGTATCTCCAGTATACCAGTCATATACCCGGCCACCAGTGCACCGGCAAGGAATAAGGAAGAGAAAAAGGCTGCTCTATAGCGGGTATTGACAGCACGGCCTGCAGCACGGTGAAGCCGGTGACTCATCGCAAAAGAAATACTTACCGGCAATCCGGTTAATACAGCTGTATTGATGAGCACAGGAATAGTTTCATCACTAAATATGTATACATCTATCCATACCCATAACAAACTCAAAAAGGCAGCCCCGGCAAGCAGAATGTGTGCAATACGCAACTGGCCCATGCCACTACGTAAGTAAATCCATAGCAGTATCACCGACTCTGCTGCCCAAAACAGGGTAATCTGGCGTCCTTCAAGCTGTATTGGTGCAATCAGTGAAATAAAACTTACAGCGAGGCCAATCAGCAAGAGCACAAAATTCCGGTCTACAGCAGGTTTGCGGTAAAATGCGAGAGCCAGAGATAAGTTCAGTACGCCCAGTAAACCGGTAAAGACGCCATGCCATTGATCGTGCTGCCAGTTTTGTAGCACATGTAATCCGGCGACGAAATAAAGAAAATTAGTCCCCAGTACCAACACAAAATCCAGTGCAGTGAATTGACGGCGCAAACGCAGGTTATTGAGCAGGTGCATACCCAAAAACAGGAGATAATAAAGCGTGCCATAGAGGAAGGCATGTTTGTAAGGGAACGGAGTATAGCCATCGTTGATAGACCCGCTTACAAGCCAGCTGCCATAAATGAGTAGCGTGCCCAGCATGGCAATGATATTGACTGCCGGCCAGCGTTTAAACCACGAAAGAATGGTCATGCCGGCACATAAAATGGCGAGGTAAATAAATAATGCATGATAGTTGTTGTTGCCGGTGCTAACGAGAAAGGGAGTGGCAAAGCCACCCAGCGTAGCCAGTATTGCCAGCTCTGCCCGATTATATTTCAGCGATAAGGCCACCGCCAGGCTGGTAATGGCCAGCATTAAGATAAATGCGGTCTGCTGACCTATGAGCTGATATTCGTGGAAGGCAAACGCCACGCTGAAGTACAGTACAGAAAGGCCACCGCCTACCAGTACGGAACTGAAGGAGCGGTACTTTTTACGAATACGATGTGCAATGCCTATCAGCAACAAACCACTGGCGACGGCTATGAGCACACGTGCCGGTTCGTTGATCCAGTTTTTATCAATTGCATATTTGATAAAGAAAGCAATGCCCAGTACCAATACGCCAATGCCGATTTTATTGGCAATATTTTCACCAATATATTTTTCCAGATCCCGCTCGCCGGTTTTTTTACGGGCCTGAGGCCTCACTGGCTCGCTGATCACTTTCGGAGAAGAGATATACTCTTCTTCCAGGTAAGGCATAATAATGGGTGAGACTGGTGATTTTTCTTCAAAGGGCTTTTCGGACGGTGGGGGCTCAACAACTTCTTTAACTGCTACAGTAGTTGGTGCCGTGACCGGCATCTGTTGAGATATGTTTGCTGTAAGGGGTGGGGAAGGGTTCTCTTTAGAGAGGTTAATGAGTTTTTCAATTTTCCGATCCAGTTTTTCCAGCAATTCCTGCTGGCGATTAATGCGGGCGGCAATGCTGAGCAACAATAGCAACAGTACAATCACCACCAGCACAAACAGAAGGGTTAATCCTGTCATATGATGATTTTGGTTCGACAAAACGCAGCCGGCGCTTCATCTGGCCAGCATCTGCTGCTGCCTGCAGCAGCGTCAATGGTTGGTGGTAGTGATGAAGCAGCCTATTTTTTAGCTGCTTTTTTCTGAGATCCGGCATTATCCAGATCAATATTTAAATATACCGGACAATGATCACTATGTTTCACATCGGGGTATATTTCTGCGTCTGTCAACCGTTTTTTTAGCGGTTCTGTAACATTTATATAGTCAATGCGCCAGCCTTTATTATTGAGTCGTACCGAAGGGAAACGCTGGCTCCACCAGCTATAACGGTGAGGCTCAGGATGAAACACACGAAAGGTGTCGATCCAGCCGCTTTCCAGAAATTTTGTCATCCAGGCACGCTCATCGGGCAGAAACCCAGAAGAGTTTTTGTTGCCTTTGGGATCATGAATGTCTATTTCGTTGTGAGCAATATTATAATCACCGCACAGAATGAGATTGGGATATTTCTTTTTTAACTGTTTTACATAAGCAAACAATTCATCGAGCCATACATATTTATAGCTCTGCCGTTCATCGCCACTGGTGCCGCTTGGGAAATAAGCGTTAATGAGGCGGGTATCACCAAAATCGAGTTGAATAACCCGGCCTTCATCGTCGCTTATCTTATGGCCGGTTCCGTATTCAACATGATCGGGTTTTATGCGCGTAAGTACGGCTACACCGCTATATCCTTTTTTCTGCGCACTAAACCAGTAGTCGTGATAGCCCAGGTCAGTAAACAACTGATGGTTTACATTTTCCTTCAGGGCCTTTGTTTCCTGCAGGCAGATAACATCTGCGGGGTCAGTTTTGAGCCATTCTATAAAACCTTTATTGATAGCAGCTCTGATGCCATTCACATTGTAACTGATAATACGCATACGGTCCTTGAGTTTGATCCAAAATTACAGCATAAATAACTGTATTGCCAAAAACGAACCTTCTGCACAACAGGCTGTTTTCTTACTGTATTTTAATAAAAAAACTTTGATAAAAGGTTTACTTTTATCCATTACAATTGAATAAGCATGAAAGGATCAGAAAAGTTAATACCCGGTAAGGAACAGGTATATCTGGAAGGACCCAAAAGCCGGGGTTATGAATTGGCATTTGCGTTTCGCGTATTCCGTCAGTTTATCAAAGGCTTCCGGACCCTTCACTTTGTAGGTCCCTGTATCACGGTATTTGGCTCAGCACGTTTCAAAGAAGATCACCCTTATTATCAGCAGGCGGTTGAGTGTGGCAAGCGCATCGCTCAAATGGGGCTTACCACCATGACCGGCGGAGGACCCGGTATTATGGAAGCGGCTAACCGCGGGGCATTCGAAAACGGCGGATTGTCTGTAGGCTGTAATATTCAACTGCCCTTCGAGCAGCATGTAAATCCATATGTGCATAAATCCGTGACGTTCGAACACTTTTTTGTCCGCAAAGTATTGCTGATAAAATACTCTTACGCGTTTATCATCCTGCCCGGAGGTTTTGGTACTATGGACGAATTTTTTGAAACACTTACCCTGGTGCAGACAAAAACCCTCACTCAGTTTCCCATCGTTCTTTTCGGGAAAGAGTATTACAGGGAGCTGGTAGAAGCCATGAATGATATGGCGGTAAGAGGCACTATTTCGAAGGAGGATATGAGCCTGGTGCTCGTAACGGATGATATGGACGAGGCAATCAACCACATCAAGCAATACATAACCACCAACTATAAAATCAGACCCCGCCGCAAGCTATGGTGGCTGTTTGAGAAACGATAAAACAGGTACGGGCATACAAAAGAGCCTATTGAAAAGTTAGCTTTTTCGTGTAGGTTTGTAAGCAAACCAATTTACATGACAGCCGTTGATGCGCTTGGCTATACAGCCGGAGCGGTAACCACCCTCACCTTCTTACCCCAGGTTATCAAAACCTGGCGTGACAAGTCTGCCAGAGATGTATCATTATTCATGTTTCTGATAGCAGCAATAAATGAAGTAATGTGGATCGCCTGGGCGGCTCTGCTTAACCCCGTCAACTGGGTCATCATTGCCACCAACGCGATATTGCTTGTCATGTCCTGTACAATGATCTATTTCAAATTCCGATACAATCAACAAAACACATGAGCGCAATCAATACGATTATTTTCGACCTGGGCGGTGTACTGATAGACTGGAATCCGCGATATGTATTTGACGACAACTATTTTGAGACGGAAGAAAAAAGAGCTTATTTCTTTAATCATATCTGTACCAACGACTGGAACGAAGAGCAGGATGCCGGCCGTTCTATTGTGACGGCTACACAGGAACTGGTAGAGAAATTTCCCGAATGGGAAACGGCTATCCGCGATTATTATGGCCGCTGGACAGATATGCTGAAATCATCGATCCCCGATACGGTAGAAATCTTCCGCGCACTACGGCAAAATGACCGGTTTAAAATATATGCACTTACCAACTGGCAGGCCGGTCTTTTTGACATTGCCCTGGTACGGTACGATTTTCTGCACTGGTTTGATGGCCGTGTAGTAAGCGGTGAGGAGAAGACCCGCAAGCCGTTTCCTGAATTCTATCAACGCCTGCTCAATCGCTATGAGGTAGACCCTGCAACAGCTGTTTTTATTGACGATAATCTCCGCAATGTGAAAGCAGCGCTGGATCTGGGTATTGATAGTATCCATTTCCAATCGCCGGCTCAACTGCAGCAGGAATTGCAGCAGCGAAAACTTATTTAACCGGTAATCTTTTCCAGAAGGCTTCAAGATAGGTTTCGCCTACCGGCAAATAATTGCCCTGGATGATCACCCGCTTGCGTTCAATAGCATCAATCTTACTCACGGCGATGATATAGGATTTGTGTATACGCAGAAAGGCCTGGCTGTCCAGTTCTTCTTCAAAACTCCGGAGACTTTGAAGTGTGAGTGTTTTGCCTCCGCTATGATGTATAGCTACGTAATCACGAAGGCTTTCGAAATAATAAATGTCCCGGAGGTCAATACGGATGATGCGGTATTCTGATTTTACAAAAATGTGATCTGCAATTGCCGGGGCCGAAGAGGCTACAGCCGGTGCGTTTGTCTGAAGCCGGTCTTTGGCTTTATTGACGGCTGTCAGGAACCGGTCATACGAAAATGGCTTAAGCAGATAATCCACTACATCGTGATCAAAAGCCTGCAACGCATATTCTTCATATGCGGTGGTGAGGATTACTTTGGTACGACCATTCAGGATCTTCATAAACTGAATACCTGTCAGCTCGGGCATTTGTATATCCAGAAAAACAAGGTCTGCACCGCCCTGCTGAGCAAGCTGAAGTGCGGCAAACACATCGCTGCCGGCCATTACCAGCTCCAGGTCAGGAACCTTGCTCACATAGTCTTTCAGCAGTTTTACTGCGAGTGGTTCATCATCTACTATCAGGCATCTGATCATAGAAAGTAAATTTAAAACTTAATATACAGCCGAGCTATAAAATAACCATTGGCCTCCGTCACCTCCAGCGAGTGGCTTTCCGGGTAAATAAGGTTGAGGCGGCGCTGCACATTGGCAAGACCGATACCTCCAGCTTCATCTTTATGAGATTGCTGAATACGGTTATTACTTTCAAACAGCAATTCCTTATTGCTAACGGTAAGTGAAAGGCGCAGGGGCTCCTGCCTGAAATCGCCATGCTTGAACGCATTTTCAATAAAAGGGATTAACAGATAAGGAGGAATGCTTTTGCCTTCCGCTTCAATATGCGTTACGCGCATAACCCGCACAGGGTAATCGAACCGCAATTGCTGCAGAGTGATGAAGTCGTCGATATACCCCCATTCCTTTTCTACCGGCACATGCTCTTTTTTTTCATATAACATATAGCGGAGCAGGTTGGATAATTGTAATACCGCTTCAGGTGCCCGCGAGGACTGCTCGTATACGAGTGAGTAAATGTTGTTAAGCGTATTGAATAAAAAATGAGGATTGATCTGCGAACGTAGAAACTGAAGCTCGGCCTCCCGCGATTGCTGCAGCAATAATGCCTGCTTACGCTGATTGCTTAGCTGGGCATCCAGCAGATAGATCAGAAATCCCAGTAAAACATATGTTAAGGCGTAATACAGGTTGTCGAGAAAGTAATAGGAAAGCAGGGTGGAAGGGGGGTAGTTCCAGATATTAAATAACCGGCCCAGCATCACCTGTTCCAGCAGATAACGCTGACAGGCAAAAAGAACAACCACCACAATCATACCCACCCAGAAAGCGCTATAACGGCGCGAACTGAAGAAGCGGTTGCCAACCCATCTTGTAAGCAGTAAGGTGCTGGTTACATAGATGATCTGACAGATATTGAAAATATTGAATGCTTCATTCCAATCGACGGCGCGGCCATTTTTTAAAATGCTAATCAGGTCAAAACCCCATACCAGCATAAAAATAGTAAGTGCATATACCAACAGGCGTTGTTTCCGGTTCATACTACTAAAATAGTACTCCCGGCAGCATAGTTGCCGGGCTGTCTGCCAACTCCATTTTTTTGTCTGCCAACCCGCGTTTTGGCCATTTGCAGGGTTTGCAGACACAAAAAGCCTGCAGGCAGATCGCTTTTTCCAGCCCTGCCTTCTCGCCGCACTTTTGAGGAAACAACCGATACATGAAAAAATGGATTTACCTGCTCGCCGTCATCTGTATTGTCAACGCGGCCCCTGCACAGAAAGTAAACTGGAAAAAAATTAACAGCCTTGACCCTGACCTGATTTTGCGGAGCCAGACTCCTGCCCCCACGAAGGTCTTGCTGCTGGGAACATTTCACTTCGATTACCCAAACCAAGATGCCCATAAAACGGATTCAGCTGACTTCGTGGATGTATTGTCGCCCCAGCGCCAGCGTGAGATCAAAGAACTGGCAGAAGTTATCAAAAGATTTAAGCCTACGCGCGTATATATTGAATCACGCCGGCAGCCGTTTCATGATTCATTATACGCCCAATACCGGGCCGGTAAATATCAGCTCGGGAGAAATGAAATTTTCCAGGTGGCTTACCGGGTGGCGGCAGAACAGGGATTGGAAGAAGTATATGCAGTGGATGCATCCAGCTTCCTTTCAGAAAATTATAAAAAGATCCCTCAGTTTGCCAGCGATACTAATCCCTCACCGGCTGTTGACGCCCGGCGCGACCGGATGTGGCAACAACGATACAGCAAATTATATGATGCAGGCGATTCGATAGATAAAGAGCTGACCATACTGGAAAACTATTTGTTTATGGCCAATCCCAAAATTCAGCGCCGCGATAATGGCGCTTACCTTACCACTGGATTTGCCACTACCAACAATGATGGTCCTGATTACCTGGCCACCTGGTGGTATAGCCGCAACCTGCGCATTTTTAATAATATTTTGAAAACACGCCCCGCACCTGAAGACCGTATTGTAGTCCTGTTTGGCAACGGGCACATGGCTCATCTCAATGAATTTTTCAGAAGCAGCCCCGAATTTGAAGTAGTGGAACTGAAAGATCTGGTCGAAAAGAGGTAGAGGGTATAGGGTAGAAGGCATCAAGCCCTTTAAACTTTTTAAACCCCTTATACCTTTTACCTTAAACTCTTAACCCTTTTCATGCGATTTGTACTGACTTTGTTTCTTAAGGTAGAGGGTATAGGGTAGAAGGCATTAAGCCCTTTGAACTTTTTAAACCCCTTATCCCTTTTACCTTAAACCCTTAACCCTTTTCATG
>JAGODE010000034.1 GCA_017998385.1 Chitinophagaceae bacterium | reverse complement strand
GGTACAGCAGTGGGATAATTTCAATGCGACTAACCAGCAATGGAGAATAGAGGGTACAACAAACAGATTTAAAATTATTAGCGTGGCCAGCGGTAAAGCGTTACAATTATCAGCCGGCACTACAAACAACAGCAACGGAATACCATTGATTATAACCGGCAACAGTACACAAACCTTTTCGCTGCTGCCGTCACGGGCCAATATTTTCACCGAATACATTACTATAAAAAACATGCGGCTTACTGTACCACATGGCGGTGATCTGGATATGTTCGGAGTGATACAGGTACAGGTTATTAACAAAAATGGTATTAGTCTGAATAAATTTTATCAAACCTCAAACGTACTGCTTAGTCTTCCGGAGTCAATGGCAATGGATATGGATAAGAAGAGAGTGGTGGATTTTTTAAATGCAGATGTGAAACTGACAATACCATCTGAAGAGCTGGCCGGTGCACAGATAAGAATTATTTATGGCATGAACGAAAGCGATGCGGATGTAAACAACCCTTTTAAATCTTTTGGCACTGCTCCTTTTAAGCCCGGAGGCGATCCGGAGGCGCCAACAACTTTTAACCCCGGACCTTTTGTGGCTGGCGGCGCAGATGATTATTATCTTTTGAAGAATGTATTAAGCAATTGTCTTAAAAGCAAGGTTGACGCAGGCCGTTACAGCAATATGCAATCGTTTTATGTAAGCGACATACCCAGGGAATGCTTGGTACATGTAAATCTGCAGGATGAAGATGGTAGCGATAATTGGCTGGATATTTTTTTTACTATTACCAAAGAAAGAAAATAGCATATGAAATCATTGTACTTGTATCTGTTAGTCTCTCTTGCTGCCGTACGTTTTTGTAACGCACAGGGTGAGTATGTGCAAAAAGTATTTCAGTTGCCCATGAGCAGCGAATCAAAACCTTATTATGTGAAGCTGGTGGGTACCGATTATATACTCAACGGAGATATCGTTGTTGGCAACACACTACAAAAAACCAGGCTTTACCAGACCAATAATCACGACGCTTTCATCTGGCCCAAAGGAACGGTGCCTGTACAAATCGATGATAATATTATACAAACGAGTAGTGTAAAGGACAGGAATAATAGAAGTTTGTACGATATTATTGTTTCATCAATTCAGGCACTCAATAGTACCAATCTCCGTATAGTAAAGCGTACTACAGAAAAGGATTATATTCATATAAAAATGGTTGGTCCGCAGGAACTTGGTTTTCATGGCGGCAGTTCCCCCGTTGGCCGGCAGGGCGGTGAGCAGGTGATCAAACTAACCTACGATTGCAGTGAGTGGACGGTTACTCACGAATTGTTGCATTCCCTTGGATTTTGGCACGAACAAAGCCGCTACGACCGGGATAAGTATATTGTTATTGATACCTCCAATGTGGAAACAAAAAACCGGCACAATTTTCAAATTGAACCCGGCAATCCTGTTAGTACATACGATTATAATTCTATAATGCACTATGGTGCTTATGATTTTGCCAAAGATGAAAAGAAGCCGGTTATTAAATGTAAAACAGGAAATAGCGTCAGTGAGTGTAAATTTGGCCCCGGGAAATACCTGTTTAGCGATCTGGATGTGAAAGCCATTAATACTGCCTATTATTTCAATGCGGAACTACCTAAAGTTGCTTACAGGGAGTATGCCCCTAAGGCGCCTGATGTGAGCTTTAACAATGAAAAGAGCAATACGGATAAGTTAAGCAATATAGGAGTAGTACCTATTAGCACAGGCTGGTATAAAATCAAAATAAATCAAACCGGCAAGTATTTGGCTATTGAAGGAGTAAGCACGGTCAATGGGGCCCGGCTGGTACAATGGGATTTCGTAGACCAGGGTAATCATAAATTTTTTGTTCAGGAACTGGGTGGGGGGTATTACCAGATAAGCGCATTGCACAGCAATAAGTATATCAATGCTGCAGGACAGGGCAAAGCCGATGGTACCGCAGTAATACAGTGGGATTGGGCCAACCAGGATAATGTAAAATGGATGATTGTGTACCGCGCAAAAAATGAAGGTTCGCTGGGTGGCTGGGTAATCAAGAATAAGAATGCAGACTCGCCCCTTTGTTTAAAAGACATGTTTAGTAAAAATAATGGCGAGTATTTTATTATCAGAAAACCTTTGTATACTGACGGTGCTTATGAGCCGGAACAGACATTCAGTTTTGAACGCATCTCCGAACAGCAGACAAAATTGAAGGAGGAAAAGTTATATGAAAAGTCTCCCGGTATGTTAAATAAGCAGAGAAATTGATTTAGTTATACAGAGACTGAAGTTGTAGCGGATTTCTATCTAACTAGTGCTTATCATTATACTGGAATCCTTTATTCATTTTCCTTCGGGTGTGATATCTTTTATGTGGATCTTCTCATTATTTCAAGAGGCTAAGGCTGTTAATATAGCCCCGGTTATTTATTGGTTTTGTACTTGACATTTTAAAATATAAAGCCGGCTATTGATCTGAACAATAGCCGGCTTTATATTTTAAAATTAATTATGCTTATTGCGGGATCATCTCACCATAGGCATCATCTGCAGGATCATACCATGTATAACGATCTTTTGTTAAGGCTCTAATGGTATTGGTATGTGTCACTCCGTCTTCTGTGGTGGAAACTCCAGACTCATCGTTTACAAATTTCCAGGTACCGGCCTTATTTAACCCCTGGTAATCTTTCCGGGTATATGTGCCATCCTTATCAAACTTGATCCAGTCATTGGCCAGATTAAGTGGATTATACGGTTTTCCCTTTTTATACTGGTAAATCGAGTTTGAGGTATTGAATCTTGTAATGTACAGGTCGTATACCCATGTCTTTGAAGTAAGAATATCTGTTTTGGAACTGGGTTCATCATTGTCTTTTGTACAGGCAGTAAATGCGAAAAATAATAATAGGGCTGCGATTGAGGATTTCAACATAGTGGCATGTTTTGTTTAGTGATGCAAGATACAATATTTATATTGTCGGATTTAATAATGTGTGATGAATTTGTAGCGTTTTCATAAGAAGTTGATTTTTATCGGTAAAGAGGGATGTTTCGCAGGACATCCCCGTACGGTATAGCCCGGCAATCGCTCAGATGTGGTAGCTAAAGAAAGACAACGGGCATATGAAATCCGGCCGTTGTTTTAGTTCCTGGGGTAGATTGTTTCGGTACGGCCAGAATCCCGGGCGTTTCAACCTGGTTGGTGCAAACAGCAATTAAATGATTAATCGGCTTTATATCAGTATTATTTTAGAACTATCGCTGTATTATTAGTTTACATTTACTTGTCAGATGGCTGATACTGTGGAAGCACACCGCTGGCAGGGTTAAGTTGAAAAGAATCTTATAAAAGAAGCCATATGGAGGGTTCATGTAGAATGATTGATTTAAGAAATTTGGCGTTTGGATGAATCTTGAATTATGAATGTTGATCTTGAAAGATACCGGATAATTTCAACGATATTCCTTGGGACAAGCCTCAGGATTTCTTTTCAGCATAGCGATAATGCCGCTGATATAAAAATTTTGGAGCTAAAAGATGTTGCCGGCTTTATAGAAAATAATCCGAAACAAAAGCCGATTTTTGTTTTAGCGATTAACGAAAAAGGCGGATCATATAATCTTGATCTTTCGCTCAGGTTAAGAAATCCGGCAATTAATGATTTTCCTGAAGTGTTTATTTTCGTGGATCCAGGGTGTACAGACTTTTGTTTTAGGGCAGTTGCGAAATTTATTGATTTCAGGGAGTGGACAGAAAAAGATAAGTGGTTGCCGTGATCAAATGCCTGCATCTCTGTCTTCAGGAAAACTGGGCAGGACGCTGTCTAATCAGGTTGTCTCCAATTTTGGCTTCAGTTTCAGTGGATGAGTAATACAGGAAAATAGAGATACAATGAACTTTTATTAATAGTTTAGTAATTACTATAGACTGGCATTTATATAGCGCCGGTATTGGAAATTATAAACAGTTAGCTATTATTCTTAATGACCTCCTGTAAACTATTCCTTTTATTTTTTTTGGCAACTTCTTATGCCTCCTGTAAAGGAAGGCAGGAAAATGTTCGAGATCTTATTGATAAAGGCGTGGACCTTGTAAATGAAGGAGAATTTGAGGCAGGTATCGCCCTGTACTCAAAAGCAATCAGGCAAAACTCAAGGATACAATTGGCGTATTATAACAGGGGGATAGCCTATACGGAGTTAAAAGAGTATGCAAAGGCGATAGCAGATTTTGACCGTCTTCTTCTGCTTAAGACTGGCGGAGTGAGAATCATCGGCAACGATTTGAAACCAAGTGCTGAAGGGGAGGGGCAGGTTAGCTATGGTAATGTTTTTTATCAAAGAGCGGTTGCAGAATCATATCGGGATAGCCTTCAACGTTCATTTAATGATTTTCAAAGGGCAATTAAAAACCGCTATCCGGATTCCAGCAACTGTTTTCTGTGGCAGGGGATACTGCTTGGACGGGCAGGTAAACAGAAGGGTGCGTGTGAATACTTTGAAAAGGCTAAGCAAGCGGCTCAAACGGTCGATCAGCAAAAGGAGGCAGTTGATATGATAAGCAAGCATTGTGTTGAAGAAACTAAGAAACGTTGATGTGTATAATATAATTGGTTCACCATGAAGGGCTTTAATTTTTTTAAAAGAAAAGCACATAAGGAAATTAACCGGTTTGATGAACCTTCAGTCAATAGCGACCTCATATACCGGGAAGTAGCAGATGAAAAACCTGTCTACGATTCTGACACCACATTACTTTCGGTATTGGACTATATCCGCGACAACTCTGCTGCGCTTGGGGTATACTTAAATAAACCGGCAAACGATTTGGAGATAGAGTCTTTCGAAAATCAAAAAGGGAAGCTTCCTCACGATTTTAAGTTGCTGTACAGATTTTCGAATGGTTTTGAAACCGACCACGATTTGTTCAGGTTTATACCGCTAGAAGAGATTAGTAAAAATGAGATGGATAAGAGTTTTTTAATTTGTGATAATTCTTTTCATTTTTGTGAGTATATGATTTATAGTGACATCTGGAGTGTAGAGATAAACAATGAAAATATAAACGAATATCGGATTTATAACAAGGCTGAGAATGTTGTTTTCCTGACCAATTCGCTCGCTGAGTTTTTGTGTGTGTTCTTTAAGGAAGGAATTTATGACGGCCTTTATGGCTGGAGAGAAAGCATAGAAAAATCGGTAAATAAAATTTTATAGCTGATACATGGGTTTATGCGGGTCTAGCCTGAACTTAGCAGACTGCAGCTGTAATTAGTAGGTTCACGCTTTTGTGCTCAATTCCGGAAGTTCCGGTAATTATACTGACAAAGTCATTACTTATGCCAGGTCTGAACCCTTTCATTTGTTTTAGTACGCAAAATGGGCAAGTTGTCCTGCTCCGAATACTTCTGGCAATGCTTTTGCCAAGGGGTACGACATGAACCCGTCAATCTGAGTGCCGGACCTCCCTCGGTCATCTCCGGCAGCTCCCATTTTTAAGGGTTTTCCAAAAAAAATTTGCTCGTCTGCAAAATCTCAATACATTTGATATGTACGTACATATAGACATACATGAACGATTTTGAAATAGACCATACCAGCGCCCTGCCCCTGCACGTGCAGGTAGAGGACATTCTGCGAAAGCTGATCGACCAGCCGGAGTACCAGAATGGTAAACTGTTGCCCAATGAGGTACACATGGCCAAACGCCTGGGTATTTCGCGCAGTACGGTCAGGCAGGCCACCAATAAGCTCGTGTACGAGCGGCTCTTGGTGCGCAAGAAAGGGGTAGGTACCAAGGTGGTAAAAAACAATATTATCACCCGGCTTAATAAATGGACCAGCTTTACCCACGAAATGGATGAAAAGGGAATGGTCTTTAAGAATTACAGTATTAAGGTAAGTATGGTGGTGCCGGATAAAGAAATCCAGCAGCTGTTTCATATAAAAGAAGGCGTAAAAGTATTGCGGATGGAACGGGTGAAAGGGCCAGACTCAGGTCCCGTGGTACACTTTATTTCTTACTTCCATCCCCGGACTGGACTTACGGCCGATGACGATTTTTCGAAACCATTGTACGAAACGCTGGAGAAAAAACATCATATCGTAGCGGCAGTTTCACGCGAAGGGATCAGCGCCATACTGGCCGATGCCCGGATCAGTAAACTGCTGAATGTAAAAGTGGGCGATGCCATCCTGTTCAGAAAACGGGTGGTGTTTGACCCGGGCGACAGGCCATTTGAATATAACCTTGGGTATTACCGGGCTGACCGGTTTACATATACCATAGATATTGCCCGATAGGACTGCTGTGCTGTATTTTGCGCGTATCCCTGTCGGATAATATGTATGTACATTCGGACATAAAAACGATTTTATTAACGATTAATGCTTGCTCAATGAGAAAGTTTGCACTCCTTTTGCGGCTGGTATTGCCGGGACTGGCTCTGTTCCTGGCTGCCGGTGTGTTAGCACAAGACCCCGCACGTACCATCACAGGTACGGTTCGTAACGCTGATGGTGCCCCGCTGTCTGGCGCTACTGTTGCACTGAAAGACGATAAAAATACGGTGACCACAGGGACCGATGGTAAGTTTAGTATTCCGGCTGTGTCGGGAAAAACAACACTGGTTATCTCTTATGTAGGTTACATCACCCGCGAAGTAACGGTAGAGAATGCGCCCATGGAGATCAGGCTGAGTGAAAATCCGGCCGAACTCAGCAACGTGGTGGTAATCGGCTATGGTACCACCCGCAAAAGCGACCTTACCGGCTCTGTTGTGTCGATCAAGGCAGATGAGTTGAAAGTAATTCCTGCCACCAGCCTCGATCAGCAATTGCAGGGCCGCGCAGCGGGTGTACAGGTAACACAGATATCCGGCAAACCCGGAGCAGAAACCTCCATTCGTATCCGTGGTACCAGTTCTATCAATGCCGGCAACGAACCACTCTATGTAATTGACGGGATGCTGGTCAACAGCGATGGCGCAGATATGAGTGCAGGCGGTACCCGCGGTCCCCGCATCAGCCCTCTGTCTTCTATCAACCCCAGCGATGTGGAGTCGATTGAAATCCTCAAAGATGCTTCCGCCACTGCTATCTACGGCGCACGCGGTGCCAATGGCGTAGTGCTGATTACTACCAAAAGAGGAAAGGCCGGCAAAGGCACGATCAACTTCGAAACCTTCCAGGGATGGCAGACCGTTGCCAATAAACTGAAATTGCTCAACGCAGCCCAGTATGCTGATTTTGTAAATGAAGGCCGCTTAAATGCCGGACAAATCCCTGTATATGTAAACCCACCCAACCTCGGTAAGGGAACAGACTGGCAGGACGAGTTGTTTCGTACAGCACCCATGGCCAACTATCAGCTGTCTTTCTCCGGCGGTACCGATCGTACTAAATACAATATCTCTGGTTCGCTTTTCGATCAGAAGGGGATCATAGAAAGCAGCAATTTTAAACGTTATTCTTTCCGTTCCAACCTCGAGCAGAAAGTAAATGATAAGCTCACTGTAGGGGCAACACTTTCCTATTCCCGCCTGGCAAGTAAAGGTGTACTGACCAACGGTGGCCAGATCGTTCCGGGTGTGGTTACTTCGGCACTGCTGTTTAACCCGGTATTGCCGGTTTATAACTCCAGTGTAAATGGTGGTTATACATTCGAAAACGATCGGGGCAAAATACTGGGTAACCCGATAGCCGAAGCAAAAGAATATACATCCAACACAGTATTGTCACGCTTCCTGGGTAACGCTTTCGCACAATATTCATTCAATAAAAACTGGGTATTCAAAACCACTTTTGGTCTCGATGCCTATACCAACAGCGAAAATAGCTTTGGCCCCAACTTCCTGAAACGTACCCAGGCCAGCAATGGCGAAGCATCGCTGGGCAGATCTATTGGAAGTACATGGCTCAACGAAAACACCCTTTCCTATAATAATAATTTTGGCGGCCGCCATCAGGTAAATGCTGTATTGGGATACACCCTTCAGCAATTCCAGAATGAGCAGATGTTTGTATACGCATTCGACTTTCCTGACAACCGTACCGGGTACCACAATATCGGCTCGGCATTGAATCCGCAGAAACCTTCCAACAGCGAGTCGGAGTGGAGCATGGTTTCTTATCTCGGCCGTGCCAACTATACACTCGATGATAAATATCTCTTTACCCTTACCGGTCGCGTAGACGGATCATCCAAATTTGCGGAAGGCAACAAATACGGTTTCTTCCCCTCCGGCGCTTTTGCATGGCGTGTATCGAAAGAACGCTTCATGGAAAACCTGGAGGCTATCAATGATCTGAAGCTGCGCACCAGCTATGGTATCATCGGCAACCAGGCCATACCTCCTTATCAGTCGCTCGCACTGGTAGGACCGTTTGGCGAAGGTGTATTCAATGCCGGTAATAGCTACGAAGTATTTACAGGTCGTGAGCCGCTCAGTTATGTAAACCGTAATCTGAAGTGGGAAACCACCCGCCAGCTGGATCTGGGTGTGGATCTGTCTATGTTCCGTAACCGCATCACGTTTACAGCTGACTATTACAACAAACGCACCAACGATCTGTTACTGGCCAGCCCTATTCCACTTACCACAGGGTTTAACTATACGTTGCTCAATATCGGTAATATCAACAACTGGGGGGTAGACCTCGACCTGCGTACCATCAACCTCAAAGGCCAGCTCGAGTGGACATCGTCAGTTAATTTCTCACTCAATCGCAACAAAATTCTGAATCTTAACAGCGAAACAGATGTGATTCTGCAAAACAGCATCCTGCTGCGCGAAGGTGTATCGATCGGTACATTCTATGGATATCAGTTTGATGGTATCTTCCAGTCAGACGCTGAAGCGGCCAGCAGCCCCGTACTGGTGGGTCAGGAAGCAGGTGCGCCCAATCCCGCCTCACGTGCAAAGGCCGGTGACCGCCGTTACCGCGATATCAACAAAGACGGCAAAATCGATGCAAATGACCGC
Source organism: Chitinophagaceae bacterium (assembly GCA_017998385.1). Classification (GTDB taxonomy): domain Bacteria; phylum Bacteroidota; class Bacteroidia; order Chitinophagales; family Chitinophagaceae; genus CAYMZZ01. Next base: position 16,956 of record JAGODE010000034.1, on the reverse strand, counting down.
ACGATCCTGGGCTCAGCACAACCTAAGTTTACCTGGGGATTCGGTAATACGCTCTCTTATAAAAATCTTGAACTGTCATTCTTCTTCCAGGGATCGCAGGGCAATAAAATGGCTAACCTCAATAACCTTGATCTGCTCAACTTCAACGGACAGCAAAACGTGCTGGCAGAAGCCGGACTGGACCGGTGGACACCCACTAACCCCAGCAATAAATATCCCCGTGCTTTATCTGCCGGTAGCCTGGACGTTGGAGTGGTGTCTTCGGCAATTGTAGAAGATGCTTCTTATATCCGTTTGCGTAATGTAACCCTGGGTTATAACCTGCCCGGCCGTATCATTCGGAAAGCCGGTATGAGCAATCTGCGGTTATATGTCAGCGGTACCAATCTGTTCACCATTACCAAATACTCCGGTTACGATCCTGAGGCCAACACATTCGGACAAAGTACCACATTGCTGGGGCTTGACCTGGGTGGATATCCGCAGGCACGAGTATATCAGGTGGGATTGAGCGCTACATTCTAAAATTTCAAAAGCTTGTTAGATATGAAAAAGAATCATTTCAAACTATCCATGCTGCTGCTGGCCGGCTGCCTGGCTATGCTGTCTTCCTGTAAAAAGTTTCTGGAAGAAGATCCCAAAAACCTGGTGACGATCCAGAATTTTTATAAAACAGAAGCAGACGCTATCGCAGCTGTCAACTCTGTCTACGCCTACCTCAACTCCGTAGATAATTTTGCTTCAGGAGGAAATACAGCGGGCGTATATCACAGTACTTTTTGGGTGGCTATGGGCCTGGCATCCGATGAGATGCTCAATAATCAGCTAGGTGCAGCCAACTTCGACCAGCTGTCATCGTTCTCCTATACATCCATGAACCCCTCTTTCGAAGAGATCTGGGGCATGCATTATAAAACGATCACACTGGCCAATATCGCCATTGCCCGTATTCCGGGTATCAGTATGAACGAGACATTGCGCGACAGATTGGTGGGTGAAGCCAAATTTCTCCGTGGGCTGATGTATTTCAACCTGGTGAGAATGTACGGTAAAGTACCGTTGCTTCTTGACGAGAATAACCCGCTGCTGCCCGACAAGTCAGATGTGGACGCGGTGTATACCCAAATCATTAAAGACCTGAAAGATGCTGCAGCAGATCTGCCTGCCAGCTACCCGGTAGGAAATGGTCGCGGACGTGCCACCAGCGGTGCGGCCAACGCCATCCTCGCTAAAGTATATCTCACCCAAAAGAACTGGGAACAGGCTGCGGTGTTCGCTAAAAAAGTGATCGATTCACAGGAGTACTCACTTTGGGATGATTTCGCCGATGTATTCAAGTTGTCGAGCCGCGGAGGAAAAGAAGCTATTTTTTCTGTAGGCTTTGGCGATGCAGGTGGTGCAATTATATTCTGGGAAGTAGGTCAGTTTAATGTGCGCCTGCTGCCAACAGCACTCAGCGTCGAAGGCGTGCAGAATGCGCAGGGATGGCAATTCCCCACCCAGTACGTCTACAACCAGTTTGAAACCGATGACCGCAGAAGAGCAGTGACTTTTCTGACAGAGATCAATGATCCCGCCGGGGCCTATACGATTCGCCCTTATGTAAAGAAATACTGGGATCGGGTAGCAGAGCCAGCAGGCAATAGTTCTTCCAACGATTTTCCTGTCATACGCTATGCAGATGTATTGCTGATGTATGCCGAAGCATTGAATGAACTCGATCAGTCAGGACCTGCACATATCTATATCAACATGGTACGTAAACGTGCACGGTTCAATGGCACAACCTATGCCAATGCAGTAGCTGATTATTCTGGTCTTTCCAAAGATCAGTTCCGAGATGCCGTACTTAAAGAACGGATGATGGAATTTGTTTTTGAAGGTCAGCGCTGGTTTGATCTGGTACGTACAGGCAAACTGCAGCAACTGGTGCCGCTTGCGAAACCCGGTGTTGTACCTGCAACGCGCAATAACCTGTTCCCCCTGCCTCAGCGTGAGGTAGACCTCAATCCGAAACTCGGACAAAACGAAGGCTACTGATAAAAACTTGAAGTCAATTTATTGTTGGATATAAAAACAGATGTGTTGAAGAATTCGAATTACGATAAGTTTCCCGAAGTATCGGTGCAGGGTCTTACCGGCTCCACCGGCTGGGATGAGATTATAAAAGAATGGAAATCGCGTATAGATCGGCCGGGAAGCCATAAGCAGATCGTGACCCTGGAGTGTTACCATGGTGTGATCGTGGCACCCGTTATTGATCAGTTGAAAAAAGCATTTCCGCAGGCTTCTTTTTATGCATCGGAAGAAGCACTGCTGCCTGCCGCAAAACTGGAGCCGCTGGTATATCCGTATGTTACAGACGATCCGGTATTTGGCTATATGACGCCACTAACCCTGGCTGATCTGTTTGACGCCGCAGCTTTACAGCAGATTGCTGATGCCGTAACAAACGATTCAAACAACATCGTTTTCATGTATGGTACCGGTGCTTCGTTGGTGCCCGTACAACATGACCTGCTGATCTATGCGGATATGCCGCGTTGGGAAATACAGTTGCGTTTTCGCAGAAATGAAGTAGGTAACATCGGTATCAGTAATGCAACGGCCGCTTTTGCTTATCAATATAAACGGGCTTTCTTTGTAGACTGGCGGGTATGCGATAAACAAAAGCAGCTTCTGTTACATAAGGCAGATTATGTACTGGATACTACCCGTCCTGCCGAACCTAAAATGGTGACGGGTCATGCACTTATCCAGGCACTGCAGGCAGTTGTACAGCGTCCTTTCAGGGTTATGCCATTTTTTGATCCGGGACCCTGGGGCGGACAATGGCTCAAAGAGGTGTGCGATCTGGACAGAAGCCAAAAAAACTTTGCATGGGGTTTTGACTGTGTGCCCGAAGAAAACAGCCTGCTCATCCGTTTTGGTGATCTGCTGTTTGAAACCCCGTCAATCAACCTCGTCTTTTATCAGCCGGCAGCTTTGCTGGGCCAGAAGGTCTATGACGCATTCGGAGCAGAATTTCCTATCCGGTTCGACTTTCTTGATACCATGCAGGGGGGTAACCTAAGCCTGCAGGTGCACCCATTGAAAGAATATATCCGCGAAAAATTTGGAATGGCCTATACGCAGGACGAAAGTTATTACTTTCTGGAAGCGCAGGACAATGCCTTTGTCTATCTCGGACTGAAAGAAAATGTGGACGCACCAGCCATGATCCGGGCGCTGGAAGCTGCGCAAAATAAAGATGCAGGATTTGATGCAGATAAATATGTAGAGAAATGGCCTGTGCGCAAACACGATCATGTACTGATACCCGCAGGTACCGTACACTGCTCAGGTGCCGATAGTGTAGTGCTGGAGATCAGTGCCACCCCATACATTTTTACATTCAAGTTGTGGGACTGGGGAAGAATGGGACTCGATGGAAAACCAAGGCCCATTTCCCTGGCACATGGCGAGCAGGTAATACAATGGGACCGAACCACCAGCTGGACAAAGAATAATCTCGTCAATCAGTTTAAAGAGGTGGCTGCCGGAGACGGATGGCGCGAAGAACGTACCGGCCTGGATGAAAAATCATTTATTGAAACGAGGCGGCACTGGTTTACTGCAAAGGTGGAACATACTACCGAAGGTGTAGTGAATGTTTTGAATCTCGTGGAAGGACGGGAAGCAATAGTGGAAAGTCCCACCGGTGCATTTGAGCCATTTGTGATTCATTATGCCGAAACGTTTATTGTGCCGGCTTCGGTAGGAAGCTATACGATTCGCCCGTATGGTGAGGCGGAAGGTCAAACCTGTGCTACTATGAAGGCCCTGGTAAGAAAAGAAAACCTGAATGATTACCGTATAAATTAAGGTATGACGAATCAAATGAAATTTATTTATCAGTGTACCCTGGTGGCAGCAATCGGCGGCTTGCTTTTTGGCTACGACACCGCTGTTGTTGCAGGCGCCATCGGGTTTATACAGGAGAAATACCAACTGAGCGCGGCCATGACAGGCTGGGCCGCTTCCTGTGCGCTGATCGGTTGTATGATCGGGGCCATGGTAGCGGGCGGACTGAGCGATAAACTGGGCCGCCGAAAGGTACTGATGATATCGGCCTGGGCCTTTGCTATATCATCGGTAGGTATAATGGCACCCATGGGACTTACTTCTTTTATCGTCTTTCGTATGATAGGTGGCATTGGCATCGGTATAGCGTCTATTCTTTCGCCCATGTATATTTCTGAAATAGCTCCGGCCAGCATCCGCGGCAGACTGATTTCTATTTATCAACTGGGCATTGTAATCGGCATCCTGCTGATCTATTTTGTAAATGCAGCAATCGCCGGCCTGCACGACCATAGCTGGAACGTGGAGAGTGGCTGGCGCTGGATGTTTGGTTCAGGGTTACTGCCTTCGATTGTATTTATAGTATTGCTGCTACGTGCCCCGGAAAGTCCGCGCTGGCTGGCTGCCCAAAACAACTGGACAGGCGCCGAGGATATATTGCGGAAAATAAATGGCGACATAAAGGCACGGGAGGAGATGGAAGCTATACGCGTTTCGCTCAATGAAAAACAGGCCTCTTTTGGCGAACTCCTGCGCCCCGGATTAAGAACCGCACTTATCATCGGCATTTTTCTGTCTGTATTCAGCCAGGTTACCGGTATTAATGTGATCATGTACTACGCACCGGAGATTTTTAAAGCTACCGGCGATGGGTCGTCTTCCGCACTCACTCAGACAGTATGGGTTGGTGGTATTAATACGCTCATGACACTGGTGGCGATTAAATACGTAGATAAACTGGGACGGAAAAAATTATTGCTGATTGGTGCAGCAGGTATGGCTATCTGTCTGGCCCTGGTCGGACTGGCCTTTTATCAGCAGGCCACCACAGGTTACTGGGTACTGACAGGTATCCTGCTCTATATTTCTTTCTTTGCTATTTCGCTCGGACCACTCACGTTTGTAGTGGTTGCCGAAATCTTCCCCAACCAGATAAGAGGCAGGGCCATGGGAGTAGCTATCTTTTTCCTCTGGTTGTCGGTTTATATAGTATCCCAAACCTTTCCCATGCTGCTGGATGCAATAGGCACAGCCTATACCTTCTGGATATATATGGTAATGTCTGTACTGGCGTTCCTGTTTATCTGGCGTAGCGTACCCGAAACGAAAGGAAAATCGCTCGAAGAAATTCAAAAAATGTGGAAAGCCTGAGGCCTACACAATTAATAAAAAAATGATTGCTAATTCAACATCTTAAAACAACGATTATGCGGCCATCTATTTTATTTACCATGATTGCTTTGCTCAGCCTCTTTACTATGGCTGGTTGTAAAAAAGACAAGGCAGATCCCAATGCACCTGTTCTTGCTCTTTCACCGGATAATGTTACCGGCAAGTCGGGCAGAACCATTGAAGCCACCTTATCAATCTATGCGCCCAACGGTGCAGGTAAGGTGAAAATGTATAAGACCATCAATCTGCAGCGCGACAATAGTTTTGGCAATGCCGGTATTCTCGAAGCCGATCCGGTAAGCCTGGGCGACAACAAATACGAATATGTGTTTTCTTATCAGCTGGAAGGTACAGAAGTGGATAAACTGGTAGGTATCAATTTCCGCTTCGAAGACAGTAAAGGGCTGGCTGCTGAAAAAGATCTGACCGTCAATACGACAACGTCCGGACAACAGATTATGTACAGCCGCCGCTGGAAACTTTTATCGCGGATGTGGACCTCGGTTACTCCTGCTGTGGAGGATATGAAGGATTGCGAGAAAGACGACATTTTTATCTGGCGCGCAGATAGCACCTATACAGTCAACTTCGGCACCAGCGCCTGCACCTTCGATGGGTTCAATGTATTTGATAAATGGGTGTTAAGCGAAGATGAAAAGACGCTGACCCAGGAATACTACTCGGTATTTGATCCATCTAACCGTACACGCGAGACTTATACAGTAAAGACACTCAACCGCGACCGTCTGGTACTGGAGCAACTGATCGACCTGTCTGTATTTGGTCTGTCTGATAAGGAAGTATTTGTAAGCACCTACGAACCGCTTCCCTAACTTTTAAAAATTGCCAATTATGTATCGCCAGATAATATATGCCGGGCTGCTCAGCCTGGTTGTATCCTGCAACAACAGTAAAGTAAAAGAGCCGGTCGCCAATACCGACCTGGAGCATTTGAACTTTACTACAGAAGTGGCAGCAGACTGGACAAATCTGCTGAAACGAAATCATGGCTGGTTTGGCGGAGATGGCATCTTCGCATTGGTGCAGAGTGGCAGGGAGACGAATGGAGCCGCCAAATCGGAGGATGCGCTTATCTGGTTTAGCGATACAATGCTCGGTGACATAATTGGCGACTCGCTGCAACCGGGCTATGTGATGATCAATAACTCCGTAGGGATACTCGAAGGCGGTAAACCCGATAGTGCTGCTATTCGTTTTTTGTGGGATCAGAACGCCCAGGGTAAACCCGCTGCTATATTTATACCCAATACTCCGGCTACAGGTCCCGAAGAATATTACTGGCTGGGCGATGGCTTTGTGAATCATGCCCGCAACAACAATATTTACATTTTCGGCTATCGGATCAAAAACATTCCCAATCAACCCATTTTTGGATTTAAGGAAATGGGCAATACACTCATTGTAATTCCGGCAGGAGAAAAGCCGCCTTTCCCTGGAAAACGCCAGGTAGATATTCCTTTCTGGCTCAACCGGCCGGTAGATTCAGTAGGATCGTTTGGTGCTGCCGTATTTGTAAATACAAAAGAAGCAGGCGCACCTCAGCCAGATGGCTACATTTACATTTATGGTGTAAGGAGTGCAGCCAAACAGGTGCTGGTGGCAAGAGTGCTTCCGGGAGATATTGAGTCATTTGATCAATGGCGGTTCTGGAACGGCACAGCCTGGAGCGATAAAGCTGATGATGCGGTGCCCGTTGTAGATCAGGCATCCAATGAAATGAGCGTGTCTCCGCTTGGTGATGGACGTTATATCATGGTGTTTCAGCGGCAGGGTGTGGGCAGCAAAGTGGCTATACGCCTTGGCGCCAGCCCTTACGGCCCATTCGGTCCTATTATTGATATATATGATGTTAGCAACGATTTGAAAGACTCACCTAATTTTTTCCCGTATAATGCCAAAGCTCATCCGGTATTATCTGAGCCGGGTGAACTGTTGATTAGCTATAATATCAATTCTTTTAAATTTTTTGATGAGGTCGGTCGTTTTCCTCATCTCTATCGTCCGCGTTTCATCAAACTGAAATATAAAACGGATGCGCAGTAATTGTAGAATAAAGTATAAAGGCCTCAGCGCCCTCTTGCTGGCAACTTTCCTAACCGACACTAGCGTGCAGGCACAGGATTTTCGGCTGGCCACCACCCTTCAGTCCAACATGGTGGTACAGCAAAACAAACCGCTAAAGGTATGGGGCGATGCAGCACCTGGAACAGTGATTACCATTAAAGCCGACTGGCTGGCTGCGGCATACAGGGATACAACGGGTAAGGAAGGTGACTGGCTGGCCGAATTGCCGGTACCTGCCGCCATACCCGGCGACTATACTCCCCATAACATAACTGTTTCCGATGGCAGCCACGAAAAATTGCTGAGCAATATCCTGATTGGTGATGTATGGCTTTGCAGCGGTCAGTCAAATATGGATATGCAGCTCAAACCATTTTTGCCCTGGTTACTGGGTGTAATGCACTATGAGCAGGAGATTGCGAATGCACAATATCCGCAGATCCGTTTATTTGATCTGCAAACCAATTTTGCCGCCACACCGGCCCGCGACGGAGAAGGTAACTGGTCTGTTTGTTCGCCACTGACAGTGCCTGACTACAGTGCTGTGGCTTATTTTTTTGCACGGGATATTTTTCTGCAACGAAGAGTGCCGGTAGGACTGGTAGTGAGCAGTATTGGCGCGTCCACCTGTCAGGCCTGGACTTCCCGCGACACACTGGCGGGCGATCGCATGCTGCAGCAAAAATATCTGTATCCTTATGATACGAGCGCCCGGTCAAAAGAAGTATTGGATGCTACGGTCACATTTGATAAAGTAGCCAGACCCACCTTGCTCTACAATGCTATGATTTACCCGCTGAGACATATTAGTCTTTCGGGTATACTCTGGTACCAGGGAGAATCAAACCGGCAGGAGGGCGATACTTATACCAGGTTGCTGACAGCGATGGTTCGCAACTGGCGCAATTTATTTAACCAGGGCGACCTGCCATTCTATTATGTACAGGTGGCACCCTACAACTGGATGGAAAATAATCCCGAAGCATTTGAGTATGCCCGTTTGCGGGAGGCACAGGCCAACCTGCGCAGCCAGCTACCTGCCACGGGCATGGTGGTGACGATGGATATTGCCGATCCGAATGATATTCACCCCCGCAACAAACAGGATGTGGCCTATCGCCTGGCCAGGTTAGCACTGGCGAATACATATGGGGTAAAGGGTCTGGTGTCAACAGGTCCGGAATACCAGGCTGTTGATGTCGTAAAAGACACTCTTGTTGTTTCTTTCAAAACGGAGACGGCCGGTTCCGGACTTGCTACCAACGATGGACAGGCTCCCCGGCATTTTTTCGTGGCCGGCTCCGATAAAAAATTCTATCCGGCCGAAGCGGTCATAAAGGATAATAAGGTCTGGGTGTATAGCCGCCAGGTTAAAAAACCAGTGGCTGTGCGGTATGCTTTTACCAATTATCCCGTTACCAATTTATGTAACAAGGAAGGATTTCCGGCAGTGCCGTTCCGTTCTTCTTTTTAATAAAATGATCTATAACGGAAAGGAAGATATTATCCTGCAAAATGAGCAGCTCACGATTGCTGTTTCTCCGTCGGGAGGAGCTATCGTGAATCTGCAGCACCGTAATGCAGCCACCAATCCTCTCAATTTCTATTATAAAGAACCCGGTTTGCAACGCCGGCCTTTTTGCGGACATTTTATCTGCACGCCGCGCTGGGGCGATGTGTCGCCCGCTGAGCAGGAAAAGGGGCTGGTAAAACATGGCGACTTCCGCAGCCTGGAGTGGCAGACAGAAGCGCAATCGGACACCATGCTCACCATGCAGTCGTATAGCGAAGCGGAACAGTGGATGGTAAAAAGGACGATGCGGCTTGCTGCGCAGTCACCGGTTTTTTATGTTCAGGAAAAATTGATTAACTGCAGTGGAACCAGACGTGCTTATAACCTGGTACAGCATCCTACCATTGCTGCACCTTTTTTGCATGCCACTACCCGTGTGGATTGTAATGGAGCAGCGGGCTGGCGTGATAACGGCATCGGAAACCTGCCTTCAGCTGTGGGTGCCTGGCCTGCTGTAATAAATCAACAGGGACATACCGCCAGTATCCGAAAGGCAACCCCGGCTGATGGCGGAGTGTATTCATTTGCTACCGGCGATGCAGAAAAAGGCTGGCTTTCGGCCTATGACCCACAAAGCAGTTTGCTCCTGGGATATGTCTGGCCGGCACAGGATTATCCGTTTATTCATCACTGGATTCATGCAGAAAAAGATCAGGTCATCTACCGCGGACTGGAATTTGGTACTGCGGCCATGCATCAGCCTTTCTCTGTTCAGGAGGAGAATGGGTTTTGCTGGCAACAACAACCCACCTGCCGCTTCCTGGATGGTGGAGCAACGGCTACTTTTCGGTATTACGGACTCCTGACACATCTTGACAATGCCATAGCGGGCATAAAACAACTTAACTACGACCAGCAGTCTGTGTACGTGCATCCGGAAGGAGAAGAAACAATATATAATTTGTCCATTCACTAAACCAGGAGGCTAATATGGAAAAAGAGTCAATAGCTATTGTAACGGGCGGCAGCCGTGGTATAGGAGCCGCTACGGTAAACCTGCTGATGGAGCAGGGATGGCGTGTAGCTGTGCTGGATAAAGTGGCAGGAACGTATTGGAAAAAGGAACCACTCTTTCTGGAATGTGATGTGACGAGTGAGCAGGCTGTTCAGCAAAGTGTTGACACGATACGGGCACAATGGGGACGTATAGATGCATTGATCAATAACGCAGGTATTCAGCGTTATGGAACGGTCACCGATACCAGTGCGGAGTTGTGGGATGAGGTAATGAATGTAAATCTGAAAAGTATGTTTCTGTGCGCCCGGGCTGTTTTGCCGGCTATGGTTAATCAGAAGAAAGGAGTGATCATCAATGTGTCGAGTGTGCAGGCTTTTCACAGTCAGCAAAAAGTGGCGGCTTATACGACTTCCAAAACGGCAATACTCGGCCTCACCCGAAGCATCGCTGTTGACTATGCACCTTTTGTTCGTTGTGTAGCCGTATGTCCGGGTACGGTTGATACCGAAATGCTGCGCGATGCGCTGGCACTGTCTGCAGACCCCGCAGCTGTACTGCGGGAATGTGAACAAATGCATCCGGTGGCTCGCATAGCCGATCCGGCAGAAATTGCTGCATTGATTCATTACCTCCTCGATGATAAGGCTGCTTTTATTACCGGGCAGGCCATCCGCATCGATGGAGGCCTTGGACTCATGATACAGGGAACCATAAACGAGTGATATGAAAATTACCGACATAAAAGCTACAACGGTGGCAGTGCCTCTCGAGGCGCCTATCCGGCATGCCAATGGCTGCCACTGGGGCCGTTTTGTACGCACCATCGTTCAGGTATATACCGATGAAGGTATAGTAGGACTGGGCGAAATGGGTGGTGGAGGAGAGTCTGCAGAAGCGGCATTTCGCGGACTGAAACCTTATCTGCTGGGACATGATCCGATGCAACTGGAACAGTTGTACTGGAAGATATGTAATCCCACCGCTTCACTTTACAACAACCGTCTGCAGCTGCATGCAGCAATCGAATTTGCCTGTATGGATATTATCGGGAAAAAGACCGGTATGCGGGCCTGCGACTGGCTGGGTGGCGCATTACGTGAAGAAGTACCGTTTGCCTCTTATCTTTTTTTCCGTTATCGCAATCAGGCAACCGGTATGGGTGGCGAAGAAACAGCCGGGGCGATGGTAGCGCATGCATTGGATTTGCATCGCCGCTATGGCTTTACCAGTCATAAACTAAAGGCGGGCGTATTTCATCCCGATCACGAAGTAGAGATATTCAAAGCCCTGGCCCATGCGCTTCCCGGCCACCGGTTACGCATTGATCCCAATGCTGTCTGGTCGGTGGAAGAATCTATTCGTATTGGTCAGGCAATCGAACACCTGCCCAACGATTATTTTGAAGATCCCTGCTTTGGCCTTGAAGCCATGCGACGGGTGAAGAGCCGTATACGTATACCCACTGCTACCAATACAGTTGTTGTGAATTTTGAACAACTGGCCTCCTGTTTCCGTCAGGAAGCAATTGATGTAATCTTGCTGGATACAACATTCTGGGGAGGCCTGCGCCAGGCATGGATGGCGGGCATCTGTTGCCAGAAAATGGGACTGGGTATTGCTGTACACAGTTCGGGTGAGTTAGGTATTCAACTGGCTACCATGCTGCACCTCGGCGCTGCACTGCCCAACCTTTCTTTTGCTGCAGATGCGCACTATCATCACCTTAGCGATGATATCATCAAAGGAGGAAAGATGACCTACCGCAATGGTAAGATCGCTGTTCCTTCGGGGCCGGGTCTGGGCGTGGAACTGGATGAGGATAAATTAAAACAGTATCAGGAGTACTTTCTTGAAACCGGTGGTTATCCCTATGACCGTGACCCGGCCCGGGAAGGATGGTATAGTATCGCCGGCGACAACGGTCGCTGGGCAAAGCCAGGATTATGAAAGAATATACTATCTCAGACATAACCATTGTAGCGGAGGGATTGGATCATCCGGAATGTGTGGCCATACATCCCGATGGCTCGCTATGGGCCGGAGGAGAGGCCGGACAAATCTATCGCATCGGTAAAGATGGTATGGTAGAGACGGTTGCAAATACCGGTGGATTTACGCTCGGCATCGCCTTCTCGCCACAGGGCTGGCTCGCAATCTGCGACCTTAAAAACAAATGTGTCTGGAGATACGACCTCGTTAGCCAGGCATTATCAGTTTGGTCAACGGGTACTGCTGACCGGAATTTTTATACGCCCAACTTTCCTGTTTTTGATAACACAGGAAATCTGTATGTATCCGATAGCGGGCAGTTCAGAAAAGATAATGGGTGCATCTTTCGCATCGATCCACAGGGGAGTACGATCTGCTGGCACGAAGGGCCTTTTCGTTTCTGCAACGGTATGGCACTCTCTGCGAGTCAGCAAACATTGTATGTAGTGAGTACCTGGCTGCCCGGGGTAGAGACGATTGAGATTAAGGAAAACGGTGATGCCGGACAAAGACAGACATTGGTACAGTTACCTCAAACCTGTCCAGATGGGATCGCCCTGGATGAAGCGGGCAATGTGTTTATTTCCTGCTATGCGCCCAATGCTATTTATTGTTTCACAGCCGAAGGCAACCTGTCAACGGTAATTGATGACTGGGAGTCGCATACCATCTGTAATCCTACAAACATTGCTTTTGGAGGAGAAGACAGGAAAGAATTATATATCGCCAACCTGGGGCGTTGGCATATTTCTAAAATACATATGGAAGTGGCCGGACTCCGGCTTAGCGGACAATAAACTGATTCACTCAAGATTAAACAGTGGTTAAATGAAAAAGTTTTTTTTGATTATCAGTAGTTTCTTACTGATAACAGCAGTAAATGCAGGTACCGGAAATATTGCACCAAATGCAAAAATCACCGTATCTACATCGCATAGCGAAGCATTTCGTGGCGAGAATATCGCAGACGGCATCATTGGTGTGGATGGAATGGGTGAATGGGCCTGCCAGGGCGATACGACCGACTGGGGATATATTCGGCTGCCCTGGGTACAGCTTACCTGGGATCAGCCGCAATGGGTGAATAAGGTGGTATTGTATGATCGGCCGAGCATGCGTCATAATATCGCTGGCGGTAAATTAATGTTCAGTGATGGTACGGTAATCTGGGTAAACCAGATTCCGGCAGATGGCACCGGAAAGGCTATTCAGTTTCCGGCAAAGAAAACTGAATGGATACGATTCGTAACGTATGATGGTACGGGCCGTGAACTGGGCTTTTCGGAAATAGAAGTATTCCCTTCTCCCGAGCAGGCTACCGATTATATTTCATGGGTTGATCCCTACATTGAAACCAACCGCGGACGTTACATCTTCTTTATCACCGGCAGTTTGCCTTTTGGATTCGCAAGCTCGGCACCCATGACGCGCAATAAAAACCAATATGGCGGCGGATATAATTATAATGAGAACGAAATTCTCGGTTTTGAGCAGATTCATGCCTGGATGATGTCTGGTGTGGAGATAATGCCTACCACCGATAAAGTAAACCTGGCCAACGGACAGCATAGCTGGAAATCCACTTTTAATCATGATGATGAGATAGTCCAACCGGCTTACCACCGGGTCATGCTGCAGGATCATAAAATATGGGTGGAGCAGACCGCTACAGAGCGGGTGAATTTTTACCGGTTCCGTTATACCGAGGCTTCAAATGCACGTGTGGTGATTAATCTCGGCGGGCATGTATCCAACAGCACGATGGCCAATGCAAAGGTGCACCGTGTAAGTGATACGGAAATTGAAGGTTCTTTTAGTTCCATTAAGCGTTACTGGGGCGGACCGAAGGATGTAAAGGTTTTCTTTGTAATCCGGTTCGACAAACCTTTTCAGTCGCTCGACGGCTGGAAGGGAAAACAGCAAACAGTCAATGCAGCAGATTTTTCAGGTGACAGCCTGATTCTTTCAGCCGCCTATGCCATGAAGAAAGGAGAGCAGCTGCAAATGAAAATCGGGCTGTCGTATACTACTATCGGGAATGCACGGAATAATCTACAGACAGAATGTGCAGGCTGGAGTTTTGATGAGGTTAGAAATAATGCACAGCAGATATGGAATGAATGGCTGGGACGCATGAGTGTAAAAGGAGGAACCACCGATCAGAAAGTAAAATTCTATACCGATTTATGGCATGTGCTGCTGGGGCGTCAGAAGATCAATGATGTAAATGGCGATTATCCTGATCGCACAGAAGGAAAGCGGGAGGGGACTTTTACCGATGCTGTATTTAAGATCAAAACTGTTCCCAAAGATGCACAGGGCAGGCCACGGTTCAATATGTACAGTTCAGATGCATTCTGGCTTACGCAGTGGAACCTGAATATTTTATGGGGACTGGCCTGGCCCGAAGTGCAGGATGAAATGTCGGCATCGATGATCGAATACGCCAACAATGGCGGACTGTTGCCACGCGGTCCCAGCGGGGGAGGTTATTCCTATATTATGACGGGTGATCCCGCTGCAAATCTTATTGTGAGTACATATATGAAAGGGTTGCTCACAAAGGCGGATGCCCGGCATGCCTATAATACAATTCGGCGCAACCAGATGCCGGGCGGTATGCTCGGCGACAAATCCGATGTGGAGTTTTATATCAAACATGGATGGTGGCCCGGTAATGCCGGCATTACTATTGAAGCAGCCTTTCAGGACTGGGGTGCGGCCCAGATGGCGGCGAAACTGGGATTGAAAAAAGATTACACATATTTCAGTAAACGATCTGCCGGCTGGCAACATCTCTTTGATGACTCGCTGAAGCTCATTTTCCCCAAAGATCGTTATGGGAAATGGCTGCACAGAGACCCCCTGAGCGGAGCCGGATGGGTAGAAGCCAATGCCTGGCAGGCCACTACCGGACTCTCTCACGCGCTGCCAGAACTGATTACCCGCATGGGTGGCCCGGATAGTTTTTGTCAGAAAGTAGATTTCGCTTTCCGTCAGTCGGCTGCCGACGATTTTGTATATGGCTATACCAATGGCTATGTCAGCTATGCCAATCAACCCGGATGCAGCAATGCGCATGTGTTTAGCTATGCGGGCAAGCCCTGGCTTACGCAATACTGGGTGCGTCGTGTAAAAGAGCAGGCTTATGGAGGGGTAACTCCCGATCTGGGGTATGGCGGTCACGATGAAGACCAGGGTCAAATGGGTGGTGTGAGTGTGCTGATGGCAATCGGTCTTTTCGACGTAATGGGCAACCAAGCTCAGCAACCTGTGTATGAAATTACTTCACCCATTTTTGATGAAATTACTATTCAACTAGACAGGCGTTATTATCCCGGTGAGAAGTTTGTAATACGTACCTATCAAAACAAGTCCGCAAATACGTACATTCAACGGGCTAAACTGAATGGAGCAGACTGGAATAAATTCTGGTTCCCGCATGATACATTCAAAAAGGGTGGTGTACTGGAATTGTGGATGGGTGATCAGCCCAATAAGCAATGGGGTATAGAAGCGCTTCCACCGTTTTTTGAAAAAGGGAAATAATAAAACGACACGAATAATTTGTTATGGCAGATCAGCAGAAAGAATCACTGGTGACGGGAGTGGATATTGGAGGCTCGCATATTACCGCCTGCCAGGTAGATATCAATCAGGGAAAATGCAGGGAAGGCAGCATGGCCCGCCGGCATCTTGATAGCTCGGCAGATGCTGATACTATTGTAGCACTCTGGGCTTCGGTTATACAGGAGTCTTTGCAAAACTGCAAACAGTCCGCAGGGCGGATAGGTATCGCAATGCCCGGTCCTTTTGATTACGAAAACGGTATCTCTTATATGGCCGACCTCAATAAGTATGACCGGCTATATGGTCTTAATGTAAAGGAGATGCTGGCAGACAGGTTGGGTATACCATCGTCTGCGATCCGGATGCTCAACGATGCCACCGCATTTTTACTGGGCGAGCAGCGACAGATACAAGTACCCGCATCGGGGATGATACTCGGTGTTACCCTTGGCACGGGACTGGGTTCTGCCTGGAGTAGTGATGGTCGGCTTACAGAAGGGGATTTGTACAAATTTCCGTTTCGTGCTGGTGTGGCGGAAGATTATGTGTCGGCCAGATGGCTTACACAGCAATACCGCCAGCGAACGGGGCAGGAGGTAAAAGGGGTAAAGGAGATCAGTGATCAGGCTGCACTGGGCACAGCAGTAGCCTGTGAATTGTTTAATGAATTTGGTCGCTCCCTCGCAGATGTAGTGTATCTAAGGTTTGAAGGGCAGGGGCCTCAGCATATCATTTTTGGTGGAAATATTTCGCTGGCCTGTCATCATTTTATCAACTCATTTCAGGAAAGCCTTCGTACAAGAATGGATGTGCCGGGTTATTCGGTGTCTGTGCTGGGCGAGTCGGCAGCATTAATTGGTGCTGCCTGTCTCTGGAGTTAGACCGATGGCGCCGGCCCGTGTAAATTAAAAGAGGCTGCAGATGCAGCCTCTTTTAATTTTTATCTTCTCGTTGGAGCCGGAGCTTTTAACTCAAATTCCTTTGGCGGTTCAATGCCACGGAGATTTTTCACAAAGTAATCCCATCTTCTTCTCATCATATAATAAGAGTACTGTCCAAAACCGTGTGCACTGTTGGGGAAGATTACGAGGTCGTAATCTTTATTTGCTTTTTCCAGCGCTTCTACAACCAGCAGGGTGTTATAAGGAGGCACATTGTTGTCCATCATGCCATGTGCCAGCATCAGTTTTCCTTTCAGGTTTTGCGCATAGTTTTGGTTGGCCTGTGCTTCATAGTTGGAGTTTTCTACTAGGCCGTTGTAGCGCTCACCCCAGTCATCTTCATAGTTGCGGTTGTCGTGGTTGCCTGATTCGGAAATACCTACTTTAAAGAAATCAGGGTAACGGAACATAGCGGCTGCTGTTGCAAAGCCACCGCCGGAGTGTCCCCAGATGCCAACTTTTGTTGTATCCATCGGGTAGGTTTGTGAGAGCTGGCGGATAGCTGCGATCTGGTCAGGCAGTGTGTTCTCG
This sequence comes from Chitinophagaceae bacterium, assembly GCA_017998385.1. Lineage (GTDB taxonomy): Bacteria > Bacteroidota > Bacteroidia > Chitinophagales > Chitinophagaceae > CAYMZZ01. The sequence continues at coordinate 74 of JAGODE010000034.1, read as the reverse complement.
GCCATATTTCCATAGTTCATATCGTGATAGCTCTTGGAACGATCGGGGTTGCTGGTACCTTCGATCAATACAAC
>JAGODE010000266.1 GCA_017998385.1 Chitinophagaceae bacterium | reverse complement strand
CGCTGTCCTTCAGGCGTGTTCGTATCAGCAATACCGGAAATCCGAGCTCGCTCTTATTACTCACATTGTCGAGAATGACAAATGCCTTTTCTATCTGCAGCTGATAATCGTTGCTGGTTAGCCTGGCCGTATCGGCAAAAATCTGACTCATGGCCGCCTGGCGTGCCCGGCGGAGACTATCCCGAAACCGGGTGCTGTCGGCAGAATTACGTTGCTGTGCAATCAGGGATTCAACAGAGAGAAAGCAAATCAATACTAAGGACAGCCGGAACAGACCTTTCATAAAGGGTATTTGGAGCTAAAATACTATACGGCAGGAAAAGCGGGGTAAATATTTCGTTATTACAGCACCAATACTAATCAGTTAATACGGTGAAAATACCCTGTTTCAAAATTGTACCTCAATACCGGTTTTCTCAGCCGGATAAAGGTTCCACTACTCCGGAATCAACCATTAAAAGCCCCTGTTACCAGGGGCACGGAAAACTACGCAATGAAGAGAACGGAAAAGAGGTGATTATTCGGATCGTAAGCTGCGGACCGGTGAGGTCATTGCAGCCTTAATGGATTCATAGCTTACCGTAATCCATGCTATCAGTAATGCGGCTACGCAGGCTGTAGCAAAGATCAGCCAGCCGGGCTCAATATGATAAGCAAATGACTCAAGCCATCGGTTGACAGCAAAGCAGGAAAGCGGCACAGCAATGAGCATGGCCACCAGGATAAGCCGGGTAAAACCGGTCGACAACAGGTATACGATGCCAAACACGCTTGCTCCCAGCACCTTCCTCACGCCTATTTCGCGTACGCGCTGCTCGGCCAGGAAGGCCGAGAGCCCATACAATCCCAGGCAGGAAATGAAGATAGCCAGTCCGGCAAAGAGATTAAACAGATTACTTAAGCGCCGTTCACCTTTATAGAGATTGGCAATACCCTCATCGAGGAAATCGTAACTGAATGGAAAATTGGGATTCAGGTTGTGGCTGATCTTTTCCAGGGCTGTAATCGCAGCTTCGGTTTTACCGGGTTGTGTACGTACGACCACAATGCCGCCCCAGCGATTCAACCGTAACACCATGGGTTCAATTGCCTTCTGTATCGGTTTATAATTAAAGTCTTTTACCACCCCAACAATCATTCCGCTTGCGCCCTGAAACTCTATCTTCTTACCCACGGCATTATCCAGCGTCATCCCCATAGTAGCTACCGCTTTTTCATTTAATATAAAATTAGATGAGTCTCCTGTAAACGACCGGGAGAAGGCGCGGCCACGAAGTATTGTCATCCGGAATACATCAAAGAAATCTTCACTCACATCCATGTTGGGAAAAACAATCATGGCCTTTGGATCCTTTCCTTCCCATTTTACGGATACAGTGCCGCTCTCAAGATCGATCGGCAAATCGGAAATGATGGTATAGTCTTTCGTGAATTCGTTCTTTGCCAGTTCTGTCTTCAATGCAGCCTGCTGCTTCCACAGATCGCCCTTCATAGGCATATACACGAGGTTTTCTTTTTCAAAACCTGCATTGCGGTGTTTGATGAAATAAAGCTGTTTGTATACCACTACGGTACCGACCAGCAATACAATGGAAACTACAAATTGTGTCACCACCAGGGTATTCCGGAACCACAGATTGCCGCCCATGGTTTTCATATTACTCTTGAGCACGCGGGTTGGGCGAAATGCAGAGAGGAAAAAAGCGGGGTATACTCCTGCGAGCAGACCGGTCATAAGCGCCACAGCAATCAATCCCCTAATCATCCGCCAGTCACTTAAATTGAAATAAAACTCCTGTCCGGCTATCCGGTTAAACAACGGAAGGAAAAGAAATACCATTCCGATAGCCAGCAACAGAGCAATCAGAGCGGTTATCATTGACTCGCCGAGAAATTGTCCGACCAGCTGGCTCCGCAATGCGCCCACCACTTTACGCAATCCAACTTCGCGTGAACGGCGTGCCGAGCGGGCGGTTGCCAGATTCATGAAATTGATAGCTGCAATAATCAAAATAAAAACGGCTACCACCAGCATGATATCTACATACTGCCGGTTGCCGTGCCCCGGCAAATCTACCTGCAGACTTGAGTTGAAATGGATGCTGGTGAGCGGTTGAAGAAAAAAATTGACTTTAAGGTTCTCCTCCGATTCATGCTTTTTATAAATATTATCCATCGCCTGATTGAATGTGGCAATAGAAGCCTTATCGCCCCGGAAGCCGGGATCCATTAGCAGGTAAGTATAATAATTGAAGTTATCCCATACTTTTTCCCGAAGATCGCGATAATCCTGCGTGAAATGTGACAGGGGAATGAGTATGTCGAATTGCAGATGTGAGTTACCCGGCACGTCTTCCAGAATACCCGTCACGACCAGGTCTTTTTTATTATCCCGACGCAACACCTGGCCCATGGGATCTGCTTTTCCAAAGTATTTCTTTGCAGCAGATCGGGTGAGCACAATGGCATCGCTTCGTTGCAATGCCTGATCCGGATTGCCTTTGAGCAACCGAAAATCAAAAATGCGGAAGAATGTAGAGTCGACGAAGAATATCTTTTTTTCCTCAAACTTCTTATCCCCTGCCGCCAGTGTTGCCGATTCAGGATGAGAAACCCTGACTGTACTGCGGATAGCCGGCAACTCTGCCTGGAGGCCTTCGGGCATACCGGCAGGATTGACGGCAAAATCAAAGTCACCGGCCCGGCCGGTAATCCGGTAAATAGAGCCTGCTTTTTGATGAAACCGGTCAAAACTCTGCTCATGCTGTACCCACAGGAAAATAATAATACTGGAAGCCATCCCTATGGCAAGACCAGCAATATTTATAAACGAGTAAGCCTTATGGCGAAAAAGATTCCTCAACGCAATCTTCAGGTAATTACGCAGCATGGCAGGTTTTCTTGCTGGTACGAAGCGAAGATTAGAAAAGTTACAGGCGGCGGAAAAAAGGTGGGGGGGGGGAAAGGCAGAAGGTAGAAGTCGGAACTGTATCGGCGCCAAAAGCCTTCTACCTTCTACCTTTTTCCGTCTGCCCTCTACCTTAACCCCAGCATAAATTTCCTCCACGGCTTATCTGTTGCAAACAGCTCATCAAACGAAACCACATAGGGCACATCAGGAATAACGCCGCGGTGCGCTACACCGCCAGTGGTGCGAAACCGCTGATACAGCAGCCCAGTATGCGCAGTGATCTTTGAGTTAGGCAGCGTAAGGTCAAGTCCTATAACGGTGCCACCGCCGGCATAGGCACCGATGGTTTCCTGGCCCACTACCGTAGCCAGTCCCAGACTTTTCATAACAGCCGCAAAGGCAGAAGCCGCAGAAGAGGTTCCTCCGTTTACAAACAGGTATACCTTCCCGGCAAACCGGTCTGCACGGGGCTGCAGCATTTTCAGTTCACCTGCATACTTCGAAAGTTTTGCATATGCTCTTCCATCCTTCAGCGGTTCGATATAATCATATTTAGATTGCCTGATCTCATCCGGGATACTGGCCAGCTTCAGGTATTCATCCCTATCGGTAAGCAGGTAGGAGTATTCTACAATACTGGTGGGTGCGGTAATAAAATAGTTCAGCAGGTCTGCTGCCAGTTCCACCTCGCCACCACCATTATTCGCCAGCTCTATGATGAGTTTTTCCGTGTTGCTGGCAGCCATTACCTTAAAAAAACTATCGAGCTTGCTGCGAAAGCCATTCATATCGGCATGAAAGGTCAGCACACTTAGCACTGCCGCTTTCTGATCTGGCAGCAGCTCAAGATGCAAAGGCTCTTTGCGCCAGGCACGTAATTGCTTATCAAGATCCAGTACAGGCTTATTAACGGGATTTTTAACCGCCTGGGCGTTCAGCTTTTTTAGCGTCACTGCCTTTACGGTTTTACTGATCAGCTTCCCCTCCCGGGTACGTACCGTGATATCAAACTCATCTGCCTGCTCCACAAACAGGTAATACCAGATATTAAATGTCATGGCCGACAACTGATTATCCTTTGCTTCCGCGATATGTCCATCTGCCGGTATATATTGATACAATACCCGGCGGATACTATCAATCGGGTAATTATTAATAGATAACAGCTCATCGCCCGGCCTGATATCCTTATCTGGTGTAAGGTTGATCAGAATATGTACTTTGTCCGGCAGAAAGTAGAGCTGAAATGGAAAGAAACGGGCTGCATGTATCAGCTTATCAAATCCTTCCCCATAGCCACAACTGGTATGCTCACATCCCACCTGTGCAATGAGAAAGGCTATTTTTTTATAAAATTCGAGAAACGGCAGTGGTTTGTCCATTGTTGCAACCAGGCTATCCATCGTAGTCCTGATGGCTTCGGGCGTATGATGGATGTAAAGCATCGGGTGCGTGGCCTCCAGGTAGTGACGTAAATAAGCGAAGTCTTCGCGCATGGCCGCGGGTTCCAGGAAAGGTTTGGACTGTGCCTTTGTGTGCAGGCTAGTCAGCAGGAATAGAGCAAATAAAACGGTACGCATCTTTTTTATAAACAAACCTCGCAGGTATGTCACAAATGAAAAAAAAGGATAGCTCTCAAATCATGTTTTGAGCGATAAGAACGCATCTCAATTTATTCACATAACTGATAATAAATCAGGTATGATTAATAATAAACTATCAATTATTTGCCGGAATTAACCCATTTACTGTTCCCCTTCCTCCGCTTTGCCTACGGATTTCAGAAAAACAGAAGGCGCCATGCCGGTGTATTGCTTAAAAATACGCTGGAATGTAGCAGGTGAATTAAAGCCACATTTCATGGCCAGACCGATCATGGTAAACTGGCTGGCATTATCGCCGGTTAACCTTGCTTTAAACTCCTCTATCCGGTAGTGATTGACAAAAGCGGTGAAACTGGTAGAACGGTGCTGATTAAGCAATGCTGAAATCTGCCGGGTAGTAAGACCGGTATGGCCGGCTACTTTCTCAAGGTTGAGTTCCGGATCCAGGTAAAGACGATCCTGCTCCATGCAGGCACTCAGGCGCTGCCATGCACTGTCGACCCAGGCGGGGTGAACAGTTTTTTTAGGAATCGTCAGTTTCAGACTGGTGAGGTACCCCTGTATACCCAGCCAGTATACCAGTATGGTCATGGGGATATAGATCGGGAACCAGTCTACAGCCTTCAGCAGTTGCTGCGTATAGGCAGGAATAACATAAGGTATCAGATATACCAGCCAGATCAATTGAAAAGCGGCAAACAGGCGGATAAACAGTACCAGCCATTGCCTGGTCTTTTTTCCTGCAGGATGGCTTACCGGACGCATTTTCAAATACCATACAGAGAGACCAATATAAAAACTTACGGATAGCCAGCGCGGAATATCGGCATAGCGATTATATAAGTCATCGAGCATATGGTAATCGTGACGCGTACCCACCGAAACGCCCAGCCATAGTGCACAATACAAAACCAGGGCCGCGAGTTTGGGTAGCAGATCAATAATTGCCGGCAGGAAATGCAGACGTTGTTTTTTCCCTAACTCAAAAGCTGGTTCCGTTAGCGAACGTACATAAAACCAGATGAGCGGACCGATGGGCATGATAACCACCATGGGCAGAATATCGTGTACGAAACGGGTAAAGTCGCTGATATCATACCCTCCTTTGTAATGCAGGTATAAGTGAAAACCCGGAAGCGACATCAATCCGATGATACCTGCCAGCAACCGGTTTGATAACAACCGGCCACGCGAAAACAGTAAAAGGCCGCAGATAATCACCCCCTGCAGAGAGCCCAGGAGGATAAGGGTGTACAGAAAATCTTGCATGTACTGAAGATAGACAAAAGGCGACAGGCCGGCTAAGCCGGGATGTTAAAGGAAGATAAAAGATTGAATTACTGCGTTGTCCGGCAACACCTACAGATAACCCGTAGGTTTTATCCACCGGCATGTATCTGCTGATCCCCTGGCATTTTCCGATGCTCTTCTGAATATAAAACTTTATGCTCCATTCCTAATCAGCAAGCCTTCTGATAATTTACGGTTCTCGTCTACTCCACTACCGATGTTGCTAAAACAATATATACGTAAACGTATAAAATACAGACATGCTCATTCCGTGTTTTCACGGTATCCATTAACCATGATCAATTTTTTATTCCTCAAACTTAAAATCCACGCAAGAATACTCTACCTTATAGAGATCAAGTCTGTCTGTGTAAC
>JAGODE010000265.1 GCA_017998385.1 Chitinophagaceae bacterium | reverse complement strand
ATATACCACCGGTAATGGTGAATACATTCTATTTGATCATTCATCGCTTATCAGTCGCTATAAATTGAGGTTAAGCGTCAACGAAGCAAGATTTGCAGCCCTGCACCAGGATTATACCCGGCTTAACAGCCGATATACACAACTGGCACTGGCTACAACAACACATCCCCCAACTACAAATCAACAAACTATGGAAACTGCAAATGCGCATTTGTCGCCGGAGCTGGAACAGGATATAGACCGCATTACAGCTGCTCACATAACCGAAAAGAAAATGCTGGAAAAAGAACTGGAGCAATTGAACCGTTCCTATCGTCAGCTGGAGCAGGAGCATGAATTGCTTCGTGCCACTGCAAATGTGCAGGCCTCGTCGGATGATGAAAAGACACAACTAATACGTCGCTGGCAGGAAGAGATCAGTTACCTGCACAGCCAGGTGACTGAGCAGGATTACCTGCAGGATCTGCTGAGCGAAAAGAAAATGCAGATTGATTTCCTGCAGCAGCAACTGGAACAGCGTGTTCGCTTGCAGTATGAGGCAGACCGGCACAGACTTACGGTAGAAGAGTCTGCAATAAAGCAACAGCATGAACTGAAAAATTTGCAGGAACAGGTAGCCGGCCTGCGTCAGCAATTGCAGGAGAGTACGGGTAAAACCGATCAGCTATTGACGCTGCTTGGCGAACGTGAAGAAGAATTGCAGGTATGGGAGCAGAAAAGCAATCTGCTCACGGAACATACAGAAAAGATGCAGATAGAGCTAACAGCCAGCCGGGAGCAACTGGTGTCGCAGGAGGCAGTACTTGCCCGTGAGCGGGCAGAAATGGCCGACCTCCAGGACCGGCTCACCCGCCATCAGCAATCGTTACGGCGCATTCATCAGGATTTTCTGTCCTGTCTCGACGCTGGCGATGCCACGCCTCCCGTCATAGCCCTCCATGTGGCAGAAATTCAATATGAAAGGTCCTGACGGGCTTGAAATAACAGGTATTAACAGGTTGCTCACACCCGGCAGGTGGCTGGCTGGCAGGGCGGCAGCTTTTGCGTAACTTGCGGCCATGCAGGAATATCTTGATTTGCTCCAACATATACTCGATCATGGTGCCCATAAAACAGACCGCACCGGTACAGGTACGCAAAGCTGCTTTGGCTACCAGATGCGTTTTGATCTGCAAAAGGGCTTTCCCCTGGTGACTACTAAAAAGGTTCACCTCAAAAGTGTGATTCATGAGCTCCTTTGGTTTTTGAAAGGGGAAACGAATATTGCCTACCTCAAAGAGCATGGCGTGAGTATCTGGAATGAGTGGGCCGATGAAAACGGGGAGTTGGGGCCCGTTTATGGCAAACAATGGCGCAGCTGGGAAGGGAAAGATCATAAAGTGGTGGATCAGATCAGCGATCTGATAGCGCAGATCCGGAAAAATCCCGATAGCCGTCGTCTTATTGTAAGTGCGTGGAATGTAACAGATCTGCCGGAAATGGCCTTAATGCCCTGCCATACGCTGTTTCAGTTTTATGTAGCCGATGGCCGTCTTAGCTGTCAGCTCTACCAGCGCTCGGCCGATGTATTCTTGGGTGTTCCCTTTAATATTGCTTCTTATGCGCTGCTCACCTTAATGATTGCGCAGGTTTGTGACCTGCAGCCGGGTGAGTTCATTCATACTTTCGGTGATGTACATATTTATAACAATCACCGCGAGCAGGTAGCATTACAACTCAGCCGTCAGCCTTATCCGCTGCCGGTTATGAGGCTGAACCCCGCCGTAAAGGATATTTTCTCTTTTTCATTCGAAGATTTTACACTGGAAAATTATCAGAGTCATCCGGCCATTAAAGCACCCGTGGCTGTATAAGATGGCTGGCTTATCTTTACCGCCTATCAAAGCCTGTTGCCCATGATTATCTCGCTGGTAGTGGCCGCTGCCAATAATAATGTGATTGGAAAAGACAATCAATTGCTATGGCGATTGCCCAATGACATGCGTTTTTTTAAAAACGTAACATGGGGTATGCCGGTAGTCATGGGCCGTAAAACATTTGAATCATTAAAGGAACCGTTAAAAGGGCGAAAGAATATTGTACTGAGCCGCCAGCGGCTGGTCGGAGAAAATGTGGTGGTGGTTAACAGCCTCGACGATGCCATTTTCCTGGTGAAACAGATGGATGTAAAGGAAATGATGGTCATTGGTGGCGGTGAGATATATAAGCTGGCTTTTGAAAAGGCCAAACGTATTTATCTGACCCGTGTGGATGCCGAGCCCGAAGGCGACACTTACTTTCCTGCCATCGATCCTAAAGTTTGGAAACTGGTCAGTCAGCAGGACCATGAAGCCGATGCACAGCACGCGTATAATTACTCCTTTCAGGTATGGGAGCGTATTTTTTAACTGCTACTGTTTTATTTAAAAAGAATGTATTCCCCGCTGCAACTGGCCCTGCGTTACGGTAAATACCGTCTTTCGGCTTATAATGGCCGTGGCCATGGCATGCATTCTCCTTTTGTATATGCGCTTATCCGCGATGTGCTGAATGACCGGGAAAAATATCCCGCCTATACGCGGGTAGAGCAATTGCGCAAACAATTATTACAAAATCAGGAAATGCTGCCGGTAACTGATTTCGGAGCCGGTTCCGTAACAGGTACTCACCCCCAGCGCAGCATCGCCTCTATAGCCCGTCATGCGGCCAAGCCGCGTAAATATGGCCAGTTGCTATACCGGCTGGTACAGTATTTTACTCCCGCGCAATTGCTGGAGCTGGGTACGTCGCTGGGGATTACCAGCAGTTACCTCGCACTCGGATATGAAGGAGGCCATCTGCATACGATAGAAGGCGCACCCGCAATTGCGGCTACCGCCCAGCGTAATTTTGACCAGTTGGGATTAACAAATATTCAGCTTCATACCGGCCAGTTTGAGGCGGTCCTGCCCGCATTGCTGCAGCAACTGCAACGGGTCGATTTCGCTTTTCTCGATGGTAACCACCGCGAAGAACCTACCATCGATTATTTTACCAGGTTATTACCTTTTGTACATAACGATACCGTGGTGGTGCTCGACGATATTCACTGGAGTGCCGGTATGGAACGGGCCTGGAATCATATCAGCAGCCATGAAGCAGTAACCTGCAGTATTGATCTCTTTTTTATCGGACTCGTTTTTTTTCGCAGGGAATTTCACGAAAAAGCGCATTTCAGTATAAAGTATTAGTCCCTGTATAAAGCTATCCCTGGTAGCGGTATCATCGATATTCCACAATCTCTCCACTCCCTGCAGACAGATTCTGCCTAAGCCGAAAAAATCCCTATCTTACTTATCAATTCACATTATTCTATTTCAAATCCACTCGCTGCATGATCATAGCTGTTCTTAAAGAGCCATCTTCCGAAACCCGTGTATCGCTGCTGGCAGAAGCGGTGGCTACGCTGACCAAAAAAGGAATCACCGTGCTGGTGGAAAAAGGTGCCGGTGAAAAAGCGTTTTGCAGCGATAGTGAATATGAAAAAGCGGGCGCAAGACTGGCCGATGCTTCCACAATAGCTGCCGAAGCTGATATTATCCTGGGTATTCATCAACCCGCACTGAGACCGGCACGTGCCGGTATTGTTTTTATAGGAGTATACCAGCCATTATACGTAGTGGAGGAAATGCAGCAATGGGCGGCACAGGGACATACCGTTTTTTCGCTCGATATGCTGCCGCGTACCACCCGTGCACAGGCCATGGATGTATTGAGCTCGCAGGCTAATATTGCCGGGTATAAGGCTGTATTAACGGCTGCCAATGTGTATGGCCGTTATTTCCCTATGTTTATGACCGCTGCAGGAAGTATCGCCCCGGCCAGGATGCTGATACTGGGAGCGGGAGTGGCCGGTTTGCAGGCCATCGCTACGGCACGCCGCCTGGGTGCAGTGGTAGAAGTATTTGATACCCGCCCCGCAGTAAAGGAAGAAGTGATGAGTCTCGGGGCCAAATTTGTGGAAGTAGAGGGCGCTGCCGATGCCTCCAAAGCCGGCGGTTATGCCGTAGAACAAACGGAAGAGTATAAACAAAAACAACAGCAACGCATTGCTGAAAGCATTGCCAAAGCTGATATTGTAATTACGACGGCACAGATACCGGGCAAAAAAGCACCCATACTCATTACAGAAGCTATGATCGCCTCGATGCGGAATGGCTCAGTTATCATTGATATTGCCGCTGCTACCGGTGGTAATACGCCGTTTACCCGCAACAACGAAACAGTACAGGCAGGAGGAGTGACGATCGTTGGTAATTCTGCCCTGCCCGCTACCATGCCTTCCGATGCCAGTAAACTGTATGGTAAAAATGTGCTCAACTTTTTACAATTGCTTATCAGTAAAGAAGGTCAGTTGCAACTCAACTGGGATGATGAACTGGTAAAGGGAGCCTGCATTACGCACGATGGCGCCGTAGTGCATGAGCGCGTAAAAGCCAACCCCTGATTTATAATAAAATATTCTAACCGATCAAATAATAAAGTATGGGATCAATACTGGAATGGATTCACAGCAATCAGCAGATCATCTACATCGTGATCCTGATGATCTTTGTAGGTATCGAAGTAATAGGACATGTGCCCAGTGTGCTGCACACCCCGCTCATGAGTGGGGCCAACGCTATACATGGTGTGGTAATCATTGGTGCAATAATCGTCATGGGTAAAGCGGAGACAGATAATTACCTCGCACTGATACTGGGTTTCCTGGCCGTGGTACTGGGTACGCTCAATGTGGTAGGCGGTTTTGTGGTTACAGACCGTATGCTGGAAATGTTTAAGAAAAAGAAAAAAGGGTAAAGGGTTGCAGCCACAGGTCATCGCTTCCCGCATTGCTTTATTCGCTACAAACACCGGACTATGCAATTAAACATACTCACGCTTATTTATCTGATAGGTTCTGTTACATTCATTATTGGCCTCAAAATGCTGTCAAACCCGGCTACCGCCCGCCGGGGCAACCTGGTAGCAGCAGCCGGTATGGGCCTGGCTATTATCGGCACTATTTTCCTGTATGAAGATGAAGCGGGACAAAAGCTGGGCAACTATGGCTGGATATTCGGTGGCTTGATTGTGGGTGGCATTATCGGCACACTCGCCGCTAAAAAAGTAAAGATGACTGCCATGCCCGAAATGGTGAGCCTCTTTAATGGTATGGGTGGCGCCTGTGCGGCATTGATCTCTATCGTAGAGTTTGATCACTGGGTGCATAGTGCGGGATGGACGGTATATCCTCCTTTGAGCGTGCTGGGGCTCGACAATGTAGCACCCAATTTTGGTACCGGACATTTACTGATTATTGTATTAGGCCTCATAATTGGCTCGGTATCTTTTGCCGGCTCTATTATAGCCTGGGGCAAACTGAATGGCAAAGTGAAAGACTTTGCGTTTAAGGGGCAGCATATTTTTAATATTCTTTTATTACTGGTAATTGTTGCCCTGGCTGCCTACCTCGTGGGCTGGATGCCTGCAAACAGTCAGCTTGTATTCTACATACTGTTTGCCCTGTCGCTCTTATATGGTGTTTTCTTTGTATTCCCTATCGGGGGAGCCGATATGCCCGTGGTAATATCGCTGCTCAACTCCTTTACCGGTGTGGCAGCAGCATGCGGTGGTTTCCTCTACGATAATAAAGTAATGCTCACCGGTGGTATACTGGTAGGCGCTGCGGGAACCTTGCTTACCATACTTATGTGTAAGGCCATGAACCGTTCACTGGCCAATGTGCTGATTGGTTCATTTGGCGGCGGTGCTGCAGCTAAAGTAGGTGGTACGAAAGAGCAGGGTAGTTATAAAGAAATTACGCTGAGCGATGCCGCGGTAGTGATGAGTTATGCCAATAAAGTATTTATTGTACCTGGTTATGGGCTTGCGGTGGCTCAGGCGCAGCATGCCTGTCATGAACTGGAGAAACTGCTCGAGAGCAAGGGTGTTGATGTAAAATATGCCATTCACCCCGTGGCAGGCCGTATGCCGGGACATATGAATGTATTGCTGGCCGAAGCAGATGTTCCGTACGACAAACTCCTGGAGATGGAGCAGGCCAATGAAGAATTTGCCAGCACCGATGTGGTACTGGTGCTGGGGGCCAATGATGTGGTGAATCCGGCAGCCAAAACGGATCCATCTTCTCCGATATATGGCATGCCGATACTGGATGTGGAGCTGGCCA
>JAGODE010000033.1 GCA_017998385.1 Chitinophagaceae bacterium | reverse complement strand
CAAGGTGCCTTGTTTTTCTCCGATTGAATCTTTAATGATACTGGCATTAACAGAGACCGGAGAAAAACACAGCACCGGTGAACCACATCGGCCTGCCGGCCGTGGAGGCAAAAGGATGGAATTAAAAGCAGATGCGAACCGGTGAACAGTATTACGCGTAAAGTAAACGATTCGATCATTTACAATTTAACCGCTCGTCCCGAAACTTCGGGACGGATTCTTGGGATGGTTCCGGATACGTCGTTTAACTGTAAAAGGAAAGCCATGGCTTTTATTTTCCCCGGACAACAGTGATTTGGCGATTTGAAAATTTGAAGATGGGTATGATAATGTGCTAATGGGTTAATGTGCCAGTGTGCGAGTGGATTTGAAGATTTGGTAACCACTGTTGTCCGGGGAAATATCTTTATCTGCGTAAATCAGCGTTTTCTGCGGGAAATTTTGCTCACAGAAAACACAGCGTCCCACAGATAAAGGTTTCAACAGGAGTAAATCATACTGAAATATAAATACAGTCCCTGCAGTATTTTTCAGTATTACCCCAGACAGTAATGATTGAAAAATCCGATCATTACCACTCAGGCCTTGCTTACTGAATTTGCCTAAGGCATTATTCTCCTTCACGTATCTACCATTTAATCCGGCGTGAGAAATACATGATCACAGCCAGCACCACAAATAATCCAATACTACCTACCAGCAATGCGCTATCCTGCAGTTGCAATACCACGAAAATATATCCGTACTGAAGCGCCAGCACAAACGCCATTACTGCAGCCAACCGACCGGATTGTAACACAGATTTCAAAAACAGGGTGATCAACCCGATAGTAGCTGCGGCTGCCACTATATATGCCGTATCAAAACCCGCATATTCCGAAACGGAAAGCAGCAGGGTATAAAAAAGAATAAGTGCCACCCCTACCAGTCCATAATGCAACGGATGCACCGAACGTTTACCGGCCGTCTCTACCAGGAAGAAGGCTGCAAACGTGAGTACAATACATAATAATGCATACTTAACAGAACGCATGGTTTTCTGATACCCATTTACTGGTATAAACAGATTGACGCCCATTGCTGCAGACTGTAACTGATAGGTTTGATTTTTCCAGGCCTGGGGAAAATTGCGCGTATGAGCCATACTTTTCCACTGTGCAGTAAAGCCGGCATCATTGAGCGTATAATCCGGCAAAGTGGCTCCCGAAAAACTGGGCTCTTTCCAAACAGAACTTAGTTTTACATCAGTCGATTTTCCGGTAGGTAAAAACAACAACTCACCTGATCCCTGCAGTTTTACCTGTACAGAAAACGTAATTGTCTGTCCGGGTACTATAGAGACCGGGGTAGAAAAACCTTCCTTCAAAAACCCCGTATCGAAGCGTGATGGATTTAAGGTATACATGGAATCATTCCATTTTAACTGGAGTTCATCCCGCAATCCCTTTGCATCAGTTACGCCCATAGCCACATATGCTTCATTCCAGATCACTTTATCAGCACTCAACTGCAGCTGCTGCAGCGGCAACGGATCAAAACGGCCGTCTATCTGCAGGTCTGAGCTGTATAGCATCACATCATAAATACCGCGATGCCTTTGCTCAGGTTTTAGCTGACCATTGATACTTAATTTATCGGGCAGCACATATGCCAGGCGACGAACCGATTCATTTGAACCATTGCTGTATTCCACCGTTTCCCAATATGGTACAACCAGCACAGGTGCCAGCAGCTGTTGCGAACCGGCCCAGCGTCCGCTTACCTCCGCTATAGCTTCTTTCTGACGGGCTTCCCGCTCTTCTATAAGCTCACGTACAAAATAGGCAGGTATCAGCAACAGCAGTGACAGGGCTCCGATTAACAGCCCCTTTAATAATAATTTACTTTTCTGCCACAAGCTTTCCTTTGTTGTTTGTTCCATATACTGTTTTATTATTTATGATAAAATGGTTACTTAAATCCTGAATGGTATAATAAAGAAGCGTCATAAAAATGGCATACAGGCCTGTCATACCCCACATCAATACAAACTCGCGGGCATGTATAACACGATGAAGCATTTCGGCAGCCAGTTGCCATGGCTGACATAAAACGTCCCAACTGTTGTAGCGCAGGTAACGGCCTATATATACCCCGACGGCACAAAGCCACATCACTCCCAAAAGAAACAGGCGGGCGGGTAAAGCCCCCCAGGCCAGCCGGCTTAGTATCTCCATCTGCCGTACAGACAGTATACCCAGTACTACACCATTCCAGGCAAAAGAAAATAGCAGCAGCAGATCAAACCAGGCAGGCACAACGCTATCCACGTTCAGGTGAAAGAGATCGGTGATGATATAAAAACTATTGGGTAAAAAGCCAAGCCAGATCAATACAAGAACGATACGCAACGATGCCCGTTCCCAATATTGCGGATACAGCATACATACCCGGGTGATGCTATAAGGCAGAATGGCCAAAAAAAGATTCCAGGCCAGGAAGAGATAGGACTGCCCGCCCGTTATAGCCACACGTACAGTCACCAGCACCAGGCTGAATAGCAGGCTAAGCCAGACCCAGCTGCTCAGAAAAGAGCGCAGAAAATGATAGCTTCTTACAAACATATTAGTGTATGATTTTGGGTATAAAAATGAAAGTGGCTACAGCTATTGCCGAAAGCGCAGTTATCAGTACCGCTGCCGCTGCCAGATCCTTAATCCGTCCGGCCCGCGCATGCCATTGCGGATGCAGGAGATCAATGACCTGCTCAACTGCTGTATTGAAAAACTCGGCCACCCATACCGAAGTAGTTGCAATAATGAGCAGGATCACTTCTGTAGTGCTGAGACTAAAGAAGCAGCACATAATAAATAAGGTAATGGTAGCCAGCAGGTGCACCCAGGCATTGGTTTGGGTACGCAGCAGGAAGCAACATCCGGCAAAGGCATACTGAAAACTCTTGATGACGCGTAGCATACTTAATTTCGTTTACGGATTATTATAAAGACCTGTCAGGCTATAGCAGGGAAGGGAGTAGAGCCGTCTGCTTCAGATTTCTTTCTGTCGAGGATATGCTCCAGAAGAGGAAGGAGCCTGTTTAGCCCCCTGGTCTTGATAATAAAATTCCAAAAGGGTTCGAATTTTTTCCAGCCAATCGTATACATCAGCTGTTTACGCCGCATGGCCGGATCAGTATTCACAGCTGCTGAACGCCAGACATTCGACCAGGAATAAAAAGCTTGATACGCCCAATTATATCCATCCTGCAATTGTTTTGAAGAAAGGCCCTTTGTCTGATACACTACTTGCCTGGTATCATATTTTTCCCAGTTAGTATGCAGGATTCTTTGCTCCTGCTCCATCTGTCGGTAAAGCCGTGTACCGGGATAAGGTGTCAGGATATGATAAGTAGACGTCACTAATCCGTTTTCTACTCCCCAGTCAACTGTTCTTTTGAATACATCCTGATCATCATCATCAAGGCCAAATACAAAACTTCCGTTTACCATTACTCCCAGGTCACGCAGCTTAGTGATGGCATGGCTATAATCTTTGCCCAGATTTTGTTTCTTATTGCTTGAGCTCAGATTAGCTTCGCTCAATGTCTCGAATCCGATAAAAACACTTCTTAGTCCGGCCTGCGCTGCTTTTTCGATCAGATCGCCGCGCAGTATAGCATCTACAGTAGATGCTCCCTGGAATACACGATTCATACCCCGCATACCATCAAACAGTGCCGAAGCAAACTTTTGATTTCCGAGCAAATGATCGTCCAGAAAATAGAGGTGCCTGCCGGGGAGACGATCTATTTCCGCCAGCGCTTTGTCTACCTGCTGATGATAAAATGATTTCCCTTTCTCAAAAAAAGCATCTTTATAACAGAAGTCGCAATGATGCGGGCACCCTCTTGACACTACGATTGAATTAGGTACGAGGTAATGTTGCCGTTTGATAAGATCCCGCCTGATGGGCGGCAGGCTGGCTATATCCCGTACTTTATTATAATAGATTCGCTGCGCACTTCCTCTTCTGAAATCCGAAAGAAATTGCGGAAATGTATCTTCACCCGGGCCAATAAAAACGCTGTCGGCATAACGAATAGCCTCATCGGGCAGCGAGGTTACATGTAATCCACCCAGGCAAACCCAACTGCCCCTTTTACGGTAATGATCGGCAATTTTATATGCGCGGAATGCATTCGTTATATAAACCTGAATGATCACCAGATTCGGACTATCAGATAAATCCAACTCTTCCACATGCTCATCCTGCAGCACCACCTCATCTGCAGGATGACAATAAGCTGCCAGGGTTGCCAGACCCAGTGGCGGAAACAATGAATACTTAATCGGTCGCCAAAATGGGCTCTTCGCTTCCATTAAAGCCGGGAGAATCATTTTAATTTTCATATAGCTGTTTTATATGAAAGAAAATTCAGTACAATTCATTCTGCATAATTTTAGCGGAAATCATATGTATGTTCATTTAGGTTTAAGGTGTTCTTTTTTTCGGCTTCTTCCAGCTCACATATCCTGCTATGGCAAATACTCAGCGGAATCAGCCCCAGTATTCCAAAACTGCAATCGACCAGGCGCCACCAAAACGGTATGTTCCGCACATAACCCGACAGCAGGGCCACCGGTATGATCAGCAGGCAACAAATCATAGCCCATTCTATGATCCAGCGGTTACGTACCGGATCGCGATAAACACCGATAAAAAGCAGGGCGATCACCAGGTGACCAAAAGCCAGCCAGTCATACCCATAAGCCAGGAAAGAATAACGGCCGTTAGTCTGCCTCCATGCATCGCGTACTTCGCTGAACCATTGACCCAGGATACTATCTGGCGAAAAACTGCGTGCAAGCATATCAAGCTCAGCCTGAAGTGGTAACACAGTTAACCCACTAACGAGCAGGCTGATCACAAAAAAAAGCAGCCAGCGGCGGATAAGACGTATAGATGTTGACATAAAAAGTACTTTGTGATTCAAAGTGTAGGGGCAAAAAAAATTATTTTAACCCCTTTATCATATTTTCAAGCGCGTGCACATGATCCGAAAACGCTTTCTCCCCGTTTCGTGTCACCGAATAGGTAGTATTCGTCTTACGGCCTATAAAGCCTTTATGCACCTTGATATATCCATTCTCCTCAAGACTGACCAGGTGAGTGGCCAGATTGCCGTCGGTGACTTCCAGCATCTGCTTGAGGTCATTAAAACTAACCTCCTCATTGACTACCAGGATACTCATCACCCCCAAACGGATCCGGTTATCAAAAATTTTATTGAGCCCAGTTATCGGATTCTTCATAACACCACAGATTAATCGGCTGATTTCCGGTCATATTTATACCACATAAGCAATCCATATATAATATGAATCACCCCAAAACCAACTGCCCAAAAATACAACCAGTAGACAACAGAATAAGGAATCAAAAAGAGGTTAAGCAGCCCCAGTACAATCTCGCAATAACCCATATAACGGATATCGGCCAGGGTATACTTGCCTGCATTTACCAGGGCAAGACCATAAAACAGCAGGCTGGCCGAAGCCACAAAACGCCATTCATTCTGCCAAACCATACCCAGTATAAACAAACCACCCGCCCCGATCGGCACGGCCATATTCCAGAAAACCCGCCGGGAACTATGCCCCCACAACGAAATACCCTGTTTCTTCGATTTACTCCAGGTAAAATAAAAAGCAGTAACCAGCGCTACTCCAAATACGGTAAATGCCAGCAACAGCAACTGATCCCGCAACTGCACAAATGCAACATTCGTATAATGCCATTCAGCAGGATTGGGACCATAATAATTCTGAATATAGCGGTAAGCCTGCCAGGCTCCCAACAGTGCGGCCACCCCGGCAGCCAGGCAACTAAGCCCGCTTAACGTCGTAAAACGGCTCGACCGCTCCATCAGTCGGCGAATATCTTTTACATCCTGCAGTCTGGATTGCTCCTGGTTTTGCTCTTCCATATAAAAGCACTTTGAAGTACAAAGTAAGTGGCGGCATGCCACAATTCCAAATAAACCTTAAAAAAAAACTTACCTGCCACTCCCTGCGCCAGAAGTCATCGTTTGTCAATAAATTTGCACCTGATGGGCCGTGAAAACCAATTACCCCGTATTTCCTTACTGATCGTCTTCTGCCTGCTGACCATACTGGTACAGGCTCAGCGCAAGCAACTCAGCGGCACCATTGTTGACGCACACAGCGATGAACCTATCCCCTTTGCCTCCATTTCATTTCCAGGTACCAGCATTGGCACACTTACCGATTCTGTCGGACACTTCTATTTAAATCTCGACAAATGGCCGTCCGACAGCCTGCTCATTACCTGTGTAGGCTATCAGCATTACACGTACTGGATAGACCCGTCAAGTGATACCCTGCAAATACGCGTATCCCTCGAAAGAGGCACCTATATCGAAACCGTACGGGTAAAGGCTAAAGTCAATAAAGGCCTGCTGGTATGGCGAAAGATCGTACAGCACAAACCCAAAAACGACCGCTATCGCTTCAGTAATTTCTCGTATGAATTATATAACAAACTGGAGCTGGATATCAAAAATGTCAACTTCAAAAAGATCACCCGCTTTAAACCACTCCGCCCAATCGGCGATGTGATCAATCAAAACATCGACAGTTCGGAAGGTATCAAATACCTGCCCACCTATCTTACCGAGGCCCTTTCTGATTATTACTACCAGAAAAAACCATTGAAACGCCGGGAAGTAATCCGCGCAGCCAATACCAATGGTGTAAAAAATGAAAGCATTCTGAAATTCCTGGGGGGAATGGATCAGAATGTCAATATCTATAACAATTTCATTGCTGTATTCGATAAACAGTTTGTAAGCCCTGCCTCCGATAATGGAGACCTGTATTATGATTATCGCGTACTGGATACACAGGTAGTGAATAATCAGCGGTTTTATCATCTGGTATTTACACCACGCCGTAAAGGCACCAATACATTTGAAGGCGATTGCTGGGTGCATGCCGGCAGCTTCGCCATTCAGAAAATGAACCTCCGGCTGGGCAAAGATGCCAATGTCAACTTTCTCGAAACCCTTAGCCTTATCCAGGAATACCGGCTGATCAACGACTCTACCTGGTTTTTATCAAAAGATAAATTTGTAGCCGACCTGTCCCCCATCGGCAAAAACAGCCCGGGCCTCATTGGCCGCAAAACCACCACCTATCGCAATGTACGGGTCAACGACAGCTCAGTGGTAGCAGAACTCAATAAAAACTCTTTACTCGAAGAAATTATAACCCTGCCCGGCGCCGCCGATAAAGACAAGGATTTCTGGAGCCAGTCGCGCCATGAAGAACTCACTAAAACAGAAGCGGGCATCATCCGCATGATTGATACCCTTACCAATGCACCGGTATTCCAGAAACTTGCCCGGCGCCTCAAATTTATAGGTACGGGTTATATGGATATTGGAAACATCGAAATTGGTCCGTGGTTCAACTGGATGACCGCTAATTCATACGAGGGCTTCCGGATGCGGTTTGACATTGGCAGCAACAAAAAATTCGATAAACACTGGTGGTATCACGGCTACCTGGCCTATGGTTTTGGTGATCGCAAACTAAAAGGAAAAGCTGAACTGTTTTATCTGCCCCGTAAACACCCCCGCCGTTACTGGTACGGCTCATATACCAATGACCTGGATTTTGGTCAGAACTATTACGGCGAAGTCACTGCCGACAACATCTTTGCCCTGGCAATCCGTAAACCCAATATACCTATCAAGTTTCTGAAGGTAAATGAAAAACGTTTTGAGTTTTTTAATGAGCACCGTCTCGGTCTTTCAGAACTGATAGCGCTTACGCACAAAAATTTTACACCGCTTCGCAACATCCCTGTCAAAGACTCCTTCCCCACTTCAAACGGAGGTTCACCACTTACCAATTTTGAGGTCTCTTTGCGTTTGCGTTTCGCTTACCTGGAAAAATTCCTGGAAGCCACTTTTCTGCGCACCAGCCTGGGAAGCCCCTATCCTATTGGCGAATTTTACATTTCGCGCGGCATAGCGGGTGTATTCAACAGCAGCTATAACTACACCAAAATATCAGGCAGTGTGTCTGACTATATCAAAATACCTCCCTTCGGAAGTATTTCCTATCAGATCTATGCAGGACGTACATTCGGCACCCTGCCTTATGTATTACTGGATATTGCACCGGGCAATGAACTGCATTATTATAATAAATATGCATTCAACATGATGAACCGGTTCGAATTCGTTCATGACAAATACCTTGGCCTCAACGTAGAGCATATTATCGGCAATGGTATCTTCCGGTTTTTCCCCAAACTGAAATTCCGCCAGTTCTGGACTGCCAAAACACTTTGGGGCAGCCTTTCGGAAGCCAACCGGCTTTACAACTTCAAACAGGGTAATACATTCCAGACGCTCAATGGCAACACCTACATGGAACTGGGCACAGGAGTAGATAATATCCTGCGCGTATTTCGCATCGATTTTATCTGGCGCGTACTTCCCAGCAAATTATCCGAAAGCACCAAACGCTTTGGCGTATTTGGCAGCTTCCGCCTTACATTCTGATAATTACGGCTTCCCTGTTATACGGGAAAATACATGTAAGACAAAGACAGTTTGATAACCCAATTTATACGGATGCTTTTGCAAGGCAGTAAAATAGCTATAAAATAGTTCGCACCTCACGCCCGCAAAGGTTTTATTAGCACACCGGCACATTAGCATATTAGCATATTTCCCTGTATTTGTTATTCTTCATCATCGTAATACTCAGCTATCTCTTTAAGATAAGCTGCGAAATGCTCGTCGATTTTATCTTCATCAAATGCTTCTGTGGTATACAGGCCTGTAATGGAAATTTTGATGCGCATGTCCTTTTCATTCACTGAATAAGGACCTGCAATACCAAGATATGTTTCTGCCTCGTCTTCATCCCCTTCACCCAGTTGTATCCGGTAGAGATAAAACTTTTTGAGCTCTCCCTTATACTGCATCTGTCTTACGCCCAGCAATTCCATTTCTGTCACCGGAGTTTCATCATACGCAATATTGTACATATCAGACTCGGCTATCAGCTCCTGGGTCAGGTATTGTACAGGAAAAAGGTTCTCTTTTCCCAAAGCGGTAAGGCTGTCATACAAATCTCTTCTAAACCATCTGTCGGCCGCTATTTTACGGAAGATATCTGTATCTACCTTTTGTTCATTTTTCAAAAGCAGCATAGCAGCCTCCATACGGATATATGTCTGATTGACAGATGTGTATTTTTGCAGCAACTGATAGGCCTCGGGTTGTTTCAGCCTGGCCAGCAAACGTATGCGGCTACGCTCTGCATACCCTTCGATCTCTGATGAATCTGTTTTGCGCAGCACATTAATCATTGAATCGGTGTACTGGTATACAGCCGGCGCATAAGGCATCACCATTGCCGGCTCTATGATAGCACTATCCAGCAATTCGGCAGTAATCTGCGTTATCCTGTCGCCAAATTGCGGACTGCCTGCCAGCTTCAAAATCTCCGGAAACAGCGTGGCGGTGAGTTTAAGTGAATCTGAAATACGGTACGACAGATCATGATTTCCTGTCTCCTGCGGAGTGGCATTCAAAAGCAGTTCTTTCAAAAGCGCATAGGACTCCTGCGTCTGTATAGCTGCCAGCAGATTAAGCATCTCCACTTTCAGCGACTCGCGGCTGCCCGCAAAAGACTTATAATTATCCTTTACAAACCGGAGTGTGCTGTTATCGGCCAGTTTTGCTATTACAAATTGAAGCTGACTTCGGACACTATAATAGCCGCTTGCAGAATCATCGGCATACGGCTTCCTGTAAGCTTCATACAACAGGGGAAGTTCTTTTTTTGTAAACGGCGCATCCCAGAGCGCGCCCAGGGCTTCTGCCGCAGTAGCAGAATCGGACGATTGCAGATCGTTCAGCAGCACGGAAGCCTTACTTTTCAGCATCTCTGCTTTCTTCTCAGGCTTTACAATCCGGAAATCTTCAAAAAATGCATTGTGATGAGCTGCATTGATGTAGGGCGCCGGGATATAGGCAATAACCTTATAAATAGAATCTCCGCTGAAAAAGATACGTATCCGTTTTTCTACATGGCTTTGGGCCGGGTGAATAACCCATTCCATACCCTTCAGTCCATTGTTCACAACAGGTTGCTGGCGCAGTACAGAATCGTCCCAGGAGATATATGCTTTCACAGCCATATTGAAATATCCGCTATCGCTGTTAGCCCACATATACTTTGGAATAGGCGTTTTGACTACTTCATACCAGACCGCTTCAATCGAATCGGCACTTACATAATGCGAAAGCTGAAGCGGTGTTTCACCTTCTTCCGTATCCTGATACCGGTAAAAAGGTTTGGGCACTGTAGATGAAAAATTGCCTTCGGCTGAAGTCTGTTTCTGCCTGGGCAACGTCTGGTAAGGCAATAATCTGAATGATTGAAAAAAACGGTCCAGAATAGCCTGCGAATTCTTGCCGGGACTACCACCGGCATAAAGCGTATAATTGCGGTTCCCTCTGTTTATAGCCATTATACGAATGACTACATCCCGTTTTTCGGAATATCCTTCCAGGTAAAAAACAGGAAACCCTTCCCATAAACCTGATTCATCACGTGTAACACTATCAATTGTACTGGCAAACGAACTGCGATAAGTTTGAAAATAAGAACTGTCGCTGGCTATCACATTCGTAACACGCAGGTCCGCAATACGCAGCATCATATAAACGTCAGCCTTTAAATCTGTCAGATCATACACCACATGCTGCGTTTCTGCATCATCCATCTCTTTTTCCATCTGCCGGTTATGCCGCGGCTTACGGGGAAAATCGACAGACATCCCCTTTTCGGGCAACTGCTGAGCATACCATGGCTGCGATGGCTTCACTACTTCGCGTGGCGCAAAAGACTTAAAGAAGCGGGCCACATCAGCCGATTCCAGAATACTCCTCTTTTGCCCGCCTGCCATTAACATATACACCCTTCCCTTCCGGTACAGGTATTGTATACGATAATATGAATTATTCAAAAGCGCATCGCCCTGCAGCCCTTTTAAACCTGCATTTTCCACCTCTTTCTGACTGAGCACAGTTGCCTTCTTATTGTTGTTTAATGCCTCTTTTATACGTTGTGATTCGCCGCCTTCGGGCACTTCTATAGAAGCTACCATAAAAAATGTCATGGTAGTAATATCCATGCTGTACCGCATTACCAGCGCATCGCCCAGCATGGTGATATCTGAGGCTGAAGTGGGCATCTCTATCCAAAGAGATTTATCCCGGTCTTCGACCTTTAACCAGGGCGCCTCTGCCAGTTTCGACATGTATTTATCAGGGTCAGGATATTTCGAAGACAGTACAGGAGTTACGGTATATCCTTTATCCCGCAATAACTTTATTACCCCCGAATCGCCGGGCAAATGAGCCGCACCTACAGCAAAAAAGACACTGCGGATCCGTGCCAGGCTATCCATGCTTCTTATCATTTTAAGATTACGTCTGACAAATATCCGGTCGCTTTCTTTCTGGCCCATGCCGGGCTTAACCCAATCATATAATGCATCCAAATCCCTGGAGCTATAAATCTGGATCATGTTTTCAAGCGTACGCCCCACTTCTGCCGGTGAGGATTTCAGCGATCCTTCATCCATCTCAGTTCCTACTTCATCTACCAGCGGCAGCTGATCACGCACATCTTCCACACTACCCAGCCATTTGCCCTGCCGGCGCGCAATGCCATAGAACCAGGCATCCATAATAGTAGGCATCTCCGCCTTTTTTTTAAGACTCATCCGCACAAGCGCTTCCCGCATTCTGATCAGTCTTTTACGGCTGGCAGGGTCATTCTTGTCTTTTACCAGTTTTAAGAGCGAGTCGATGGTAGCATTCTTTTTACCGGAAGGCCTGGAAATAGTTTCCTCTTCATCATCTCTGAAAAATTCGGCTTCGTGATCGGTAATAGCACGCTGGATCATTGTATCAATAAAATCGCGCAGATCGACCTCCATGGCATAACCATCGGCCTTTTCGAGATAGTGATATAATGAGTCGCTGAAATTAAATACCCTTTTATCCTGCACGTGCATAGTGCCATACAAATAAGAGTCTTTTGTAAGGCCATTGCCCGAAATACGCCAAAGCAGTGTTTTGGGAGTGTTGCTTTTCTGAGCATTCAATAAAAGCGGTAATGCAAAAAACTGGCACAGTACGCAAAATAAAAAGGTACGTTTCATGAGTATTATCTGGTGGTTGGGCACAAGATAGAAAAGAAATGCGGGGCGGGAAATACCCTTTCGCCGCAGGCTGTTAATTCGTCATGTTTGTAGCGCTCAAGCAAAGTTTTGCTTACCTTACCATGACTAAATTCAAACATTGCTTCCATGCCTTCTCAGTACATTCTTGCCCTGGATCAGGGTACTACCAGCAGCCGCAGCATGATATTTGACCACCAGGGCAAAATTGTGAGCGTGGCACAGAAAGAATTCAGACAGATATTTCCTCAACCCGGCTGGGTAGAGCATGATGGCGAAGAAATATGGAGTACGCAGTATGGCACCCTGGCCGAAGCTGTTGCCAAAGCAGGAATTACTATGCGCCAGGTTGCAGGCATTGGCATTACCAATCAACGTGAAACCACCCTTGTTTGGGACCGCAAAACAGGTAAGCCCATTTATAATGCCATCGTATGGCAGGACCGCCGCACTGCCGCTTATTGCGACGAATTGAAACGCGCCAACCTGGCTGAACCTGTACGTGAAAAAACCGGTCTTATCATTGATGCTTACTTTTCCGCGACCAAACTAAAATGGATACTCGACAATGTGGGTGGTGCAAGGCAAAAGGCCGAGCGGGGCGAGCTGGCTTTCGGCACTATAGATACCTGGCTGGCCTGGAAACTTTCGGGGGGCGAACTCCACGTCACAGATGTATCGAATGCCTCACGCACGATGCTGCTCAATATTCATACCTGCCAGTGGGATGATGATTTGCTGCGGCTGTTCGACATTCCGCGCCAACTGCTGCCCGAAGTAAAACCAAGCAGCAAGATATACGGCGTAACCGGCAGCTTCGTGCCAGACTCGCGCATACCGCTTGCCGGTATTGCCGGCGACCAGCAGGCTGCACTTTTTGGCCAGTTGTGTACCCAGCCCGGTATGGTTAAGAATACGTATGGTACAGGATGTTTCATGCTCATGAACACCGGTACAAATGCCATTTCTTCAAAAAACAACCTGCTGACCACCGTAGCCTGGAAAATCGACGATCAGGTACAGTATGCACTGGAAGGAAGTGTCTTCATTGCAGGCGCTGTGGTACAATGGCTGAGAGATGAGTTAAAGATAATCCGCAACTCATCCGAAGTAGAAGCGCTGGCAGCACAGGTATCCGACTCTGATGGTGTATATATGGTTCCGGCTTTCGCCGGCCTGGGGGCTCCACACTGGAATCCCTATGCCAAAGGCAGCATCTTTGGACTTACACGCGGCAGCAGCCGTGCACATATAGCCCGTGCTGCACTGGATAGTATCGCCTATCAGACGCTCGATGTATTAAAATCCATGGAAGCCGATGCAGGTATCCGCATAAAAGAACTGCGCGTAGATGGCGGTGCTACAGTAAATAATCAGCTCATGCAGTTTCAGAGCGACATACTGGATACTGCTGTTATACGTCCTACAGTTACCGAAACCACTGCACTGGGGGCCGCTTATCTTGCAGGACTGGCGGTAGGCTACTGGAAAAACATGGAAGAGATCACCAGTCAGTGGCAGGCCGATCAGACGTTTACGCCGGGTATTGCAGCCAACAAAAGAAATGAGCTGGTAAACGGCTGGCAGCGCGCGGTACGGGCTTCGATCGCATGGGCCAGTAATCAATAATTTTTTATCACATCTAAACCCTTTGAATGCCCATGATGGACCGGGCTACGATGATTCAGGAAATGCAGGCACAGCCACAATGGGATGTTTGCATTATTGGTGGCGGAGCCACAGGACTGGGAGCCGCTGTAGACGCAGCCGCACGCGGATTACGCACCATCCTCTTTGAGCAATACGATTTTGCAAAAGGCACTTCATCGCGCAGCACCAAACTGGTGCATGGTGGTGTACGCTACCTGCAGCAGGGCAATATCCGCCTGGTAATGGAAGCGCTCAAGGAACGGGGGCTTTTGTTACGCAATGCGCCGCACCTGGTGCACAACCAAAAATTTGTTGTTCCCAACTACAAGTGGTGGGAAGGTCCCTTTTATGGCATTGGCCTCAAAATGTATGACTGGATGGCGGGCCGCCTGGGCCTGGGACCTTCTGTATTTCTTTCCAGGGAAAAAACCTTGGAGCTTACCCCCACGCTCGATCCCGAAGGACTGCGTGGTTCTGTTGTATATCACGACGGACAATTTGACGATGCCCGTCTGGCAATCAGCCTCGCCCAAACTGCCCGGCAGCAGCAGGCGGTGGTACTTAATTACTGCCCGGTCATTTCTTTATTAAAAACAAAAGAAAAAGTGACAGGTGTGGCAGTGCGCGATGCCATTACAGGAAATACCTATGAGGTCAATAGCCGTGTTGTCATCAACGCCACCGGCGTTTTTTCCGACGCGCTGCTCCGGCTCGATAATCCGCAACACGAAAATCAGCTTGCGCTGAGCCAGGGCATTCACCTGGTGGTAGACCGGGAATTCCTGGCCGGCGATACGGCTATCATGATTCCGCGTACCGACGATGGCCGTGTATTATTTGCAGTGCCCTGGCACAACAAAGTAGTGCTGGGCACTACTGATACACCGGTGACCGAAGCCCTTCCTGAGCCTATCGCTCAGCCGGCAGAAATCGATTTTATCCTCACTCATATAGGAAGATATCTTACCCGCGATCCGCAGCGCAATGATGTACGCAGTGTATTTGCCGGCCTGCGTCCGCTGGTAAAAGCAAAAGGCAAAACCACCTCCGCCCTTTCGCGCGATCACCTGATCAGTACGGCCGACTCAGGTCTTATAAGCATCATTGGAGGTAAATGGACTACTTACCGGCATATGGCAGAGCAGGTCATTGATACTGCAGCCCGCGAGGCGGGCCTCACTGTACCAGCCACACCCACACGCACATTGCAACTGGCCGGTCACAATGAGCCGCCTCCCAATGTGCTGGCCCTCGATGACGATACTATCGAAAAAAGTATCAGAACCGAAGCCTGCCTCACTGTAGAAGACATGCTGGCCCGACGCAGCCGTATGCTGCTGCTGGATGCCCGCAAGGCAATGGCAGAAGCTGCACGTGTAGCTGCCGTTATGGCCCGTCTGCTTCACTGCGATAGTGAATGGGAAAAGAAACAAGTCGCTGCTTTCACGCAAACAGCACAACTATACATTCTGAATTAAACAGCAAAAACTAACGATTATGTCAGCTTTCCTGGGAGAATTTATTGGTACCGCTCTATTAATACTGCTTGGTGGCGGAGTGGTAGCCAACGTTGTTTTAAAAGACACAAAAGGCAATAACAGCGGGTGGATCGTCATCACATTTGGATGGGGCATGGCGGTATTTGTAGGCGTATATGCCTCAAACCACCTCGGAGGCAGCGGCCACCTTAATCCGGCCGTCACTATCGCACTGGCAGCATTCAACAAATTTGATACAGGATTGCTGGCTACTTATATTGGCGCCCAGATGGCTGGGGCCATGACCGGCGCCATCCTGGTCTGGCTGATTTATAAACCCCATTTCGACGCCAGCACAGATGCCGATGGGAAGATGGCGGTGTTTTGCACAGCACCGGCAATCCGCAAACCGGTCTTTAATTTCATCAGCGAATGCATAGGAACCTTTGTACTCCTCTTCGGCGCATTGTGTATCTCCAGGCCCAGCGGTACCATGGGAGCCCTGGATGAATTACCCGTTGCCTTTCTCGTATTAGCAATTGGTCTGTCGCTGGGCGGACCTACCGGATATGCCATCAACCCCGCACGCGATCTCGGCCCCCGTATTATTCATTTTATTTTACCTATCGCCGGCAAACGCAACAGCGACTGGAGTTACGCATGGATACCCATAGCCGGACCTGTTGCCGGAGCATTACTCGCCGCCGCGGTTTATTCAGCTGTTATCAGCTAACCTTTTAACTACATAAAGAAAATGCCCCCGTTTTTGCGGGGGCATTTTCTTTATAATCAGTTATTCTATTATATCAATGCCAGAATCAGGATCAGCACCCATACACCCCAGCCTATCCAGGCCCATTTAACGCGATTCCTTTTCTTATCATCGTTGATGAGATAAGCAATGAGCACGCCGATCAGGCCCAGCAATATGCCCAGAGCAAAGCCGCCGATATGAAATCCGGTTTCACCCGATTCCATTTTCTTAAAATACTTGTTTACCCGCTTGCTGTTGAATGTTCCATCGGGATTAATACTGGAGCGAAGTTTCTTCTGTGAAATTTTAAACCCTATCTTATCAAAGAAACCCATCTTTTTACCCGTCAGTTTTTGCAGCTCTTTGGGACTCATCCGCGACAACTCATAAACAGATACCAGTTCTTTGTTTTTCCCAATAGGCAGATACACTTCAGTTGCTTTCAGGGCTTTTTTACCGGGAACCGTTTTGGCAGGTTCGGTGATGGCGTAGGTAGACAGCGATAATGCGCCAAGGACCAGCAGAAGGAGAAGTTTTTTCATGCGGCTTGTTTTGGTTGATAAATAATTTTATTCTTAAATGTATTAATAACATTTAAGTTTTACAATAAAATTTTATTTACCTGTTTCCATCAGACAGCATGAGCAAACTCAATGGCTTCAAGGATTACCGCACAGGCCTTCCGGATCTCGGCATCAGTTATGGTAAGCGGAGGAGATATACGCAGGCTTTCGGCCGAGAAAAGAAACCAGTCTGTAAGAATTCCCCGGGCAATACAGGCATCAATTACCCGCTTATTGGTTTCGAAAGAATCGAAACTGACGGCCAGCCACAGTCCAAAAGAAGTAATATGCTTAATAGCCGTATGCTTCAATAGCGTGAGGAACAACTGCTCTTTTTCGGCAATACCATTCATCAGTTGCTCATCAAGCAGCACCTGCAGGGCTGCTCGGCCTGCAGCACAGCTTACAGGGTGTCCCCCAAACGTGGTAATGTGGCCCAGCACCGGCTCATCGGTTAATGTCATCATTAAATCACGATCCGCTACAAATGCGCCAAGTGGCATTCCTCCACCGAGTGCTTTTCCTAATAAGACAATGTCGGGCACAACACCAAAGTGGTCAAACCCCCAAAGGCGGCCGGTACGGCCAAACCCGGTTTGAATTTCGTCCATTACCAGCAACGTACCTGTATCGGAACAACGCTGCCGCAAGGCCTTCATCCATTCGGGCGAGGGTGCTTTCACACCGGCTTCTGCCTGCACTGTCTCCACAATTACACAGGCCGTACGCGAGGTGATAGCGTCAATTGCTGCAGCCGAGTTATAGATGAGATGCCGTACATCGGGCAGTAACGGGCGGTATGCCTGGCGCCAGTATTCGTCGCCTATTATGCTCAATGCACCCTGGGTGGAACCGTGATAGGAATTATTGAAAGCGATGATCTCTGTACGTCCGGTAGCACGTTTGGCCAGCTTCATAGCTCCTTCCACCGCTTCTGCTCCCGAGTTGGTAAAATAGACCATATTGAGTGCGGCTGGCAGATGCTGCGTCAGCAGATGCGCATACTGAACCTGCGGGCTCTCCACAAATTCGCCATAGACCATTATATGCATATAAGCATCGAGCTGCGCCTGAATGGCAGCCAGCACCCGGGGGTGCCGGTGTCCGGTATTGGCCACGCTGATACCTCCTATCAGATCAATATACTCCCTGCCCGCAGCATCCCACAAGCTGCTTTTTTCTGCCTTTACTATTTCCAGTGCCAGTGGCGCAGGTGAGGTCTGCCCAACATGCCGCAAAAAAAGTTCCCGTTGGTTCATGGGAACAAAGGTATAAAAGTATAAAGCTTTAAAAGTATAAGCGTATCGTGATTGAGAATGGCAGAAGTATCGAACTAATCGCTACCACTTTTATACCTTTATACCTTTAACCCTTTATACTTAAATTTGCTCATGGCGCTCATTCTCCCTGTAGAAGATAAACAACCTGCTTTTGGTAATAACTGTTTCCTTGCCCCCAATGCCACGGTAGTGGGCGATGTGGTTATGGGAGATGATTGCAGCGTATGGTTCAATGCCGTAGTGCGTGGCGATGTAAATTTTATCCGCATAGGCAACCGTGTAAATATTCAGGATGGCGCCTGCATTCATGCCACTTACCAGAAATGCGGTACAACCATCGGCAATAATGTATCTATCGGCCATCATGCCATTGTACATGGATGTACCCTGCACGACAATGTGCTGATTGGTATGGGTGCCATTGTAATGGACCAGGCCGTGGTACACAGCAATACGATTATTGCCGCAGGTGCAGTGGTGCTGGAAAATACGATCTGCGAACCTGGTAGTATTTATGCCGGTGTACCCGCCAAAAAGGTTAAAGACATTTCTCAGGAGCTTATCAATGGCGAAATCAATCGTATTGCCGGCAATTATATCCGCTACGCCGACTGGTTCCGCGACCAGGTATAAACTTCCCCAAACGGTAAGCAACTGACCTTCAGCCGGCTGACAACCTATGCCAGACTGGCCGTAGTTTTACTATAGTAATTGCAATTTTTACGGATTAAATTCGTTTTACCAATATACCTGAGCAATTATGAAAAACGCCTTGTTATTATCCGTACTCATCTGTTTTCTGACCATGATGGTCTCCTGCAACCTC
Organism: Chitinophagaceae bacterium; assembly: GCA_017998385.1. Lineage (GTDB taxonomy): Bacteria > Bacteroidota > Bacteroidia > Chitinophagales > Chitinophagaceae > CAYMZZ01. Next base: position 7,413 of record JAGODE010000033.1, on the reverse strand, counting down.
TTCAAGCCAAAATATGGCTGTCCTACCAACGGGAAGAATGTGGGCGCTGAGAAACTCCTGAGCGGCGATCCCAAGGCTGAAAAAGCAGCCCGAAAAGCAAAAAAATTCAGAAGTTAATTTTAAGTTATCAGGCAGCGATTCGGGGAATTTCCAGGTCTTATAGTAAAACCACTAAACCTTAAATCGCGTACTATGAGCCTTGCCCTACGAACCACTCTCGGATGCACCGAAGCAATCATTACAGAAGATGGCAGCCTGAATCTCTTTTACCAGGTAGCCGGCATCCTGCAGGACGACCTGCGTCTTCGTATTCTTCAGAAAGAAGATGAATTCGATTCTATCAGTTGGGATTTCCGTTTTAAAGGACATTATCTCACCCTTCATTACAACATCTACAACGGCATTTCCGTATTCCCCACCCGTACCAAAGATGCATTGCATAAAGACAACAAAGCGGTGGTAGAAGTAGCTACAGTTTTGCAGGACAGACTGCCTCTGTTGCAACGCAGCATTGCCTGAGTCAGTAATTTCGCTCATCAATGGTAAGCAAAAGCGATATATAGCTTTCGTATCGCTCTGCCGTGATGACGCCTTCTTCAACAGCCTGTTTAATCGCACAACCCGGCTCGTTGAGATGCTGACAGTTATTAAACTGACAGTCATTAAGCCGGCTGCGCATTTCCGGAAAATAATGCGACAACTCCTGTTTGGTCACATTTACCAGCCCAAACTCCCGCACACCGGGTGTATCGATCAGACTGCCACCACCCGGCAAATCAAACATCTCGGCAAAAGTAGTTGTGTGCATCCCCTTTCCGCTCCAGCCACTCACATCCTGCGTGCGCAGCTTCAGTTCGGGCAGTATGGTATTGAGCAGGGTCGATTTCCCTACGCCCGAATGCCCGCTGAATAAGGAGATTTTACCCGTCAGCTTTTGTTTCAGCGCCTCAATACCCTCTCCAGTCACCGTACTGCATACAATTACGGGATAACCCGCTTCTCCATACATAGCAGCCCACTCTTCATACAGCTGCTTCTCTTTTTCGCGATAGAGATCCCATTTATTAAAAACAATCACCGCCGGCACATGATACATTTCAGATGCTACCAGAAACCGGTCAATAAAGCCCTGCGAGGTTCGCGGCTCCCTTAATGTGGCAACCAGTACCGACTGATCGAGGTTGGCGGCCACTATGTGATGCTGATACTTCGATTTGGGAGACTGGCGGTTGATATAGTTGCGCCGGTCTGCAATGGAATGAATGATAGCAGTACCGGCCTCCTCTTCTTCGATATCGATCTCCACTATATCGCCAACAGCTACCGGATTGGTACTGGTAATATCGTCCATCTTCAGGACGCCACGTATGCGCGCATTGAACCATTGGCCCTGCTCACTTTTTACAACATACCAACTGCCGGTAGATTTATATACGATAGCTTTCATGAAGTTCAAAGATCACGATTTGCCTGCATATCACCAGCTATCAGGGTATTTTGCGGAATACAGTATATCGCAAAACCATTTCGAGGAGTAAGAAACCAAGTGCTGCCAGCACAAAGGGCAGAAACAGTTCCTGGTACTTTTTATAGGAAGTCACATCAATTTTTGATTTCTCCAGCTGATCAATCTGGGCATAAATCTGCTGCAGCCCTTCCTTATCACGTGCCCGGAAGTAACGCCCCCCGGTTTCGTTGGCGATTCGCTGCAGCAACTGTACATCCAGAAAGTCGACGGCTGCATTCCGGCCCGGAGTCGATGTGCCCGGCCGCTCAGTAATAGTGCTGGGCTCCACACCCATCCCTATCGTATACACTTTCACACCCTGGGAACGGGCAATGTCGAGTGCCGTCAATGGATCAATAAGACGGGTATCGGGTGCGTCTTCCTTTCCATCTGTCATCAGAATAATCACCTTGCTGCGTGCTTTGCTCTGCGAAAGCCGGTCTACAGCCGTGGCGAGACCTTCACCTATTACAGTACCATCTTTTAAAAACCGCCGGCTTTCCAGTGCCTGTATCTGTCTTATCAGCGTGGCCCGGTCTGTGGTAATAGGACATTGTGTAAAGCTTTCACCGGAAAAAATCACCAGGCCAATTCTGTCTACCGGACGGCTCTGCACAAACTGCTGCGCCATCTCCTTCGCCACTTCCATACGCGAAGGTTTTATATCGGTAGAGTTCATGCTACCGCTCACATCCATGCACAATACGATATCAATTCCTTCGCCCAGTGTCTGCTGCTGATCATTCCGCTGCTGTGGCCTGGCCAGCGCCATAATAAGTGCGCAGATGGCCAGCAGGCGCAGTACAAAAGGCACATGAAGCATGCGGTTCTTCCAGCTTTTTTCTCTAAATGCCTGACTGCTCGAAACCCGTACTGTTCCCGTTGACCGGTCAGCACGGCGCAGCTTCCACCAGATAAGCAGGGGAATAAGGCCGAAAAGCATAAAGTTTTCGGGCCATAAAAAGCTCATATGTTTTATCCAGTCTACCAGCATCAGTTCATTCCCTCCAGGGTTCTTATGGTTTCACGGATAACCTGCATCAGTTCCTGGTCATCCTGTACAGTGGGTTCAAAACGGGCAAATTTTACAAAATCGCTCAGCCGCAGACTTTTGGACAACCGAGTATACAATGTCTCGGGCAGACCAATTGATCTCAGTTGGCCGACCACATCATCTGTTGTCTGTTGCTGAGAATGGATGCCCTTGCGCTGATCGGCATATACACGGAAAATATCAACGGCTTTTGAATAGTACTCCTTTTTCAAAGGCCGCTGCGCCTCCAGCTCATCCAGCTGCTCCATGGCTGTTTTGAATGGATCGGGTGGTATGACCGGTGCGGCAGGCGGCGGCGTTTTTTTACCTCTCGCAATGAAATAAACAATAACCAGCACCAGCACGGAACCGGCTGCCACCCACCACCACCAGCGTTGCGGTTCATTTTTGGGCTCTTCCGCCGGCAAGATGTCCTTGATGTCGTGATAAGGCTTACCGGGATCAAAAGGAGTATAACTTACTTCTACCGGCAGTGTATCTGAGAGAAGACTGTCGCCCAGTGGCAGCGCCGGTATTACCAGACTGCCTGAGTCGAAACTGGTGATGGTCAGTATCTGCCGCAGGCGCGTACCATTGCCGGTATTACTGGTATCGATCCTTCCGGCATTCACTATTTCAAACGCCCCCAGCGAATCGAGCCGGAAAAACCGGATTGGCTCCGTTTCGGGAATCTCTGCTTCCAGTGTCAGTTTTATAGGCTCCCCTATCAGTATCCTGTCTTTGTCGGCCACAACACTGATACGCACACCCTGCTGTGCCTGCCCATACAGTACACCCAGCAATAAAACCAACATACCGGCGGCTCTATGAAATATCTGTCTGCTCATTCAATGATATCCCGCTTACAGAAAGCGGGCAACTGGTGGTTTATTTATTTCTGCTTAAGAAGAATCGCTGCAACACTTTTACATAATCCTCGTCTGTACGCACATGCAGCAGGTCGGCGCCGGCCTGCTTAAAAGCCTGCGTACTGTATGCCGTAATTCTGAAAAACTCTTCCTGATATTTTTTTCGAACAAATGCACTACTGCTGTCTACCCATCTGCGGTCGCCTGTTTCTGCATCCTGCACTCGCAGCAGTCCGGCATCAGGCAGTTCCATATCCATTTTATCATACAACTTAATGCCGATCAGGTCATGCTTTCGCGATCCCACGCGCAAGGCATCTTCATACTGTGCATCCAGAAAATCGCTTAAGATAAATGCAATACTTTTCTGCCTGGTAATATTCGTGAAATAACGCAACGCAGAAGCAACCTTTGTTCCTTTCCCTTTTGGCTCTTTACTCAACAGTTCACGTACAATATACAAAGCATGCTGCCGGCCCTTCTTGGGTGGTATATACGCTTCTACCTGGTCGCTATAAAAAATCACGCCTATCTTATCCCCATTATTTACAGCAGAAAAACTGAGCACCGCGCCTATCTCGGTTATCATATCCCGCTTGGTAGCCTGATGCGTGCCAAACAAAGAGCTCGCGCTGATATCCACCAGCAGCATGACCGTCAGTTCGCGTTCCTCTTCAAAGACCTTGCTGTAAGGATGTCCAAAGCGGGCCGACACGTTCCAGTCAATAAACCGGATATCATCGCCTGCAGCATACTCCCGCACTTCCTTAAACGACATCCCCTTGCCCTTAAAAGCGCTATGATACTCGCCCGTAAAAAGATCCGAAGCCAGTTTTTTGCTGCGTATCTCCAGTGCGCGAACTTTTTTTAATATTTCAGCGGTAGTCAGCATAGTTGAGTGATCAGTTACTGGTGGTCAGTGGCCGGAATTATTAGTATTTATATTCTTATCGGTCGCATTTTCATGATATTTGATAAATCCATTTAGCAACCTTCCGCATTGACTGATAAGCGATTCTATTTGTTTATAATCATCCTCTTTCAGACAACCTGTCATCATTCCTATTGTAATAAAGTCTCCAGTTCATACAATGACCCTCTTGCAATATGCAAAAATCTCACTGTCTCCTTTCTGCTATCTCGTCCAACTCCTTCGGCTATATTGGCCGGTACTGAAAGTGCAGCTCATTTTGTTTGCTGCGAAAGTGCAAACATTTCTGATGCAGGGTATGTCCTCAGCTTTTCGTATACCTTGCCCACCACCTCCATCCCTGTTTTCCACACTGTCAACTCCTTATAGTCTTTCATACACACTGATTTGAAATAAAAAAATCAAATCCCCTGCCTGCCTAACCATTCAACTAAATACCAGCCACCGGCCACTGGTCACCGATCACCATTACGGAACGTTGATCGCTTTCAAAATATCCTCTACCACATCTTCTACTTTCACATTTTCGGCCTCTGCTTCATACGTAAGGCCGATGCGGTGACGAAGTACGTCGAGCGAAATGCTGCGTACGTCTTCGGGTATTACAAATCCGCGTTTGTTCAGAAATGCCTGTGCTTTGGCCGCCAGTGCAAGATTGATGCTGGCGCGAGGTGAACCTCCGTAACTGATGAGCGGACGCAAACGCTCCAGGTTATACTGTCCCGGTGTACGGGTAGCAAACACGATATCAAGAATATACTGTTCAATCTTTTCGTCCATGTATATCTGGCGGGTAAGATCGCGGGCATTCATAACCTCCTGCACAGATACCACCTGTTTTACCGGAGGCACTTCCAGCCCCTGCACGTTTTGCCGGATGATCAGTTGCTCTTCATGCATTTTGGGATATCCCACCACCACTTTCATGATAAAACGGTCTACCTGTGCTTCGGGTAAGGGATATGTGCCTTCCTGCTCCAGCGGGTTCTGGGTAGCCAGTACGAGGAAGGGCGCATCGAGTTTATAGGTAGAATCGCCAATGGTCACCTGCCGCTCCTGCATGGCTTCAAGCAGGGCCGACTGCACTTTGGCGGGGGCCCGGTTGATCTCATCTGCCAGAATAAAATTGGCAAAGATGGGTCCCTTGCGTACCACAAATTCATTTCGCTGCTGGTTATAGATCATCGTACCGATCACGTCGGCCGGCAGCAGATCGGGCGTAAACTGGATACGGCTGAATTTGGCATGTATGGCCTGTGCCAGCGATTTAATCGTAAGCGTTTTGGCCAGACCGGGCACACCTTCGAGCAACACATGCCCGTTGCTGAGCAGACCAATCAGCAGCCTGTCGAGCATATGACTCTGGCCAACGATCACATGACCTACTTCCTCACGCAACTTGTCGGTAAACTGGGCAGCATGGCTGATGCGCTCATTCAGCTGCCTGATGTCTTCTGCGGTTTTTAACATCGGTTGGTTTTATGGTGACACAAATACGTACTGCCAATTAGCAAAATATTTGCCGATATGTGAAATTGTACCGGATAAAACGAAGTTTTTCAGCATTTATTTGCAGAAATCCTTTCATTCAACCCATTGAAAACAAATAAATACGATATCAGGACAGGTATTTGCCCACGATCGGCACCCGGCGTCCCACGCCAAACGCTTTAAAACTGATCCGGATGATAGGGCAAAACTGATTTCGCTTGTACTCGTTGGTATTTACGAGGCGCAATATCCGGGTCACCACGGCTGCATCAAAACCCATGGCTTCTATTTCGCGGGGACCTTTGCGCAATTCGATATATGCAAACAGCACCCTGTCGAGCAGGTCATAGTCGGGCAGGCTGTCGCTGTCTTTCTGATTGGGCCGCAATTCTGCTGACGGTGCTTTCTCTATGATATTTACCGGAATGATCTCCCGCTCGCGATTGATATAACGCGCCAGGGCATATACCTGCATCTTGTACAGATCGCCCAGCACTCCAAGACCACCAGCCATGTCGCCATACAAAGTGCCATAGCCGGTAGCAAGCTCACTTTTGTTGGATGTATTGAGCAGTATATAACCAAACTTGTTGGCAATAGCCATCAGCAGATTGCCGCGCGTGCGGCTTTGTATATTCTCTTCAGCAATGCTGAAAGGCAGGTCGCCAAAAATGGGTTTAAGTTCAGCAAGAAAGGACTCATAAATGTTGCGGATCGGTAAGATGTCGTAGGGATTATCCAGGTTGCGGCCCAGTTCTACCGCATCATTTACGGAATGATCGGTAGAATAAGGAGAGGGCATCAATATGGCGCGTACATTTTCTTTGCCCAGTGCAGCTACAGCCAGCGCCTGGGTGACAGCGCTGTCAATACCACCCGAAGATCCCAGGATAGCTTTTTTAAAACCCATTTTGCCAAAATAATCCCTGATACCCAGCAGGAGCGCCTGGTATATTTCTTCGATATTCTTTTCGCCGGTGAGATAGCTGATGGTGTCGTTGCCGGCACCCACTTCCATAGCAGAAAAGTATACCGGTCCGCCGGTGGCTGCTTCGTTGCGAGCAGCCTGCTCTATGGCCTCCAGGTCGAATACCCGGTAGTCTTCACTGAAGTATTTCATCTCCGCATGACAGTTGCCTTTGCTGTCGTACACGAGGCTTCCCCCGTCGAATACAATCTCTGTCTGAGAGCCCACCGTATTGCAATACAACATGGGCAATCCATATTTGAGCGTATGGGCTTTTACAAGACTGTTTCGTACGATATCCTGGGCATAGTTGTAGGGCGATGCAGAAAGATTGATCATCAGGTCCGGAGAAAACCTGATAAGTTCCTCCATAGGTGTAACCTTATACAACGGGTTTTCGCCCATATTCCAGATGTCTTCACAAATCGTCACCGCAATACGGCGGCCTTTGAATACGACTACATCCCAGCTATCGGCGGGTTCAAAGTACCGGTATTCGTCAAATACATCGTAATTGGGCAAAAGGGTCTTATGCACTTCAGCTTTAATCTCTTTTTCATACAGCAGAAAAGCGGCATTATAAAGATCCTTGCCTTCCTTACGCGGGTTGCGTGC
>JAGODE010000264.1 GCA_017998385.1 Chitinophagaceae bacterium | reverse complement strand
GTGTATGAAGTATGGCCGGTTAGCTGAACTTTCATAACGGCTTTACTATCTTTGTGTTCTAAAACAACCTTTTATGAAAAAGACAATCCTGATTATGATGCTGGCTGCATTTACTGCACCGGCATGGGCTCAGACGGAAAAAGGCGACTGGCTGGTAGGCGGAAGTTTTAATCTGAATACATCTGACAATAACACCCGGATATCTCTGACCCCCAACGCAGCAGCTTTTATAATCAAAAACCTGGCAGTGGGTGCCAATGTTACACTCAGTTACACAAAAGAAGGACTTATTAAGACCACAGCATTTGGCCTCGGACCATACGTGCGCTATTATTTTACCAGCGCCAATGTACGTCCGATTGTACAGGGCAATTTTAATTTTATCAGTTCGAAGACAAAAGTGAATAACGCCTCTTCTACTAATAATGGCACTAACTATTTTCTGGGTGGAGGTGCTGCTATTTTCTTAAGCAGTCATGTATCTCTCGATGCCGTACTCGGCTACGATCATACCAAGTACAACAGCCTGCCCGGTGGCGGTGGTTTTGCTATGAATATAGGCTTCCAGGTATATCTGCATAAGCGTCAGGTAGAGCGTCTGCGCGGACGATAATTCAGAAGAATGTGCTAATGGGTTAATGTGCCAGTGTGCTAATGGATTTGAAGATGTGCAGAAGAGGCGCTGAGCGGCTGATCAATTCTTTGCGTCCTTGATCCGCTTTGCGTTCTTTGCGTTCTTTGCGTTCTTGATCCGCTTTGCATTCTTTGCGTCCTTGATCTGCTTTGCGCGCTTAGCGATATTATTTAAAGTTTGCGAAGCATCCAGAGGCTGCAGCCGGTGTGACCGGAATTTCCCATTGGCTGATCTATATATTCAAATCCAAGGCGTGCATACATGGCGAGTGCCTGTTTCAGTTCGGGCATGGTTTCGAGATATACCTGCGAAAAACCGGCAGATATGGCCTGTTCCATACAGTAGTCTACCAACTGGCGGCCAAGACCTTTGCCCCGCGCTGCGGGCACCAAATACATTTTCACCAGCTCGCAGGTGTCGGCAGGCAGACCTGCTGTAGGGAAAATGCCGGCACCACCCAGCAACCGGCCATCCTGTTCTGCAACAAAATAACCGGATCGCGGCTCACGGAATAATTCATATAAATGGTCGGTGGTAGGGTCGTAATAAACCGTGCCTGGTTTATTGGCGCCAAACTCTGCCAGCGAATCGCGTATGATACGGGCCAGTGAATGATTGTCACCGGGTGCTATGGGACGAATCTTTATTTCCATATTGCAAAGCTAATCCAGTGTTCACTGTCTTTAATCCAGTCGCACCACTTTGTTTTTGGGATATTTAACGGAGTAGCCAATGCGTACGGCCGCCTCTTTGCGGGGTTCCAGTTGCAATTGCCAGGTCACCTGTTGGGTATCTTCATCCAGTTTGCCCGATTTCTCTCCTGCGCGGTCCACTTCAATGTCTTTGGATGTAGAAACCGGTAACTGGTCCTCCACAACAATATTAACGGGGTACTGCTTATTGTTACGCACGGTGATTTCGTACTGGCGGGTATCTGTACGGTTACTACCCAGCATTTTTTTGGTGCTAAACTCCTTTAGCAGTGTTCGTTTGAGCTGAATACCATTGTCGCGACCCAATGAGAGCTGCAGCGTATCATCGGCATTGCTGAGGTCAAGCCATGAGTTGCCCAGGAAGCTGCCTTCAAAAAACAGGCTGGCTTCTCCCGAAATAAGATTCAGTTCCTGCCAGTTGCTGACTTTGGCCGTGAGATAAGCATGAGGGTCCAGTTTGGGTGCGGCATAATATTCATAAATGGCAGGCACGTCAAAATCCTGGATATGCGCGCGATACTGCTGACTGTCGCTGGGTACGCTAAAGGGCTCCTGTATTTCAAACACGGTGGTGGTGGGCTGATAGTTTACATTCGTCAGAATACCTGTTGGCATCTGTTTGCGTGTGGCACGATTCGATTTGCCAGGCATGTCGTCCGGCTCATAGCTATAACCCGCACTGCGGTTTATTCCCAGAGCCGTGACGACCACTTCATTCAGTTCGGCAGAAGAGGGTTGAAGCATAATGCGGTTAAAACCGGGTTTAGCGGCTATTTCGGTACTCGTATAACCCACAGAACTTACTGTAATCGTATTGACCGAAGCCGGCACATTAAGGGTAAAGAGGCCCTGTGCATCGGCAGTTGTACCTGCAGATGAGCCCTTGCCCATAATAGAAGCGAAGCCCAGGGGCAGGCCATCCGGTCCGGTCACCACGCCGCTTATGCTCGTCATACCCGTGTTGTTGTTGGGAGCAATCGAAGAAATACCCCGTATGCGGATAGAAGCCGGTTCCGGATAATAAAACCGTAAAGGCCAGGGACTCATTACAGGTTTTTCGCCGTTTTGCTGCGGATTGCCCGAAGAGAGGGCCATCTTTACTTCGTGCCAGTCTTCTCCGGAATGCTGACTGATGATGGCTTTCATTTGCAGGGCCAGTGGCTGAGTGATATTGGCGACACGTATATCATAGGCCGCCTGCCAGTACGCCTCTTTTACCAGGTAGCTCAGCTGAAATTTTACCGCGCCGGCCTCTTTTACTTCCACCGTGGCCAGTATATCGCTTGTTGACAGATCTTTTTTCTGATGAAGGGCTGTCAGTTGCTGCACGGTTTTCTGAAGAGATAGTTGTAGCCGGGCTTTACGTGCCATCACATCGCTCCGTTCTTTATAAAGTGTTGTAAGCCGGTTGCGCTGAAAATCGGCAGCTTCTTTCAGTTCAGTTGCCTTCAGCGTGGCCTGTTCGCCTTTTATCTGTTGATTTTTTAAAAGTAACTGCTCCTCCTGGTCCAGCACAGCTTTCAGATTATTTTCTGCAGCAATTTTTTCTATCCAGTCCTGTTGCTGCTGCTCCTGTTCTTTTATCTGGTCATTTACCTGTTGCTGTTTGATGAAATTCTGTTGGCGTGTTACGGAGAGTACAGTGATTTTCCCTTCTGCTTTCAGTTGAATGCTTTGGTCTTCCAGTTGTGATGATAGTCCGTTGAATACAAGGGTATATTTTCCCGGCTGCAGGGTCTGGCTTGCCAGGCGCTCTACCTGAGCTCCTTTTTGGAAAACGGTTACTTTATTTATCCGCGAAGGTATGCTGATCGTGTTTTTTTGGGCCGGAAGACAATTGACGGCACAAAGGCATAATAGTGTGGTCAGAAATCGTATCATAGCAGTGGTTTATTAACCAGATGCTGCTATGTTATTAATTACACAAAAAGGTGAAGGAGTGTTGCCGTGGGAAGTTTATAAAGTGAGGGCGAGCTGATAGTCGGTTATCTGAAAGCCCAGCCGCTGATAAAAAGGCAGGGCACGCTGGTTGATGCCAAATACATGTAAGCGGATATCTGACACACCCTGCTCTCGGCCTATAGATGCTAATTCCTGCATTACAGAAGAGCCAAGCCCGAGGTCGCGCTTATTATCCTGAATCCAGATTTCATACAGGTAAAGGGTGGCCGGAGAACTGTTTTCAATTGCATACCAGCAATAGCCCACCATGTGTTGCTGATAAATAATGCTGTAAAAGAAATGGCCGGGCGTCTGTTGCCCCTTTGGGAGGAGTTGCTGAAAAGCTTCGGTTGCTTTTTCTGCTGCCGTTTGTGACGGCCAGTCGCCGTTCTGTATTTTGTTGCGGGCAAATAAGGGGATAGCCGTTTCTGTGAAGAAAAGAAACTGCTCAGCGGTCATGGGTTGTAGTAAGCTGGACATAGAGCAAAGTTGCAGCAAAAGGATTAAAACTCATGCAAACAACCGCGTTGCCAGGATTGCCAGTTCCTGCCAGTTGCCGGTTTTCTTCTCAAATCCCAGCAGCGAAGTGATCTGTGTATAAATCTCAGCAGCAGACCAGCCCATCTGGCGCAGTTGGCGGATAGATGTATCTCCGGCAGATTTGCTGAGTTTTTGTCCCATTGTTCCCAACAGCAACGGATGATGAACAAAGCTTGTTTCTTCAAAGCTTTGTATCTGCAGCAGGCTTGCCAGGTAGAGTTGTGCCCAGGTGCTGGGCCAGAGATCGATGCCACGTACAATCAAATCAGTTCCTGCCAGTTGATCGTCGAGCAGTGATGTAAGCTGATAAGCCGGGTCGCCATCTTTTTTCCGGACTACAAAACCATGCATGGATGCCGGTAGTGGCAGACTGACAGGGTAAGTGCCCAGTCGCTGTACGGTCAATGCCCTGTTCTTATATGTTTTGATGCGCCAGCTGGCATCAGGAGTGTCGAGCGGTAATTTTTTATGCTCACAGGTGCCGGGATATCCGCTGCCTGCAGGCAGTTGAGCCAGTTGGGAGCGTGAGCAGGTGCAGGCAAAAATATGACCAGCCTCTGCCAGTTGAGCTAAAGCCTGCTCATAATGCGGTATACGCAGCCGTTGGGTATGCTGCTCTGCATAATCTGTGTAGTTTGCCGGTCCTTCGTCCCATTGCAGCCCCATAAAAGCCAATGTGTCGAAAATATCGTCGACATATTTTTTTTCCACTCTCAACAGATCCATGTCATCGATACGAAGCAGGATACGGGCGCCTGTACGTTCGGCAAAATAAGCGGTGAGCGCAAAGGAAAGAATATTCCCCAGGTGCAGGAACCCGCTGGGAGTAGGGGCCAGCCGGGTAAGAATACGGGGTGGATATTCACGGATACTATGATAGCTTGTCAATACAAATAGTTATAAAGCAATTTACTTCATTTGCGTTATTGAAAGCAACGGAGGGGTACTGATTCTTTATCAAAAAAAGCCCGGCAGCATTTATGAGATCGCTGGATGGTATTGGTTAGGCAATGAACCGGATTCTGCCGGGCTATCCAGTTGGGATTCAGGAACACTATTTAGGAGCCAGCGTTCTCATAAAGATTATTATTAGGAGGTAAGTAATAAGTGTTGAGTTGTAAGTTTTAAGTGAGCCAGGGGGTATGGAAAAAAATAAAATCAGGTACGATCTTATGAATCTGAAGGGGCGCATTCTGCAAATGCGCCGGCCCTCAGGTTCTCAACAGGATGCGGACTTTGCTGAGGTTGTTGCCGGGGGCTTTCTGTACCAGCCGCCTCAACGGGTTTATCCGGATCTTCAAAATCTTCCAGTTGAAGAATAAGTTGTCCTTTTGAAGGGAGTATGCGGATTCGTTTTTTTTCGGCAAAGCCCAGTTTCTCTAACCATTTGCCACTGAAGCGGATTTCGGGAACGCGGGTATCTTTAAACAGGCTGCAACGGATTAAGGGCTGAATTTTGATGGATCTGGGCTTCAGGTCCACATCAATGGCGGCTTCCAGTACAGGCTCCTCTTCGAGCATACGCTGCCGTGCACTCTTGCGGGGCGGACGTACAGGTTTCTTCGATTTGGGGACGTACTTGACGCCTATCAGGCCAAGTGAATAAACTCCGTGTAAATGATGTACTGGTCTTGTCATGTCACGAAGCTACATCCCGCCGTACCCCCTTTCCAACGCTTTTTCACCAGGATTTTATCGTTTTTTCCTGATAAATAACTGGTGTTTTAATCAGGTATAAAACGTAAAAAAGCCCTGACCGGAAGGCAGGGCTTTAAAGAGGTAAGCGTTATATTAATTAAGCAACGGCTTTTTTAACCAGGTCGGCTGCTTCACTCAGCAAAATCGCGCTTTGAACTTTCAGCCCGCTTTCGTCGATCAGTTTTTTGGCTTCTTCGGCATTGGTTCCCTGCAGACGCACGATGATAGGGATATTGATATTGCCGAGATTTTTGTAGGCTTCAATTACACCTGCAGCTACCCGGTCGCAGCGTACGATACCGCCAAAAATGTTGATCAGGATGGCTTTTACAGCAGGATCTTTCATGATGATCTTAAAACCTGCTTCCACGGTTTGTGCATTGGCTGTACCGCCTACGTCCAGGAAGTTGGCAGGCTCACCACCACTCAGTTTGATCATATCCATGGTAGCCATGGCCAGACCCGCACCATTTACCATACAACCCACGTTGCCATCGAGCTTCACAAAGTTGAGATTGTATTTGCCGGCTTCTACTTCTGTAGGATCTTCTTCGGTTACATCACGAAGCGCTGCGAGATCAGGATGACGGGTAAGTGCGTTGTCATCGAGATTCATCTTGCAGTCTACAGCAATGATCTTATCGTCAGATGCTTTGAACAGGGGGTTAATCTCCAGCATAGAGCAATCGGCACCTACATATGCATTATAGAGATT
>JAGODE010000263.1 GCA_017998385.1 Chitinophagaceae bacterium | reverse complement strand
ATGGCTTAAAGACAGTTCCAGCAGTTATGAAATTCGCGGAAAAACCTTGGGGATTATTGGCTATGGACATATTGGCTCTCAGGTATCTGTTTTAGCTGAAAACATGGGCATGAAAGTTATTTTCTACGATGTGGAAACTAAACTGCCACTGGGTAATGCTACAGATGGAAAAACGCTCAAAGAAGTACTGGGTAAAGCAGATGTGATTACGCTGCATGTTCCCGAAACATCGCAGACAAAAAATATTATCAATAAGACCACCCTTAAATATGTGAAGAAGGGCGCTATCCTGATCAACTATGCCCGTGGCGAAGTTGTAGATCTCGATGCATTGCGCAAATCAATCGTGGATGGACAGATAGGCGGCGCTGCTATTGATGTATTTCCCTGGGAACCCGAAAAGAATGGCGACCGTTTTCAGTCACCTCTGCAGGACCTGCCCAATGTAATCCTGACCCCGCATATCGGAGGCTCTACGGAAGAAGCACAGCAGAATATTGGTCAGGATGTAAGCGTTAAGCTGCTCAACTATCTCGAGAAAGGAATCACCTTTGGTTCGCATACCGTACCCGCACTGGCCCTGCCACCGCAGGAAGGTTCGCACCGCATTCTGCATATTCACCGCAATGTGCCAGGCGTATTGAGTGCGATCAATACCCAGCTTTCCAAACACAATATCAATATAGTGGGGCAGTATCTCAAAACCAATGACGAGATTGGTTATGTAGTATTGGATGTAGATAAAAAATTGTCGGCACAGGCGCAGCAGTTACTAAGAGCGGTAAAAGAAACCATCAAAGTGCGGCTTCTTTATTAAGGTATATTAGCTGGTGATTATTAATCAATAAGAGCCGGTAAAGATTTTTTTTGGAAAAAAAAGAACAATCTGTTTACCTTTGCAATGTAACAGAGCGTTTCGGACGTCTGGGCGACAGCTAGAAATAGTTATTACGTTCCCCTGTTATAACAGAATTAAAGTAATTTATTACTGGCCGGTGTATTTATACACTGGCTTTTTTTATGCTTTGCATACATTGTCGCAAATTCAAGTTTTGAGTTGCCTCCATTAGTTCTAAGCTTCATGGCCACATAATATTCAACACCATTTATGTGTTTAATAAAAAGCAGGCCTTTACACCCTCTGTTTTCATGTCCTTTCTCAACCCGATCATAATTTGCGACGATTGTTGGGATCAATTCAAAGTCGGATACTGTTAATCCCTTTTGTCCGCGTTATTTTTCCAAATGATCATTCCCATGCTGTTTAATGGCATGGCTAATTCCACTCGTTGTAATTACTCTCTTAGCGCCTCTGATGTTGACGCCGGTTTCCATATTGATTTTCTGGGCAGCAAAGTTGGGGAAGCAACTAAATTTGAGCGTTTCATTTTCTACTAATTCCTGACGTGCAGCAGCAAATAATTCGGCAATTTTTGACACCTGGTAAGATGTTGAGATGAATAATTCTTACTGCCGGTAAGGGCTGCCAGTTTTGGATAATATTTCTACTTTTTTAGGTTACAGGCTGCTATGCTTTTGTGTAGATAATCTCAGTTTTTCGGCATGGTATTGAAATTTAAACTTTTCCAGCACAATGTTTGAATTTGCTTACCGTGGGGAACAGGAAATCTTTTTACCCGACAGTCAGTAAATGTTGCCCCACAGCGGCTTTTTCGAGAACCGGAATATATTTCTAATATTTTCAAAAAATATTGAAAATTATGTAAATTTGTGTCATCAAATTAATCACCCATGAAAGTTGTAATAGTAGGGGCAGGTTTTGGAGGACTGAAACTGGCCCGGCGACTTAATAACAAGGCAGGATTTGAAGTGGTGCTGGTAGACAAGTTCAATTATCATCAGTTTCAACCGCTGTTTTACCAGGTAGCTACCGCGGGACTGGATGCCAGCAATATTTCTTTCCCTTTACGCAAGGTATTTCAACGCAGTAACAATGTACGCATCCGGCTGGCGGAGTTAAAAGAAGTAGTACCGGCACAGAAGAAGATCATTACCGATACCGAGGAGATTGATTATGATGTACTCGTGCTGGCAACCGGTGCAGGCACCAATTTTTTCGGTAATAAAGACCTGGAAGCGCATGCTTTTCCTATGAAATCAACGGTAGAAGCCCTGCAACTGCGGTATCGTCTTTTGCAAAACCTCGAGGAGGCGCTTACAATTACCGATCAGGATGAATTGCAAAGGCGCATGAATATTGTGATAGTGGGCGGTGGTCCTACCGGTGTGGAAGTAGCCGGGGCTTTATCGGAAATGAAAAAATATGTATTGCCCAAGGAATACCCGGAGCTTGATTTTTCGCGGATGCAGATATTCCTGCTCGAAGGAGCTGGTAAGACACTCGCTACCATGAGTCAGCAATCGTCTGCAAAATCACAAAAATACCTCGAGCGGCTGGGTGTAAACGTGATGACGGGGGCGCTGGTAAAGGAATATGATGGCCGGAATATCCGGTTGCAGGATGGACGCAGCATTGCCGCACATACCGTGATATGGGCAGCAGGTATACGGGGTAATCTGCCTGCCGGCATTGACCCCGCTCTTGTTGCGCGCGGCAACCGTATCCGGGCCAACAGGTATTGTCAGGTCGAAGGCTGGGACGATGTGTACGTTATCGGTGACCTGGCTTATATGGAAACACCCGAGTATCCCAACGGTCACCCCCAGGTGGCGCCAGTGGCTATGCAGCAGGCGGCGCTGGTAGGCGATAACCTGGTAAAACTGGAGCGGAAATCGCCTGAGCGCAGCCTGCAGCAATTTACCTATCACGACAAAGGCAGTATGGCCACTGTAGGGCGCAACCT
This sequence comes from Chitinophagaceae bacterium, assembly GCA_017998385.1. Classification (GTDB taxonomy): domain Bacteria; phylum Bacteroidota; class Bacteroidia; order Chitinophagales; family Chitinophagaceae; genus CAYMZZ01. Next base: position 3,534 of record JAGODE010000263.1, on the reverse strand, counting down.
GGCGGTGGTTGATATTCCCAAACCCAAATTGCATTTTGGCGGTTTCTTTGCCTGGACAATATGGATGGGCCTGCACCTGATGATGATACTGGGGGTAAAAAACCGGTTCTTTGTATTCGTAAACTGGTTGTATAATTATTTCACCTACGATCAAAACCTCCGTTTAATATTCCGCGAGTTTGACCGGGATAATAATACGAATAAGATCAGCGACAAGAGAGCAAGGCCTGCTTCTGTCAGTGTATAGAATAATTAGGGTCGCTCTACATTTCGATAAGTAATTCTTACAAAGGAGAACGGAATTGTTGTCAGGGCAGGCGTGCCAGTATTTTTCGCCCGCGTGAGCGAAATGCTGCCGTTTCCTGATCCCAGCGCTCTTCGATGATACGGCGCAGTTCACCGGCTATATCAGGATACTGCCTGCTCATGCGCTCGAGTATGGTCAGTGAAAAAGCTTTTACCGCAGCTTTTTCCTGCGGGTCACAGATATAATCAAAGCAGCAGTTCATGAGTTTGCCCTGCAGGCGAACAGGTACGTCCACCTCCTGCAGCAATCGTACCGCATTGCGCCTGACCGCCGGTGGCAGATCATCTTTCTCCATTTGACGGATGAGTGCGGTAAGATGTGGTTTGATAAGTTTGGGATGTTGCTGCACCGCATAACTCAATGGCCAGGCGGATCGCTGTATCACCCGCTCCGTACCGGTTGTAAACAGGGTGAATAATTCATCAAATCTTTCCTGCGAGCTTCCTACCCATTGTACAATCTTCATACAATTGGCACGGGAGTGTTCTTTTAGCAATTGGTTCTCGAGGTGCATACCAGTTTATTAATAATTCTTACGCAGATCCGGCATTCTGAATTGAATAATCAATGAAGATACAATAGTAATAATACCAATCAGAACAATAGCATAGGTAATACCAAGTGCATCGGCCACCATACCTGAAAGGATAGCTCCAATGGCATAACCCAGGTCGCGCCATAGTCGAAAGCTGCCAATGCTTTCTGCACGCTGTGCCGGCGTGGTGACACGGGCAATAGCTGTGAGAAAAGTTGGATATACCAGGGCTGTACCAATGCCCAGTATAGCCGCCAGTATGATCAATAAATAAAGGCTTGATACAAAAGGCAGCAGGAGAATGGCAATACCCTGCATCAGCATTCCCCCAAACAGCATGCCTTTCTGCGAATATTTATCTGCCATTTTTCCTGTAAATAATTGACCAATACCCCAGACCATCGGGTATACGGCTGTAATAATACCGGCTTGGGCGCTATGATAATGCAGAGAAAACAAAAGAAGTGGCAATAGCCCCCATATCATACCATCGTTGAGGTTATTGACCAGTCCAGCCTGCGTAACAGAGCTGAGCGTTCTGTTGCGGAAGCTGGTGTCGAGAAAGACATGCTTTAATGGTTGTATACTACTGGTTTTAATTTCTTTTGCCACATGCCCGGCAGTGTCCCTGATCCATAGCAGGGTCAGCAGCAACCCGCATACCGATAAGAAAATTCCAATGTAAAAAGGGTAGGGGCTTATACCAAATCGGTGTGCCACATAACCGGAGATAAAGGCAATTGCACCAACGGCTGCATATCCGGCAAATTCATTGAGCCCCATGGCAAATCCGCGATCCTTTTCACCTACCAGATCTATTTTCATAATCACGGTACTGCTCCAGCTTAGTCCCTGGCTGAGCCCCAGCAATATGTTTGCCAGCACAATTTGGTTCCAGTTCTGTGCATAAATGAGTATGAAGGGAATGGGGATCGCCAGTATCCAGCCCGCCACTAAAAGATTACGCCTGCCAAAGCGATTGGCCAGTTTGCCCATAAAAAAATTAGCAACAGCCTTGCTGATACCAAATGCCGTAATAAAGGAAAGAATAGCTGTTTTGGAGGCGAGGCCGAATTTTTCGGCTGCCAGTTCGGGCAGGATCGTCCGCTCCAGTCCGACCATGCCTCCCACAAAAGCATTTACAATCACCAGTAATGTGAATTGTCGCCAGTTTTCTTTAAGGCCTAACCTGGTAGGTGCTGCTGCTGATTGAATTGCCATAATAGAAACGGGTAAAAATAGCGAGCTCCGGTATGGGGGACAGTGAGAAAAGTTACCATGCAGGTCTGCCGGTCAATCATACATCGATTGCTGATTTGACTGACGAGCCGGTATGGGCAGGTTTTGTTTAAATGCCTTATTGATGCCCTGAATAAAATGTGTGGCCAGCAGTGGTGACTCGAGTTCTATATTCTGGTGAACAAAAAAGTAAAGTTTTTGCAATCCGTCTTTTCGCCACTTCTTTATTCGGGTGAGCCAGTCGTCGAGGCGGGCTTTATCGCTTGGATGATTGGCGCCTACATAGCGTATAAAAGCCACCGGACTGGTAAGGCGCATGTGAAGCATATCACGCCGCCCGGCGGTATCTACAATGATATTGGCCATACCCAGTTTCTCCAGCAGGTCAGCGTAGGCCTTACTCACTTTTTTATCCGAAAACCATTCCTCATTTCTTACTTCCACCGCCAGTGGGATCTCCGGAGGAAAATTTTGCAGCACATGTTTGAGCCGGTCAAAATCGCGGGGTTTAAAATTGTCGTGCAGCTGAAGGAAAGCCATCCCGAGCTTATGTTCAAAATTGCTGACTGCATTACAGAATTCACCTATTGGCCCATCTACGTCAATCAATCGTTTAAAGTGGCTGATGGTATTGGTGAGTTTGGGAAAAAAACGGAAATTATCGGGTGTCTTGTTCTTCCACGTTTCCACCTGCTGCCAGGAAGGCATGCCATAAAAAGTAGCATTGAGCTCAATACTGTTGAATTGAGTGGAATAGTAAGCCAGTTCATCTTTTGTGCCTTTGGGATAAAAACCTTTGAGATCGGTCTTATTCCATTTGGCACAGCCTACGTATACTTCAAACTCTGCTTTGTTTTTAGCGGCTTTAAGTACACGTGCTGTATCCGGAGAATCTTTGGGTAATGAAAAATCAACCTTGCCGGGGTCAGCCACTTTTCCGAATTGCATAGGATGCTATTTGTATAACAAATTAGGATAAAAGAAGCATTTGGCCGTAAAAATGTATGCGCTGATGAGATTTGAAGATGGTGAGACAATGTGCTAATATACAAATGTGCTGATGTGCTAATGGGTTAGTGTGCCAATGTGCTAATGGGTTAATGTGCCAATGTGTTAATGTGCTACTCACTGTTGTCTGGGGAAAATGCAGAAGAATGCGGTAGCGACTGCAGTCGGATTTTCGTATAACTTCGCCCGTTATTGAAATCTATTATCTACGGTATTTTACGTTTTCTAAGAGAAAAAGTTTGCTCAAATTACGCAGATAACCCTTCCCGATTTTTCAAACTGATTCACTACAAAGATTCACTGTTTTATAGCGTAAATAGATGTTTACATCTTCCAGTTAATCGAACGTTTGCCCTCCGGCGGAGAGGAATGCTCTGCAGGATTATTCTCTGTTACATTATCCGGCAATTTCCATTAGCACATTAACCCATTAGCACATTGGCAC
>JAGODE010000262.1 GCA_017998385.1 Chitinophagaceae bacterium | reverse complement strand
ACCCGGAACAGGCCTTCATTGTTACGTTTGTCCGGGGTCGTTTCTAACTGGAAAAACTCTTTGAAAGACTGAATCTGTACTTCAAGAAGGTCGGGAGTTTCAGCCAGGTGCTTGATCTTACCGAAGTCCACTCTTGAGTTCACTTTTGTAGAAGACATATGCTTAAAAACCGGTTTTAAGATAATAATGACAGCAAATCATTCACAGGCAATCATTTCCGCAGAAACAATAGCCCATGAATATCAACTATTTAGCAATGATTTGGAATGTCAAAATATGTTTGGCCAAAATAAAGGACAGCAAAGGTACGGAATAATAGTAATCCGACAAGAAAAAATTGCCGACAAAAATCCCGCCAAAAATTGGTGAAAAACCCGGCAAAAGGCGGTGTTTTGACGACCAATTTGCCGCGGAAAGCCTGACTATGAACCGAAAATAGCCCTGGCGGGATTTTTTTTACATTCCTGCAGAAAAATCAGGGCTGGCAGTACGGCTGCTGCGCGAAGGGTTATTTCTTCCCCCGGCTATTTAACAGCAATCGTCACTCCTACAGAATAAGGCAGCACGGTTACAGCCCTGCCCATATTTACAGATACCGGCCTGTTAATGAATACACTTACACTCTCTGCTCTTTTTCTGTTATTGCCGGAAGCAATGAAAAGAACAGCACTGGTTATCGCCAGACCGGTACCCACAGCCACCAGGGCCGTACCTCCCAGTGCTTTACCCCAGTCTAACCGCTCCCAACCCGGCTCCACATTATTCAGCATGATTACTCCCGGCAGAAACACAGCAACACTACAACCGGCTGTTATAACAGCCGCCTTTTGTTGCTTCCGGCTTTTGAGCAGGTAATGATCACCCCTCCCTGAATCTGACTGACCTGCAGCACAAAGACCGATACATGTAACCATCAGCAGCATAAAAAGCCCTCTGATCATAAAAGCAGATTAAGATTAAGAATGAACAACATTTAATCAGTTCCCTACCGGAACTGGCTGCGGATCCGGCTCAGGGTTTCCTCATTCATACCCAGGTAAGAAGCGATCTGCTTTAGCGGCACCCTGTTTAGCAGGTCCGGATGATTCTGCAGAAAGAATGTATATCTTTCTTTGGCTGTTTGCTTTCGCAGCATCCGTGTACGCATTTCGGATGTATACAGCGAATATTCTGTCTGCTTTCTCCCTATAATATTGAACAATGGATAGTCTTTGTACAATTGCTGAATATCATTGTACCGGATACAGGCAAGGGTGGTATCTTCCAGCGTTTCGATAAACTCATCGCCCGGTTGCTGATGGTAGTAGCTCACCCAGGAAGTAATGATAAAACCTTCGTCCATAAAACGCGAAGTAATATCCCGGTCTTCGTTTACATAGTAAGCCCTTGCCAGTCCTTTTACCACCATGCAGGCCCGGTCACAAATCTGCCCATCGCGTAACAGATAGGTTTTGGCAGGATACGTGCTGATGATTGTTACTTCTTTGATCCGCCCGGTCAGTTGCTCATCCATAGGATGCAATGCATTCAGCCGGTTCAGTAATTGCTCAATCATAGTGGCTTATTTTCTCAATGGTGAAATGAACCGATCAGTCAGCTACTGCCTGGTGATAGTCATAGTAATTTTATCTCCCGGCACTATGAAGTTGCTGGTATACACAGTAAGACTCCTGCAATCGAAACTTTCAATGGTACCTCCTACTATGCCATCACTAAAAACCATATTTCCGGTAATGCCCCAGGTGCCATTATCGTTACCATCGGGTGAGCAACTGATGCCCGCATCCTGATACTGATAGGTTCCATTTGCATTTAAGATAATCAAATCATCGTTCTCACAATCATCCCGCATCAGGAGATAATCCTGCTCGGTTGCAGAGGCGCCTGCCTTGTATTTCAACGCGGTTAACTTATACGTACCTGCCACACTTGCCACAGTAGCGGTACATTCATTCTTCGAATCCTTTTTGCAGGAAGAAACCAGTAGGAGTACGAAAATAACAGCAAGCAGTTTTTTGCCTGTTGTAATGTAGTTTTTTTGCATAGCAATGTGTTTTATTTTAAAGAGAATAAATTATTGACAGCATAAAATTGTCACCTTTTATTTCATGCTCCCTTGACTTATGTCAATTACAGACATACCGAATTGTTCTTAACGTTGCTTTAAGTTTCGGGAAAAATCCCGGAAAAAACTGGTGAAAAACACCGGGAATCCGAACAGCCTGTCTGTAATTTAGGATCAGGAGAGTGAGACTATGCGGTGGAAATGGCTGTTGCAGGAATACTTTGTTTTTTCGCGGAAAGAGCGGCTGGCTATTCTTACGCTGATTTTTTTGCTGCTGCTCGCCATCGTTATGCCTTACTATTGCGCACGTCCTGCAGCGCAATGGCAGGCTGATGCCGATACGGCCTGGATGACCGCCATGACAATCCTCGAATCCCGCAAGGCCCGGCATGATTCAACGGTACCTTCTTTCGTTAAAGACAGAAAGTCTGCCCTTCCTGCTCGCGACAATTCGCTTAGAAACCTGACCGGCTTTGATCCTAATACACATTCCGAAGCAGGCTGGCTATCCTTTGGTTTGTCAGCAAAGACTGTAGGTACCATTATGAAATTCCGGCAAAAGGGAGGACGCTTCCGGGCGCCGGAAGATCTCCGGCGTATATATGGACTTCATCCGGATCAGGCCGAGCAATTGATTCCCTATGTCCGGATTGCAGAAGCTGTTTCCGCATCTGCCAGGAAGTATCCTGAAAACTCATCTTCCGCCACTCACCTTACACCTTCTCCCCTGCTTGATATCAACCAGGCAGACAGTACGGCCTGGGAGGCATTGCCCGGCATTGGTCCCAAACTGGCCAGCCGGATCATTAAATTCAGAGAAGGCCTGGGTGGTTTTTATCAGGTAAGTCAGCTAGCAGAAGTATTTGGATTAGCTGATTCTGTTTACCAGCGCATTTTACCCCGGCTGAAATGCTCTATTCCCGAAATACAACGTTTATCTGTAAATACCTCCACTGAGGCTGAGTTAGCTCGCCATCCCTATATCAAAAGGACATTGGCGACACAAATAGTCGCTTACAGAAATATACACGGAGCCTTCAGGAATATTGAACAACTTATAAATATTCATGGCATTGATAGCACTCTATATAAAAAAATTCTTCCGTACCTGACACTCTGATGCAGTCTTGTACAAATACATTCTACAGGTTACCGCTTAATCTAATAGTAGGTTATACTGCTTTTATAAATGAGTTTACCATTTAATACTCCTTCGACAGCAGTTAGCCGGTTTTGAGGATCAAAGCTGTTATTAAATAGCCAGACCGAATTAACGGCAGCGCTCTGAGGCAGACGTGTGTCATAGAACTTTGTTACTTTACTGCTTCTTACCTCCAGCATAGGGCTCCCGTAAAGAAATTGATAATCTGTAAACGCTGAAAGAATATCGCGTGGTTGATAAAAAACGGTCTGCCTCTCCATGGGTCTTCTATAAAAGTTTAGCCACCACAAATCAGTACCCAGTAAACCCGTGATATATTGATATAACCCGTTGTCAGCATTACTTTCCCTGGCAATTATATAATATGAAGAGTCGTATCGATTGCTGTACTCTCCTGAATTATCAATGATCTGATAAGCAACATTTTTCCCAGCATTATAATAATGGCGTGAAGAGTAGTAATATCTTGATGTAAAAACACCCTGATTCCAGTTCCAGAGAGAAGAATCAATATTGCGCGATTGATCACAATAGATATGGTAAGAGTACAACTCCGGAATAATATCAGCGCGACGGATTTTAACAGAATATCGTCCGCCGGAAAGCGTTTCTACTTCTGCGACCTCTCTACTATCGTTATGATTCAGATTAAATACGCCTGCAGAAGGACGTTTAATAATAACAGAATCTTCCGGCATCGATACTCCTGCATAGATCATTACGGTCCGCTCCATTTTTGTCAATCGCCGGTCGCTATCATAGAAATACCGGATATTCGCACCATTAACTGTATCTGTCCAGCAGGTAACAGTTCGGGTTTGAGGGTTCTCAACATACATCGCATAATACTTTATAGGCTCGAAACCGTTATTTTCGTCATAAAGTATCTGAGATATCAGCAATTTCCTTTGATCACCCGGATTAATTATGCTAATAGGCTGCTTTGAATCAGCATCCTTCTTTTTACAGGAATCCAAACTACATAGAGCGATAATTATTATTACACCGAAGCAAAGTTTTCGCATATCAATATTTATCTAAGTAAGTACGTTTTTACCAAAGACTTTATTCCCCTTTACTCATGGAAAAAGGAAAAGCCGCCGGCTGCGTACCCCGTTGCGTATTGGGTAATCCAGCCAGCTGAACCGAAAGAGTACCTCCTTTGAGCAAAGCGGTATGACTGATCCAGTTGTTGTTGTAGGCAGCACCATTCCATTTCAGTGACTGAATATAGAGGTTACTGGCCGAGCTTTGCGGTGCATCGATCACCAGTTTCTTTCCATTTTCGAGTGTGGCTGTTATTTTTTTGAATAGCGGTGTTCCCAATACATATTGATCAGTACCCGGACATACCGGGTAAAAACCCAGCGCAGAGAATACGTACCAGGCACTGGTTTGTCCGTTATCTTCATCGCCGCAATATCCATCGGGAGTGGGTTTATATAATTGCTCCATTACCCGGCGCACCCAGTACTGGGTCTTCCAGGGCTGGCCGGCATAATTGTAGAGATAGATCATGTGCTGAATAGGCTGATTGCCATGAGCGTATTGTCCCATGTTCATGATCTGCATTTCCCTGATCTCATGTATAACACCTCCATAGTAGCTTTCGTCAAAAACGGGCGGCATGGAGAATACGGAGTCAAGCATTTGAGTGAACGTAGCGCGTCCTCCCATAAGGTTAATAAGTCCCTGAATGTCGTGAAACACACTCCAGCTGTAATGCCAGCTATTACCTTCGGTAAATGCATCGCCCCACTTAAACGGATTGAATGGTTGCTGAAAGCTGCCATCTTTATTGCGGCCGCGCATGAGCCTCGTCTCTTTATCAAACAGATTTCGGTAGTTCTGGGCGCGTTTGGCATACAGGTCAATTTCTGCCTGTGGTTTATTGAGTGCCTTTGCCAGCTGGTAAATACAGAAATCATCGTAGGCATATTCCAGCGTGCGGGCGGCATTTTCGTTGATTTTTACATCGTAGGGCACATAACCCAGTTCGTTGTAGTAGGCAACACCGGCGCGACCAACGGCCGACATGGGGCCTTCGTTATTGGCGCCGTGCACAAGCGCCTGGTAAAGTGTTTCGATATCATAACCTCTTCCTCCTTTCAGATACGCATCGGCTACCACAGAGGCGGAATTGTTGCCCACCATTACATTTCTGAAACCGGGGCTTGACCATTCCGGCAAGAAGCCACCTTCTTTATACGCATTTATCAGCCCTTCCTGCATCTCCTTATTCACAGAAGGGTAAAAGAGATTCAGGAAAGGATACAGCGCGCGGAATGTATCCCAGAAGCCGGTGCCGGCATACAGATAACCGGGCAGTACCTGACCATTGTAGGGGCTGTAATGCACAATCTTTCCGCTGGCATCATATTCATAATGCCGTTGCGGAAACTGCAGCATCCGGTAAAGACAGGAATAAAAAGTGCGCGTTTGTTCAATAGTGCCGCCAGAGACCTGTATGCGCTGCAGCTGTTTATTCCAGCTGTCTTTTGCTTTTTTGCAGGTTTGATCAAAGCTGTCTTTACCTAACTCTCTTGACAGATTGAGTGCAGCCTGTTCGTAACTGATAAAGGAAGATGCCACACGCAGATTTACCTGCTCTCCTCTTTTGGTTCGGAAACCGATAACAGCGCCGGTATGATTGGCATATACGCTCAGGCTGTCATGAATGAGCACACTGTCGCGCCAGGTTCGTGTAAGACTGAAGGGCTTGTCTATTTCAATAACAAAATAGTTTTTAAATCCGGGGGCTACGCCACCACTGTTGCGGGTAGTATAACCAATGATACGTTTACGGTCTGGTTGTATTTCTACATGTGAGCCTTTATCAAAGGCATCGATTACGATAAAGGCGCTGTCGGTGCCGGGGTAAGTAAAGCGAAACTGGGCCGCTCTTTCAGTGGGGGTAATTTCTGTGGTCACATCTGCATCGGCCAGGTATACGCTGTAGTAATAAGGTTTGGCTGTTTCTGCTTTATGAGAAAACCAGCTGGCGCGGTCGTCCTGTTTGAATTTCAGCTTGCCGGTAACGGGCATGATAGAAAACTGGCCGTAGTCATTCATCCAGGGCGAAGGCTGGTGTGTTTGTTTGAAGCCGCGGATTTTATCGGCAGCATACTGGTAAGCC
>JAGODE010000261.1 GCA_017998385.1 Chitinophagaceae bacterium | reverse complement strand
TCATTGAGGATACCATCACTGTTACAATAAATAGTAGCAGAGAGTAAAAATTCAATCCCTGTTCTTTCATCCCGCACATAAGCGGTATTAGTCAGAAAACCATACGCCCCTCCTACCTTATCGTATACCCGAAACTCCGGTGTATGCAATGCATTGCCGGCGGCTGCACCAAAAACTTTCATCACACTATCCGGCTTTTCGTTACCGGCATATCCCGGCACCATTCCCTCATAAGGGTATGCGCTCATACAGGCTTTCAAAAAAGCCAGATCTTCAGGCAGCAGATTAAACCGTTGCGAAGCAGGCAGGGCTGAGGGAAAGAAAATGGCCTTCATCAACTGATGCAGATCAGCCAGGGCAATACTGTTTTTCTGTGAAAAGTCGAATGGTTCATTGATCAGTTGGCCATTTTGATAAAAACCTTTACCGATTTTCACAACCGGCGCATCGGATATCCATTGATCATTTCTGGCCGGCAATTCCAGAATGGGATATGCGTTACTGTCGAGAAAGCAAATGGGATTAAGCTGCCGGTTCTCCTGAGCATTCATCGCTACACTTAACCGGTGAACGATATTAGCACTCCCGAGTCCACGCGTCCGCAAATTGTGATTGATATAATCAGGTCCCAAAAATTCATACAGCCTGTTGAAGGCATCATTGTCACTTACCAGAAAAACTTTCCGGATGTACTGCGCAATCGATGGACTGCCGCCGGCACTGGTTGGATCGTTGTACACAATACTTTGTGGTGGTGCGGCTGCTTCAGTGATCATCATGGTCTGCCGGTTGAGAAGCGGTTGGTTCAGTTCCTGCAAACGCTGCAAGGCCAGTAATGCCACAGGCAGCTTTACGGTACTGGCCGGATAGAAATACTGAAACGTGTCGGCTCCAAAACGGAAATCTTCAAACCAGACCTTTCCCTTTCTGTCGCGATGGATACGCGAATAACATATCTGTACCCGCCAGTCGGCCTGGTGAGCCAGCACAGCATCAAAGACAGGTGATGCCGCTTCCATCCAGGCTTGTAGCTGGCCTGACTGCGGTTTGCCTGACGCCCGCCGGCCTGGGCTGCAGCCTGCAGACATATTCAGAACAAGGAGGCAAATGAGCGGGAAAAGCGAAACAGATTTCATTAAATAAAAATAAGGGAGCGGGGGACGTCTCTGGCGTTTTTTGAATGCCAGGCGGCTTTAAAAATTTGGGAACAACATATAAATAACTGATTATCAGTGATAGAAAAACATTTTTCCGAAAAATGTGAGTCAGGAAAAGGTCATTAAACATATACCTTAAAACCCTATCTTTGCCGTCCTTTAAAACCGTATAACGGCTTGCCCCCCTGTGCAATGCAGTGGCAAGTTCAAAAATGTAAATCACATCAACGTATGCAACTGAAAGGTTTGGTTCGCTTTTTTACGATCCTGCTGATTATTTACTCTCTTTACCAGCTTTCATTTACATGGTTTGTTCGCAATCATGAAAAGAAACTGGCAGAAAGCGCTCGCAAATTTGTGAACGCTACCAATCCCAACGCTCGCGGCGAAGAATATGACACGCTCTACGATGCCCGCCTCAAGCGTCTTAAAGACAGCACCAAGGATGAAGTAATCACCTATGGTATCACAGGACCGATCAGCTACCGTAAAGCACAACAGGAAGAACTAAGCCTGGGTCTCGATCTGCAGGGCGGTATGAACGTAACACTGGAAGTGGAAATGAACGGACTGCTCCGTACACTTTCCAACAACTCAAAAGACCCCAACTTCCAGAAAGCGCTCGACAATGCCAACCTGCGCAAAGGCAACAGCGACGCCAACTTCATCACTCTTTTTGTCGAAGAGTATCAAAAGCTGGCCGGCTCCAACAAACTGGCTGGTCTTTTTGCTGCCGGCAATAAGGAACTGATCAAGATCACCGACAGCGATTCAAAAGTGCGTTCTGTACTCGAGTCGCTTTCCAAAGATGCATTTGACAATACTTTCCGCGTAATGAGCACACGTATCGACCAGTTTGGTGTGGCACAGCCCAACATCAACCCCGATCGTGATAAAGGCATCATTACTGTGGAACTTCCCGGTATCCAGGATCGTGAGCGTGTACGCCGCATCCTGCAGTCTTCTGCCAACCTGCAGTTCTGGGAAGTATATAATATTGGTGAACTGGAAAACAGCATTACCCGTGCAGATGCTGCTTTCTATGCTGCAATGGGCGGTAAAACAAAAACTGATACCACTGCTGCCGGCAAAGACACCGGCAACCAGGCTGTAAAAGATACCAGCAACAACAGCCTGCTCGCCAATAATGGAGCCGATACAAACACTACCGATAAGCCCGCGCTCAATAGCGACGAAGAAGCTAAAAAACACCTGGGCGGCTACATTGGCTTCCTGGTACAGGGACAGCAGGATGATAAAGGTAATATGCGTTACCCTGCCGCTATCGGTTATGTGCCTGTCAATGACACTGCACTTGTACGCAGCTTCCTGGAAATGCCCGCTGTAAAAAATGCCTTCCCTTCTCAGCTGATTTGGATGTATGGTATTGCCGAGCGTGGCAGCGACAACCGTCCTGCTTCTGCCGTACCGCTGTATGCCATCAAGACCTTTGGTCGTGAAAAACCAAAAATCGAAGGTGATGTGATTACCGATGCCCGTGCCGACTATAACCAGTTGGGACAACCTGAGGTAAACATGAATATGAATACAAAAGGACAGCGCGACTGGGCCGACATGACCAGCAAAAATGTTGGTAAGCCCATTGCGATCGCACTGGATAATATTGTTTACTCCGCTCCTTTTGTAAATGATCCTATCACAGGCGGTACATCCAGCATCAGCGGTGGATTTACTGTGCAGGAAGCACAGGATCTGGCCAACATGCTGAAAGCCGGTAAACTGCCTGCTCCTGCCAAGATCGTACAGGAACAACAGGTAGGTCCCACCCTGGGTACTGCTGCTATTAATGGTGGTCTGATGGCTTTCGGACTTTCCTTTGTTGTCATCTTTATCCTGATGCTGATCTATTATAATACCAGCGGATGGATTGCCAATATTGCCCTTGTACTCAACCTGCTGTTTACCGTAGGTGTACTGGCTGGTCTGGGTGCCACCCTTACGGCTCCCGGTATTGCCGGTCTTGTACTTACCATTGGTATGGCTGTAGATACCAACGTAATCATTTACGAACGCATCAAGGAAGAGCTCAATCGTGGTAAAGGATATATTCCGGCTATTGAGGAAGGCTACAGACGCTCACTGCCTCCTGTACTGGATGGTCACATCACTACCCTTCTTACTGCCATTATCCTGTTTTACTTCGGTCTTGGTCCGGTAAAAGGTTTTGCCACTACACAGATCCTGGGTCTTCTTCTTTCTCTGTTCTGCGGTATCCTGGTTAGCCGCTGGATCTCCGACATCTTTACCAACCGTAAAAAACACCTCGAGTATTTTACAGGTGTATCACGCCGCATCTTCAAACATGCTGCTTATAAATTCGTTGAGTTCCGTAAAACAGCCTATATCATCTCGGTAGTGGTACTGCTGCTTGGTATTGGTTCTTTCTTCAATGGCTTTGACTACGGTGTGGAATTTGACGGTGGCCGCAGCTATACGGTTCGTTTCGATAAGTCAATGAGCAGCGAGGTAGAGAAAATGCGCGATGAACTCAAAGCGTCTTTCGATAACGAGAACCCGCTGATCAAAACGGTAGGTAATCCCCGTACACTGGAGATCACTACTTCTTACCTGATCACTGATCCCCGTACCGGCGTTGATTCTATCGTAGAATCACACCTGTTTGCAGGTCTCCAAAAACACCTGCCTGCCGGATATACGTTCAACCAGTTTACCAACGCCGAAAAAAGCGCTACCGCTCCCGGTAAAATCGCTTCTAAAAAAGTACTGCCCACGATCTCTGATGACCTGAAAAGAGGTGCAGTAAAAGCGACAATATTTGCCATCTTCGTAATCTTCCTGTATATCTTCATCCGCTTCCGCGACTGGAGATACTCACTGGGTACGATTGTGGCGCTGCTGCACGACGTACTGGTAACACTGATTGTGTTCTCTTTTGCCCGGAAGATTGTACCCTTCCCGCTCGAGATTGACCAGCACTTCATTGCGGCGATACTTACCGTAATTGGTTTCTCGATGAACGATACGGTGATCATCTTTGACCGGATCCGTGAAGACCGTCGTCTTTATCCTTCGGCTCCGCTTGCTGAGACTATCAACCGTGCCATCAATGAAACCCTGAGCCGTACCATCATGACATCGCTTACCGTATTCCTCACTATCCTCATCCTGTTCCTGGTAGGTGGTGAAGTAACCCGCGGTTTTGCCTTTGCGATGCTGGTTGGTGTAATCACCGGTATCTACTCCTCCGTATTTGTGGCCGCCCCCATCCTGCTGGATCTGGGTCGCAGCAAAAAAGGGAAGACTGCCAGCGGTGCTTCCGATGCCGGTAAGGTTGTTGAAAAAGCCAGCTAACAGCAACTCATTTTAGTATACCAAAGCCCCCTTCACAGGGGGCTTTTTTTGTATGGTAATAAAAAAACGCCTCCGGAATGAAGGCGTTTTCTATTACATATTTTTCCCGCAACAATTATACAGCAAAACTGGTACCGCAGCCGCAGGTGGCACTGGCATTGGGGTTACGGAAGGTAAATCCCCGGTTATTGAGCCCGTCCTGCCAGTCTATTTCCATACCCGCCAGGTAAAGCTCATGCGCCCGCTTCATGACGCAGGGAATACCGGCAATGTCAAAAGTATGATCTCCTTCTTCCGGCTGGTCAAATCCCAGAATATAAGACATACCCGAGCAGCCTCCACCCTTTACACCAATGCGAAGCACCTGGCTTTTATCAAAACCATCTGCCTGCATCAGGCGCATCAGCTCTTTAATTGCACCAGGAGTAAGTGATACGGGATTTGCTAAAGTTGTTTCCATAAGGCAAATTTACGAAAAACTGCTTTTCGGCCTGTTTACCGCAGGCATACGATATGTTACAAATTTGTAACATCGGCGCAGACTTTCAGCTATTTTTGTAGCCTTAACCCTTTACCACTAATTGATTATCTATGGATCAAAATCTGATCTCCCTGTTGCTTGCACTGGTTGCCCTGCTGGTATCTTTTTATTGTTTTTACCTGATCAATGATTTTCGCAAACGGCAGGCCGCCAAAGGTCCTGCTGATAATTTCAATACAAGACCACTCCAGTTGCAGGCTTACGAAAGACTGGTCATGTTGTCTGAGCGCATTGCCATCCCTAACCTCATAAGCCGTGTTAACACCAGCGGTATAAGCGCCCGTGAAATGCAACTGCTATTGCTCGAAAGCATCAAACAGGAATACGAATACAACACATCACAACAGATTTATGTGAGCCCCGTAGCCTGGGAGGCCGTCCGTAACCTCAAAGAGCAGAATATGCTGATCATAAACCAGGTGGCAGCTACCCTACCACCGGAAGCCGGCAGTGCTGATCTTAATAAGCGGTTGCTGGAATTTATCATGACCCAATCCAAAGGTGCCCTGCATAGCATTGTACTCGAAGCCCTGAATTTTGAGGCCAAGAAAGTGATGCGTTAAAAAAGCATTTATTTATTTCATTGAATTCAATAAACGGTATGGCTGAAGAAACCAAATACACCGATTCAGGTATTTCTATCAAGACCCTCTACCAGCCCGACGATTTGCCTGCCCTGCCCCTTTCCTTACCCGGCGAATATCCTTTTACCCGGGGCATTCAGCCCGATATGTACCGGGGTAAACTCTGGACTATGCGGCAGTATGCCGGCTTTTCGACTGCTGAAGAAAGTAATAAACGCTACCACTACCTGCTATCGCAGGGGGTAAGTGGTCTTAGTGTGGCATTTGACCTGCCCACGCAGATTGGTTACGACAGCGACCACCCGCTGGCCGATGGCGAAGTAGGCAAGGTAGGTGTTGCTATAGACAGCATCGAAGACATGCAGGTACTCTTCAACGGTATTCGCCTCGAGGATGTATCGACCTCTATGACCATCAATGCCACCGGTTTCATACTCCTGGCGTTTTATGTAGCACTGGCCCGGCAGCAGGGCGCCGATCTGAAGAAAATAAGCGGCACTATACAAAACGATATTCTGAAAGAATATGCTGCAAGGGGCACATATATCTACCCGCCGCAGCCTTCTATGCGCATCATTACCGACATCTTTGAATGGTGCAGCCGTGAGGTACCAAAATGGAATACGATTTCCATATCAGGCTATCACATACGCGAAGCCGGATCTACTGCCGTTCAGGAACTGGCCTTTGCGGCGGCCACCGCGCTGGATTATTTCCGCGCCATGCATGAACGCGGTCTGGCGGTCGATCGCCTGGCTC
>JAGODE010000032.1 GCA_017998385.1 Chitinophagaceae bacterium | reverse complement strand
GGTCTGACCATTGATAAGTGTATTATTATAATAGGCCGAAAATTGTTTATTGCTGGTATCATGCTGACTGGGTTCAAAAAAGACCTGGCCGGTAGCGAGATCAATACGCCAGCCGGTAAGAATACGGGCAGCGGTACGCACATCTGGCTCGGTATACGCCACGGTAGGCCCCTTGCCCAGGGTGTATAGTTCCATCAGCTCACGTGCATAGTTTTCGTCTGGTGCCGAAGCGGCATTAAGATAACCATTGAGATAAATAAGCATACCCGCATCAATGGTCACTCCTTTGATAAGGCTGCGAAAATTGCCCAGGGCCTGGCGACGCAGCAAATCATTGTGGCGGTATACAAAATTAGCAATGCGAATAGTATTGGTTTCGGTGCCAAAATGATCGGCCCAGAAAAGCGTGAGCTTTTCCCGTATACTGCGATCCTGGCGAAGCATTACTCCGGCCCACCATTTCTTGAAAGAAAGGCGACGCACCGCATTCAACTCGTCATCGGCCGACAAATCGTTGACCCAGGTACTGCCTGCCGGTACATTCGGGTCAGGCATATCCATCGTATAATCATTAACAGGAGGAGTTGGAAACGGAGCAGAGGGGGCCAGCAGTTCATCTACTGCCTGGTCAAGCGTACGCGAAGCAAAATAATCCAGATCGGCCCGGCGTGAACCAAATAAAGTACGTTTGAGCAGGTGCTGCACTTCATTGCGCGTCCAGGGGCCATTGTAGGGGGCTATGCCGGTATAGGTACGACGGCCCGAAGAAATTGCGGGTTGTTCTGTTCTTTTTCGCTTGAGTGTCAGGA
Organism: Chitinophagaceae bacterium; assembly: GCA_017998385.1. Taxonomy (GTDB): domain Bacteria; phylum Bacteroidota; class Bacteroidia; order Chitinophagales; family Chitinophagaceae; genus CAYMZZ01. Next base: position 26,037 of record JAGODE010000032.1, on the reverse strand, counting down.
AATCGCGGCGATCCATAGGCGTTGTTTTGGTTCAGGTTTTTCGGAATCTGAGGATACCGGAACTATTCCTGCCTATGCTTGCAAATATTAAGCCCTTCTTTTATCTATCGGGAAAATTCATGTTGATATGAGTAAATATCCGTTGAGTTTTGCGGATAAGACGGAGGAGTGTTGACAGTTGGCAGTTGACAGTTGACAGTTGACAGTGGATAGTTAAACTACCCCTTTAAACCTTTATACCTTTATACCTTTATACCTTTATACTTTTATACTTTTATACTTTTATACTTTTATACTTTTTACACCTCGAATCTTTAAAGATTCTCTATAATACCGGCAATCCCCTGTCCGCCGCCTACACATGCTGTAACCATACCATATTTTTTCTGCAGGCGTTTCATATCGTTCAGCACCTGGATGGTGAGTTTACAACCGGTACAGCCCAGTGGGTGACCCAGTGCAATAGCACCGCCATTAATATTTACCTTTTCAGGATCGAGTCCAGCTTCGCGAATCACAGCCAGCGACTGGGAAGCAAAGGCTTCATTGAGTTCTATCAGATCTATATCGCCCAGGCTCATGCCTGATTGTTTCAGTACTTTAGGGATAGCTGCTACCGGACCAATACCCATAATGCGCGGATGCACACCTGCCGAAGCGCAGGCTACCAGGCGGCCAATCGGTTTTAGTCCCAGTTCATTTACCATCTTTTCACTCATCACTATCACAAAAGCAGCACCATCTGAAGTCTGCGATGAGTTACCGGCCGTAACCACGCCTCCTGCAGCAAATACCGGTTTGAGTTTGCCCAGCGCTTCTACCGAAGTATCGGCACGAGGCCCCTCATCCGTATCCATTACATAGTTGCGTTTTTGTTTTTTTCCTTTTTCGTCGAGGTATATCTCTTCTACCGTAATGGGCAGAATGCCTGATTTAAAATATCCTTCATTGATTGCCTTGAGCGCTTTCTGGTGCGACTGGTAAGAAAACATATCCTGATCTTCGCGGCTCACTTTATAATCTTTGGCTACCGCCTCGGCGGTAAGTCCCATGCTCAGGTAATAATCAGGTTCATCTTTGGCAATCGACCAGGCAGGTACAGTTTTCCAGCCTGCTGTAGGTACCAGGCTCATACTTTCGGTACCGCCGGCAATGATGCAATCTGCCTGACCGGTGCGGATCTTGGCAGTGGCCATGGCAATTGTCTCCAAACCGGAAGCACAATACCGGTTCACCGTTACCCCAGGTACTTCGTAGCCCAGTGCGCGTGCAGCAATGATCCGCCCAACCTGCAGTCCCTGCTCAGCCTCCGGCACCGCATTGCCTACAATCACATCGTCGACACGTGAAGGATCGAGCGCAGGCACACTGGCCATCACACCTTTGATCACCTCAATGGCCAGATCGTCGGGGCGATAAAAGCGGAATCCGCCTTTTTTAGATTTCCCTACGGCTGTACGATACCCTGCTACGATGTATGCTTCCTGCATAAAATTCATTTTTTGATGAATAGTCTCTTGTTTATAACAACTCAAACCCCACTTAGTTGTTTATGCAACTTTCTATACCAAAATTAACAGTTATATCTTTGTCGCAAAATTTTTTTGTGGTCCCCGTTGCCGGCCAATTTCTTTGTCGCCTATGTTCAAGATAATCATAGCGTTTCATTAAAAAAACCGGCAACCCGTAAATAACCAAAATCGCTACATGTATACACTGATCCGTAAGATCCTTTTCAATTTTTCGCCTGAGTGGGTACACTATTTTTCCATGAACTGCCTCCGGCTTGCCTGCAGTATTCCGCCACTTCGCTGGCTGCTGGCCCGGAGTTTTACGCCCACTAAAAAAATCACCTCATTTCTGGGCATCGACTTCAGCAACAAAGTAGGTCTGGGTGCCGGATTCGATAAAAATGCCCGTTATCTGCGCGAACTGGAAACACTGGGTTTTGGTTTTGTAGAAATCGGAACAGTGACTCCCCTGGCCCAGGCTGGCAATGAAAAGCCACGCCTGTTCAGGCTGCCGCAGGATGAAGCCCTCATCAACCGGATGGGATTTAATAACGATGGCGTAAAAGACATTACACAACGCCTGCAGGCCTGGAAAGAAAAACAATCAGACAGAAACGGAAGACTGATCGTTGGAGGAAATATTGGCAAAAACAAACAAACCCCCAACGAAGAAGCCTGGAAAGATTATGAGATCTGCTTCAAAGAGCTGCATCCTTATGTTGACTATTTCGTAGTAAATGTAAGTTCACCCAACACACCGGGTCTGCGCGAACTGCAGGAAAAAGAATCGCTGCGCAAGATCCTGATGCACCTGCAGATGATCAACAATGGTAAAGCGCAGGCCAAACCCATATTACTCAAAATAGCACCGGACCTTACACCAGAGCAGGTAGATGATGTGGTTGACCTGGCCCTGGAGATCAAACTCGACGGACTTGTTGTAAGCAACACCACCATCAGCCGGTCGGGCCTGGTGACTCCTGCCGCAGAAGTGGAGGCAATTGGTGCCGGTGGACTTAGCGGCAAACCCGTACGCGAACGCAGTACAGCACTGGTAAGTTATATCGCGGAAAAAACCAATGGCGAAATTCCGGTAATTGCTTCCGGTGGTATTTTTACTGCCAATGATGCACGCGAAAAACTGCAGGCAGGCGCCAGCCTGGTGCAGGTATGGACCGGCTTTATCTATGTAGGTCCTTCGATCGTCAAAAAAATCTGTAATCAACTGTAATCAACATTCCGTAAACTGCAATGGAACATCTCTTTACCAGCGAAAGTATTATCAGTTTCCTGATACTTGTTATTCTTGAAGTCGTTTTAGGAATCGACAATGTAATCTTTGTAAGTATTATCCTCAACCGGCTCAATAAGATGAAAGATCAGCGCCGTGCCAGGCGCATCTGGATGATCACCGGTATTATGTCCCGCAGTCTGATGCTGCTGGGCCTTAGCTGGCTGCTCGAACAAAAAGGCAAAGCCCTCTTTTATGCGTTCGGAAAAGGATTTGACCTGGCCAGCCTAGTCATGCTGGCAGGTGGCTTGTTTCTTATTTATAAATCGGTAATGGAGATTCACCACAAACTCGAAGGAGAAGACCCCTCCGAGCAGGCAGGTCAGAAAAAATCGATTGGATTCGGACAGGCTATCGGGCAGATCATGCTGATCGACGCAGTATTCTCTTTCGACAGCATTATTACTGCTGGTGGTACAGCCAAACATGTGGAGATCATGATAGCGGCAGTTGTTATCGCCATGTTTATCATGTTTACTTTCAGCCCGGCAATCTCTGCCTTCATTCATAAACATCCCACGCTCAAAATGCTGGCCCTCTCCTTCCTGGTTATGATTGGTCTTAGCCTGGTGATTGAAGGCTGGGATGCAGAGCAGGCGCATGAACTGCATCTGAAAAATTATATCTACTTCGGAATGGCGTTCTCCTTTATTGTTGAAGTGCTGAATATGGTGATGCGAAAAAAAGCCGGTAAGCAGCGGGTGGTAAAACTCAACGAACCCCGTCTCGAAGAAGAGCAGGCTAAAGAAAAAGAATAACAGTTACTGTAATCGTTGTGTACAGATTGCTGCCACTAATCCGGCAGTCTCTGTACGCAACCGGTTATTGCCCAGGCTTACAGCTACAAACTGTTTGCTGAGGGCCATTGCTATTTCTTCTTCTGTAAAATCCCCTTCTGGCCCAATCAGCACTACAGCATTGTCAGATGCGGGCAAAGGAATACGTTGCTTTTCAGACAGGCAGTGAGCTATAAACTTATTGGTATATCCTGCACAGGCATCGTTGACCAGCAATTGATCCAGTTCTGCCGGCTCATGCAAAACAGGAAGCCAGCATTGCTGCGATTGCAGGATGGCACTTACCAGTATGCCTTTCATACGGTCAAACCGGAAGCGTTCTTTTTCTGTGCGGGTGCAGATAAGCGGAAATATTTCTGTGACGCCGATCTCAGTGGCTTTTTCAAGAAACCATTCAAAACGGCTCGCATTTTTAAGTAATGAAATACCAATGGCCAGCTTTTGTGCCGGTGCCGGTTGCAGTTCGCGTTGCAATAGCTGCACACGGGCGTGCTTCTTATGAGCGTGAATAATCGTTGCCCTGAGCAGGCTGCCCCGTCCATCGGTAAGCTGCAGCTGCTCACCTTCCTGCATACGCAGCACCTGCACCACATGGCGCGAAGTATCTTCATCCAGCTCGAGCTGGTCAGAAGCAGGGAGATAGGTTTCTACGTAAAAAAATGGGAGAGACAAAATGAAAAGCGCTTTATTTACTAGAAATCAATGTGCTAATGGGTTAATGTGCTGATGTGCTAATGGAATAATGTGCTAATGATTATCTGGCTGGTCATTTAATGAGCTCAGATCTAATGAAAATCATTAAAGGAATGATTGATTAAATCCTGTAAAGGCACTTCAAACAAAAATTCATTAGCACATTAACCCATTAGCACATTATCTTAAAACGGGTCTTCATCATCTGCAATATCATTCATGCGGCTGCCCGTCTGGATATACAGCTTTTCGCCTCCGCCTTCATCTACGGGTCGCCAGCCGCCTGCAGGCAGACCAATACTGCTATAAGGATCTTCATCCCAGTTGGTAAACTTCTGGATATGCAGCAGGGCTTTTAACTTAATCGTTTCCAGCGAACCGTTACGGTGTTTGGCGATTTTTACTTCGGTAAGACCTTTCACACTCTCGCCTTCGGCATTTTGCGACATCTCATAATATTCAGGGCGATACAGGAACATAACCATGTCGGCATCCTGCTCGATGGCACCAGACTCCCGAAGGTCACTCAGTTGCGGCACACGGCTTCCTTCCTTGGCTCCCCGCTGCTCAACCGCCCGGCTCAACTGAGAAAGGGCGATGATAGGGATACTCAATTCCTTGGCCAGGCCTTTAAGGTTCCGGGAAATATTACTGATCTCCTGCTCACGGTTGGTCTGGCGGTTTTCATTGCTGCCACTCATGAGCTGCAGATAGTCGATGATCACCATGCCAATGTTGTGCTTGTTTTTAAGACGACGGCACTTGGCGCGCAGCTCAAAGATGTTGAGAGCGGGTGTATCGTCGATAAACAGGGGGGCCTGTGCCAGGCGCTGAATACCGCGGGCATAAAGCTGTTTCATCTCATGCTCTTCGAGTTTACCGCGGGCAATTTTCTCGAGCCATATTTCACTTTCGGCCGAAAGAATCCGTTGTACCAGCTGACCGGCACTCATCTCAAGCGAGAACAGGGCCACACCGGTTGGCTTGGTGGGATTCATGGCTGCATTGCGGGCGAGGTTAAGGGCAAAAGCCGTTTTACCCACGGCAGGACGCGCAGCCAGAATGATAAGATCCGTATTCTGCCAGCCATAGGTCACTTTATCGAGTTGCGAAAATCCGCTGGGAACACCGGTTACATCTTCATTTTTATGCCGCATATCTTCGATACGCTGAATGGTTTTTACCAGTACAGAGTCGATCGTATCGAAATTTTTACGCAGGTGATTGTTGGTAATCTCAAAGAGTTTTCCTTCGGCATCGTCCAGCAGGTCGAATACATCTGTAGAGTCTTCGTATGCATCGCTGATAATCTCCCCGCTGATACGTATCAGTTCACGCTGAATGAATTTCTGCAGAATGATACGTGCGTGTGCTTCAATGTTGGCAGCAGATACCACCGCATTGGTGAGCTTGGTAACATAATAGGCACCGCCTACTACATCCAGTTCTTCGCGGCTGCGGAGTTCTTCTGCAACGGTAAGAATATCGATAGGCTGGCTTTTATTGGCCAGTCCCTGCATGGCACGGAAGATACGCTGATGCGCTTCTACATAAAAACACTCTGGCTTCAATATTTCTATGACCGTATCAAAAGCCGTTTTCTCCAGCATTACAGCACCCAGTACGGCCTCTTCCAGATCTTTGGCCTGCGGTGGTAATTTACCATATACCATTGTGCTCAGGTCCATCGAAGCACCACGTCTCTTCTGCTTCCGGTCTTTGCTATTTAGATTCGTCAAATCCATTTTTAAGGTTCGGTTAGGGCGATAAAAAACCTGTCATCAAAGCCTGCCAGCACAGCCCGGTTCTATCCGTTGCTGCTCTTTCCGGTAAAAATTTGTATCCGGCAGTCCTCGACTTCAGGGTCCTTATTCCAGTCTTATATTAAGAAAATATTACTTCTATGTTATCGGAATGTTCCTGTAGTCAGACGGCGAAAATAAAGGTCTGTACCCAATCACTGTTCCCTTTACCGGACTTTTTCTTTGTTAACCATTTTTCTACCGGGTTATGCAGGGTTATCCACATTATGGATCTTTTTGGACCTCCGCATCTCTTTCTTTTGATAAACAATTTAGCAAAAATACGCCGGTTTCCGGGATATTTTTTCTACCCTACTGTTAACAATTTTAATAAAGGAAAATGAGTGTTTTTTGCACAATAAACCACGGCCTGTATCAGTTATTGATTTAACTAACCCACCTAACCATCCGCCTGCTATTTGATTACTAAAAAAAAGTAAACTATGGAACATGACAATTCCGGCGGTATTTCCCTGGAAAAACAAACATCGCCACGCTCTGGCGCCGCCATCAAACCTGTACTAACACAAACAGCCAGCAACACCACCCTGTGGATCGGGCATTCAGAAACAGATCCTGCCGATCACTATGGCGGGCAGACTTTTGTTTGTCCTGCCGGTGGGCAGCTCGACAATATCCAGCTATTTGCTACTGCGGTGCCCGTAGCCGGCGAACTGTTGCTGACGCTTCATGCATTTGATACGAAGCAGCGCAGCTGGGGACCGGTTCTTGCCCAGATAAGCCGCCCGGTGAATGCTGATGACCGCAACAATTGGTTATCATTTTCCCTGCCGGCTATAACACTTGAAAAAGGCCTTAGTTATGGATTCAGGATACAGGCCCGGCAAGGTCTTGTTGCACTGGCAGAAGCCGCCTGCGACAATAAACATCCCTTCAGCTTTGGACAGGAATGGAGTGCCGACTCGCTCAATCAGCAGGGGCACTACTACTCCTTCTTCAGCCTGGCCTTTAAAGTAGAGATGCGGGCATAAATCTTAATAAACACCCGATCCAGATAGTTAAAGGATGATCTTGTTTATTATTTCTTAAGGGAGAATTTAAAAGAAGGTTCATTATCATCCAATTCAATTCTTCCTGAATTAGATATAATTTGCTCTCCGGCTATCCTTCTGATCCATGTTTTGCCTGGCTTACTTTTGTTTTCCTAAAACGGAAGAAAATGGGAATGGCATGGTCATGCCCATGAGCTTTCAGAATATTACCTGATTATTCTTCAGCAATTCCATGCTCGAAATATCTGGCAGATTGATGATCTGCGTATGGTATATTTTAAGGATGAAGATCAGTTTTCACGCTGAGGTGAGGGCGCCAGTAAACCAGCAAGAGCTCCCAGCGCACCAGAGCCCAACGCAGTGAGTGTTTCAGGAATTTTAGAAGTCGTATCGTTAAAAACAAAAATCAGCCCCAGTGTGGCTGACAATACCACCAGACCGAGTACAAGCACTACGATACGGTATATCCACACGTCTGACTCAAGTGGTTTTACACGAGAAGTCTCTACAGCTGTTTCTACAAGTCCCTTCACTTTGGTTAGGTCCTGACCTGTCAGTTCCGTAAATCCTGTCAACTCATTTGCAAGAGTTTCCTGTAGTTTCCGGGAGTCTATTTTTATTTTTTCCATGAAAATTTATTTCCCAACAAGATACTCATGAGCAAAACGGGTGTGGGGAAGAAAAACACCTTTTGACACCCGTTTTTTCACGGTGTCCTTATTTTGTACCTTTCGCAAAACCTTTTCCATGACCACCTTTCCGCAACCCAACTCTTTCATAACCGCCAGCGGCGTTGATCAGCTGATTCAGGATTTTAAAGACGAACTGAAAAAAGAAAACAGGATACTACAGGTATCTGATGTCACAGACGACAATGGAAACCAGTACGTGGATCTGGTGCAGGAAGGCGGTGGAGTACTGGGCATTGCGCTCGTGGGTTACACCTATGTACTCGAAAAAATGGGTATCCGTTTTTTCAGCATGGCGGGTACCAGTGCCGGCTCTATCAATGCCATGCTGCTGGCCTGCTGCGGCAAAAGAGAAGAAGAGAAATCGCCGGTCATCATCCATCATCTCTCGCAGCTCGATATGTTCAGCTTTGTAGATGGTAAACCCGGCAATAACCGTTTTACCCGCTGGATCAAGAAAACAGTACAGCAGCTGATACTGGGCCATGGAGCCATGCGCCGCCTGTTTCGTTTGCTGATAATACTGATGGGAGGCCTGCTGCTTACCAGCCTGGCTTGTTTTGTCATTAATTTTTTCAGCCCCGGTATTGCCCGCTGGCTGGGTTTAAGTGCCGGTGTTTTACTGCTCGTACTCGCTGCTTTATTGCTGTTTGCCCTTAACCGGTTTAAACAATTTGCCCGCAACGGGTATGGTCTCAATTGCGGACAGGCTTTTCATAACTGGATCAGGTCAGTCATTGATCAGTGTATGGTCAACAATGATCCGGCCTGTGGCAATATCACAGACCTGTCCCGTTTTTCGCAGCATTTTATGCGGGTACCTGCCCTGCAGGTAAAACCCGATGCGCGCCGGGAAAACAATCTGCCCCCGCACATGCCTATGCTCACCATCATTACCTGCGATATTCTGGCAGGTGTAAAAGTAGAGTTTCCCCGTATGTGGGATTTGTACTGGAAAAAGCAGGAAGATGTGCATCCGGGCGATTTTGTAAGAGCCAGCATGTCGATACCGGTTTTCTTTGAATCGTATGCCCAGACCGGTCTTCGAAGCAAAAGCAGCTTCGATATCTGGAGCCGACATCTTAACTGGCAAAATGCGCTGTCGCGTATACCAGACAGCAGCCAGTTTATTGACGGTGGCGTATTATCCAATTTCCCGATCAGTATTTTTTATAATCCGCGTTACCCGGTACCACGTATGCCTACTTTCGGTATCCGCCTGCAGGATGGTGTACTCGATTCGGCCAGCCGCAGCAATAATAATCTCTACAAATACATCTTCTCCCTGTTCTCCACCATCCGTTTCAATTTTGACCGCGACTTCATCGCCAAAAACCGGGCTTTTAATAAGGCGGTTTGTTCAATTGATGTGCGCGCCCACAGCTGGCTTAATTTTTTTATGAAAGACGAGGAAAAACTGGCGCTGTTTCGCAAAGGGGCTGAAGCGGCCATTGCTTTTCTGCGCGGTTTCAACTGGGAGGAATACAAAACTGCCCGTTGGGAAAACTTTCATCAGGCTGCCGAAGATTTTGAAAACCCCAACAACCTGCAGGAATTTCCATTCTCCACGATCAGTGCAGCCACACAAAAACCAGTATAAGGTACAGGAAGCCTGAGCGTTGGGCAGGGGGATTCCGCTATCTTTGCGGCAGAACCCGAATACCACATGACTATATCGTATAAATGGCTGAGTGAATACCTGCCTGTAGTTGTAGATCCCGAGCGGTTGAGCCGCATCCTTACCTCCATTGGTCTTGAAGTAGAAAGCATGAGCCGCTATGAAGAAGCAAAAGGCGGCCTGAAAGGGCTGGTGATCGGCCATGTCATTCATACTGAGAAACATCCCAATGCCGATAAACTCACACTTACCCGGGTAGACGTAGGCGGTGCAGAGCCATTGCAGATCGTTTGCGGCGCTCCCAACGTGGCCGCAGGGCAAAAAGTGGTGGTTGCGCCCGTAGGTGCTACTATTTATCCATCCACAGGCGATCCGCTGACCATGCGGGTAGCAAAAATTCGTGGTGTGGAAAGCCATGGTATGATCTGTGCCGAAGATGAAATAGGCCTCGGCAGTTCACATGCTGGCATTATGGTGCTGCCCAATGACCTGGTACCCGGCACCCCGGCCGCCGATTATTTCCAGCCTTATGAAGATACCATCTACGAAATCGGGCTTACCCCCAATCGTATGGATGCCATGAGCCACTGGGGAGTAGCCCGCGATGTATGCGCCTACCTGTCTCATCATGACAAAAAAGAACTTCGTCCCCGCCTGCCCAATACCAACGGATTTAAGGCAGAACAGAATACCCTGGCCATAGAAGTGATCATTGAAAATGAAAAAGCCTGTCCCCGCTATTCCGGCGTCAGCATTGCCGGCGTTACGGTGGGTGAGTCACCCAAATGGCTCAAAGAAAAACTGAAAGCTATTGGCCTTCGCCCAATCAATAATATTGTAGACATTACCAATTATATCCAGCATGAAACCGGGCAGCCGCTGCATGCTTTTGATGCAGATAAGATAAAAGGTAAAAAGATCATCGTTAAAAACCTGCCCGAAGGCACTCCTTTTGTAACACTCGACGAAAAGGAAAGAAAACTGAGTGCAGAAGACCTCATGATCTGCGATGAAGACGGCGGATTGTGCATAGCCGGCGTGTTTGGCGGACTTAACAGTGGTGTAACTGCCGAAACCAACAACCTGTTTCTCGAAAGCGCCTGCTTTGATGGCATCAGTATCCGCAAAACAAGTTTTCGTCATGGGTTAAGAACCGATGCGGCCACCCGCTTCGAAAAAGGAACAGATATTTCAGCTACAGTGACTGTGCTGAAACGAGCTGCCAGCCTTATTCGTGAACTGGCCGGCGGAGAAATTGCTTCACCCGTTACGGATGTATATCCCGATCCCCGCGAAAAAGTACAGGTCGCCATCAAATATCATTACCTGAAAAAACTGAGTGGCAAAAACTATCACCCCGATGCTGTTAAGAATATTCTTACCAGCCTGGGATTTGAAATTGCCAAAGAGGGAATCGATGAGTTGCGTGTAGCCGTTCCTTTTCATAAGCCCGACATCAGCCTGCCGGCCGATCTGGTCGAAGAAGTGCTGCGCATAGATGGCCTCGACAACGTAGACATTCCGCATGCTATTACCATCACGCCCGCTATTGAGGAAGATTATGCACCATGGGCTTATAAAGAAAAAATTGCCGGCTACCTGGTAGGGCTCGGGTTTCATGAGATCATGACCAACTCCATCACCAATTCGGCTTTTTTCAGTGAAGGCGAACTGGAACTTGCCGTAAAGATGCTCAACAGCCTGAGTGCCGAGCTCAATATTATGCGTCCTTCCATGCTCGAAACCGGTTTACGTTCAGTTGCGCATAACCTCAATCGCAAAAACAACGACCTGCGTTTCTTCGAGTTTGGCAAAACATACAGCACCTCCGGTTCCGGTCAGTATACAGAAACCGAACATCTCTGCCTGTATACCACCGGCAAAACGCAGGAAGACAGCTGGCGTATTAAAGCAGCCCATACAGATTTTTATGTGCTGAAAGGAATAGCGGCCCGCATCTTGCAGTTGCTGGGTGTGACAATCGATAGTTTTGAAGTGTGGCAGCATCCTAAATACGAAAGCGGACTGCAGGGCCTGCTCAATGGCAAACCGGTAATACAGGTAGGCGCAGTAGCCAAAGCTACCCTGCTGCAATTTGAGATCAAACAACCCGTCTATTTTGCAGATTTTGACTGGCAAACCTTATCGGCTGCAGCGGCAGCACAAAAACCGGCTTTCACAGAAATTCCCCGCTTCCCGGCAGTACAACGCGACCTGGCAGTAGTGGTGCCTGTACAGCTGGCCTATGAAGAACTGGAAAAAACAGTGAAAAAAATCCGTCTCAGCAACCTGACAGATATCCAGCTTTTCGACATCTTTGAAAGCGACAAACTGGGAGCAGGCAAAAAATCTATGGCCGTCAGCTTCACGTTCCTTGATACCGAAAAAACATTAACGGATAAGGAAATTGACAGCTGGATGACCAAGATCATGAGCACACTCGAAAAGGAACTGTCTGCCGAAATAAGAAAATAATACCGACTGTCATTAAGAAACAGCAGGGCTATGGATGAAACTCAACTGAAACGCATACAGGACAAACTTCAATTACTGCTCAGGCAGCAGCAACAGTTGCAGAAAGACAATCAGCTGTTGAGAGAGGAGTTGTCGCTTTTGCAAAAAACCAATGCGCAGTATGAGGAGCAGACAGAAAAACTGAAACAGCAACTGGATATTCTTAAATTCAGCAATACAGCAATGAGTGACGCGGAAAAAGCGCAGTTTGAAAAGAGGATCAATGCCTACCTGAAAGAGATTGATCGCTGTATCGCATTGTTGAGTGAGTAAGACCGAAACAGCGGATCAGATTCTTTTTACAAGCCGCATTTCCATTTGCTCCTCTCCACGCGACAGTTCAAGTGTATAGCGCCCGTAAGGGAGATCATTTAATCCTGACCAGGTAAAATTTTCCCGCTCTGTGAGCACCGTTTTTTCAAGCGTACTGCATACACTTCCTTTTTCATCGCGCAAAATACCTTTGAGCCGGTCTCCCTTGTGCGATGTGAGTTCAAACTGCAGAGCATCAATAAAAATTGATGGCTTAATTTTGGCGAACATGATGAGGCATTTAGTTTTGGTTAAAAGCGCTTTCAGCAGAGTATATGACAGCCAGCGCTGTCCGGATCAGAGCCTTTTTAAAACAGGGATGCCTAAATTAGGAAGCATTTTTCAAATCAGCAAGTTATGGATGAGTTAATTGCAGCAACAATCGTGATCGGTGACCGCAGCTACCGGATCAAAATGAGTGCAAAAGATGAGGAAGTGGTCCGGCGCACAGTAAAAACCATCAACGAAAAGATTGTTGAGTATAAAACCAGTTTTGCCGGCAAAGACATGCAGGACTATATAGCCATGGTACTGATCTGGCTGGCAACCGAGCAAACCGTCAAAAATGACGCTTCGCAACAACCCGACTGGGCCGAAAAACTGACAGCAATTGAAAAAATAATTGATAGTCAATTAAATACAACCGAAAAATAACCAGGAAGGCCTTCGTTCGAAATTTAATGTGTATAAATATCCCCAAAGTTGGTTTCGATAAAAATTACCTGAAAGGTATCATCAAGTCTAATACCCAAAAAAGGTAAGTTGTTTCCATTTGCCCTGAAAACAGTTAATTCTGTTACTTCTGGAGTTACAATAGAGGGAAAACTGTTTACCCTGAGGTTATTAATCGGAATTTTTTCTGTTCCGAAAGCATGGCGATGAGAACCTTGAATGCCCTGCCATCCCAATTCCCCCAATTTTTTCAACCTTTCTAGAAATGAGATAAAAAATAATGGGTCAGAGCACTTATGATAAGAATGTTGTTGTAAATGTTTGAAACAAAAAACCGGATATCTATCTTCCGGCTTTTTCTTTATTACAGGATGCTCCTCCTGCTTTTTAATCTTTTTCTTATTCATCAATCAACTTAGAAAAGAAGGTTCTCATTGTCTCAGGGTTAATGATCTTATCGGGTGTATCATTTGCCTCTTTCCAGGGCGCTTCACTATGAGTCATTTCCATGAGTTTAATAGCACTAAATTTCCCATATTCGGTCATAACCTGATGAAATACATCTTCTTGCTCAGGCTTTAATTGAATCTCGTTGTACTCTTCCGGATTAAATGCAATGCCATATGACCGATGTTCTTTAAACCGGTGATAAACTTCAGGAACTACAGGCCCATACGTCCATGCTTCTAAATCACTGTCAAAGAGTTTCTCACCAAAAAAAGCCAGGTGATAACCTTGCATGTAATACAGCATTTTCTGAAGTTTAAGGTTTGATATAATGTCCCCTTTTTCAGTATCGGTCTGTAAAATGATTTTGTTGGCGATATCTTGAACGTTGTAGATCATAACCACATTTGGTTAAATGAAGATACTAAATAAAAAGCAACAGAATTACTAAATTAATTAGCTAAAAATTAATAAAAGCGATGGGGTTCTTCTGTAATCGATCCGATTTGGGTACTGGGTTTGTAGCTGCCCACGGGTTGTTTCACGAGTTTCACGCCCGTTTTGTATCTTCGCCTATTCTCCATAAAAAACGGGGAATCAGCTATTCAAATGCTGCTATACAAGAACCATATCATTTTGGAACACATTAAACAACAAATTCATGGACTCGAATATATTATTGTTGGTAACCGGAGCTGCGGCCCTGATCCTGGGTCTCATAGCGGGTAAATTCATTTTCTCCAAAAACACCCAGCGTAAAGTAGAAGAAGCCGAACTCCAATCTCAAAATATTATCAAGGAAGCCGAACTCAGGGCCGAAACTATCCGTAAGGAAAAAGAACTGGAGGCTAAAGAGAAATTTGTACAGCTCAAATCGGCTCATGATAAGGAAGTGAACGAGCGCAACCGCAAGATCAACGATGCGGAAAATCGCATTCGTCAGAAAGAGCAGAGTATCAATCAGAAAGAAACCAGTCTGGAAAAACAGATCAAGGAAAACGACGCTATTAAGGACAACCTTAACCGGCAGATCGATCTGGTTAATATCAAACGTACCGAACTGGAAAAACACCAGGAGGAGCATATCCGCCGGCTCGAAAAAATTGCCGGTCTTTCTGCGGACGAGGCAAAATCACAACTGGTAGAAAGCCTGAAAAATGAGGCTCAAACCCAGGCCCTTGCCCTGCAGCAGGAGATTATTGACGACGCCAAGCAAAAAGCCAATAAGGAAGCACGCAAGATTATTATCCAGACCATTCAGCGCACTGCAGCCGAGCAGGCCATTGAAAACTCCATCACTGTTTTCAATCTTGAAAGTGATGAGATCAAAGGTCAGATCATTGGTCGCGAAGGCCGTAATATCCGTGCTATCGAAGCGGCCACCGGTGTTGACCTGATTGTAGACGATACTCCGGAGGCTATTCTGTTATCCAGTTTTGACCCGCTGCGCCGCGAAATAGCCCGCCTGAGTCTGCAGCGTCTGGTTGCCGATGGCCGTATTCACCCGGCCCGGATCGAAGAAGTGGTAGAAAAAACACGCAAACAGATCGAAGAGCAGGTAATGGAAATTGGCGAACGTACCGTTATTGAGCTGGGCATACATGGCCTGCATAAAGAACTGGTGCGTATGGTAGGACGCATGCGTTTCCGTAGCTCATATGGACAAAACCTGCTGATGCACAGCCGCGAAACGGCCAACCTTTGCGCTACGATGGCAGCTGAGCTGGGGCTTAATCCCAAACTCGCCAAACGTGCCGGTCTGCTGCACGATATTGGCAAAGTACCCGATGAAGAAAGTGAACTGAGCCACGCCCTGCTGGGTGCCAAGCTGGCTGAAAAATATGGTGAAAACCCTGCCGTAGTCAATGCCATTGCCGCCCACCACGATGAGGTGGAGATGCAGTATGTGATCTCTCCTATTGTACAGGCCTGCGATGCTATCAGCGGTGCACGTCCCGGCGCCCGCCGCGAGATCATGCAGCAATACCTGCAGCGGATCAAGGATCTCGAGAACCTGGCTATGAGCTATACAGGGGTTGAAAAAGCCTATGCCATCCAGGCTGGGCGCGAGCTGCGGGTAATTGTAGAAGCCGATAAAGTAACCGATGGCGATTCTGAAAAGCTGTCGTTTGAAATAGCCCAGAAAATTCAAACCGAAATGACTTTCCCCGGACAGATCAAAGTAACGGTGATCAGGGAGAAAAGAACGGTGAATGTGGCGAGGTAAAAAGTTTAAAAGTATAAAGGTTTAAAAAGCCCTGCAAACAGGGGTAACAAATTGATTTCTATATAGTAACTCATTAATCCCTTTATACTTTTATACCTTTATACCTTTATACTTTTAAATAGTTTTGGATATTCTCAATTAGGGCATTACCTTTGCCCTCCTTAAAAATACGAGTCATGAACGCGATCGCATATGTACATGAGCAGCTGACTAAGAAGAAAGAGTTCCCTGCTTTCAAACCCGGTGATAACATCACTGTGAATTACAAGATCATTGAAGGAAACAAGGAGCGTATCCAGTCGTTCAAAGGCGATGTGATCAAAACCCAGGGGTCCGGCTTTACTGCCAGCTTTACCGTTCGTAAGATCTCTGACGGTGTTGGTGTAGAGCGCGTATTTCCCTATGCTTCTCCCAACATTGACTCTATTGTGCTGAACAAAACCGGTCAGGTACGTCGTGCCAAACTGTTTTACCAGCGCAAACGCAGTGGTAAAAGTGCACGTATCCGCGAAAAACGTGTTAATACCACTACTGAAGCTGCACAATAAGCTGATAATTTATTTTATATATAAAAAACCCCGCTAGAGCGGGGTTTTTTATTAGCCGTTTTACTGTTATTTTTATACCCTTGTTATGAAGGAGTTCTTATTATCTTTGTAGTCTAATTTTCTATTACCATGTTACAAACAAATTTATTAGGCGTGCTGGGCACCAATGAGATCATCATCATCCTGGTAATTGTGCTGTTGCTGTTTGGTGGCCGCAAAATTCCTGAGCTGATGCGCGGTCTGGGTAAAGGTGTGCGCGAGTTCAATGACGCCAAGAACAACGTGAAGAAAGAAATTGAAGAGAACGCATCAGACATCAAGAACGCTTAAGAAATACGGGCTCTGAATCCGGGTATATCTGCCTGCGTTTTTTTCATCGATTAAAGCATACCTGCTTTTGTTTTCTTTCTCTTCCATTGATCAATACCATTCTTGCTTACAGGATGGAACGGCTACCTGTTTGCAGGCAGTTGAGCATTATCTGCAACTCATAAATGCACAAACGCATCTGAATGCTTTTGTGGATATATATGCCGATGAGGCACGTACAAGGGCTGCCGCTTTGGATCAGCAACGTCAAAGCGGCCGGCCAATGGAAGTGCTCCATGGCGTAGTCATTGGCATCAAAGATGTCATTGCCTACAACGGTCATAAGCTTACAGCTGCTTCACGCATCCTCGAGGGGTTCCATTCCATTTATTCGGCTACTGCCGTTGAGCGCCTGCTCGAAGCCGGCGCCATCATCATCGGCTCACTCAACTGCGACGAGTTTGCCATGGGATCGACCAACGAAAACTCGGCCTATGGCAAGGTGCTGAATGCATTGGATGAAACACGTATTCCCGGAGGTTCATCCGGTGGATCGGCAGTAGCGGTACAGGCTGGCCTATGTATGGTGAGTCTGGGAAGCGATACAGGAGGTTCTGTACGGCAACCTGCTGATCTCTGCGGCATCATTGGGCTTAAACCTACTTACGGCCGTATTTCCCGTTACGGCCTTATTGCCTATGCCTCTTCATTTGACCAGATTGGCATTTTCGGCAGTACAATTGCCGATGTCGCCCTTACCCTTCAGGTAATGGCCGGTGCCGATGATTTTGACAGCACGGTTTCTACCCGCCCGGTTCCCGACTACACCCATGGTTTAAAGGAAAAACAGGATAAGCCGTTACGGATTGCCTATTTCCCCGAAGCCCTCGATCACCCCAGCCTTGATCCGGAGATAAGCCAGGCCATCCATGACCTTCTCAAGAGCCTGCAGACCGAAGGACACGAGGTACGCCCGGTTTCTTTTTCACTCCTGGACCATATCGTACCAGCGTATTATGTGCTTACTACAGCCGAGGCTTCGTCCAACCTCTCGCGGTACGATGGTGTGCGATTTGGTTACCGCACCTCCAAAGAAGGCTTGGATATCAATGAGCTGTACGAAACTAGCCGCTCAGAAGCCTTTGGTACCGAAGTCAAACGCCGTATTATGCTGGGCACTTTTGTATTGAGTGCCGGCTACTATGATGCCTATTATACCCGGGCACAAAAAGTTAGAAAATTGTTATTTGATCAGACGCAACTGATTTTCAAAGAGTTTGATCACATTTTCCTGCCTACCACCCCCGCTACGGCCTTTCGGATCGGCGAAAAGACAACCGACCCAATTGCCATGTATCTGGCTGATATTTACACCGTTATGGCCAACCTTGTAGGTATCCCGGCCATTTCCCTCCCTTTGTTCCGACACAGTAATGGCATGCCTTTTGGCTTGCAGGTGATGTCAAACCGGTTTGAGGAGTTATCTTTGCTGCGCATTTCAAATCTCTTGATAGACCGCCAGCTAAAAAACTGATCGCTGCTTAATAACCGGATCCTGTTCCTGACCTGTGCAGGACAACGTCTCTAAATTTTGCTGTGATGATTAAAAAAATCGTGGTTTCGGGTGCAATTCTCTGTTCATGTCTGGGCTTTGCCCGGGCAGCTTCAGACTATCCGGCAGCCGACACAACTGATCTGCTCAAAAAAGATTCTGTTCCCGCAGCACGCCCCTTACCTGCCGATCCCAAAGCTGGTTTTAAAGAACTCTTTGTTCCTGCCGAATTGAGTAATGGCATGCGTGTGGAACAGCTCAATCCCCTGGCTGTAGGTTTCGTGACGGATTATATGGAAAAGAACAGCACCAGCCTGGAGGAAATGAAAGACTGGGCACGCCCCTATTTTGATATGATCGATGGCATCCTGACGCAGCACAACCTGCCCAGGGAGCTTAAATACCTGGCCGTCATCGAGTCTAAATTGCAAAGCAATGCCCGCTCCTGGGCCGGAGCTGTAGGCCCCTGGCAGTTTATGCCCACTACTGCACGCACCATGGGACTTACGGTCAACCGCAAACGCGATGACCGCCGCGATCTGTCAAAGAGTACCCATGCCGCTTCCAAATACCTCAGGAGCCTGTATACGCTGTACGAAGACTGGCTGCTGGTAATTGCAGCTTATAATGGCGGCCCCGGCGCTGTCAACAATGCAATCCGTAAAAGCGGCTCACGTGATTTCTGGACACTGCAGAAATACCTGCCTGCCGAATCGCGCAATCATGTTAAGAAATTCATTGCCACACATTATATCATGGAAGGCGAAGGCGGCATTACCACACTTACCAAAGACGAGGTCGCTTACTGGATGACAAATGGCCCCACTCCCGCTGCAGAGATACCCGATGGCCAGGTTATGCGCCCCATCAGCGGACGTTACCAGGCTGCCGTAGTTGCCAGCTATCTGGTAATGCCTGTAACGGACTTCAACCAGCTCAATCCCGATTTTGATAAACTCGTAGCAGTAAATGGAAAATACGATCTGCGATTACCTGCCGATAAAATGGAATTGTTTCAATCACGCAAACCAGAAATTCTGGCCACCTCCCTGCAGTATATCCTCAATCCGGGTATGCCTCTGCCGGCAGGAAGCGAGGGGAAATAACCGCACTGATAACTATTTTACCAGGCATGCCGGATAACAAAAATCAGGCATGCTTTTTCGTTATACCTGATATTAGAAAAATGAAGCTTATGACTAAAAACACGATTCGTCTGGCAGGTATTGCCTGTGCAACTGCTGTATTGCTGGCCAGCTGCAGCTCCGGCAAAAAAGCAAGTGAAACAACCAAAGCGCCTGAGCGCAGTGATCTCAAAGGTGATTGGATACTAAACCAGATCAGCTATGATGGGCTGAGTGCGGGTGAAAAACTTCGGTTTACACTCCTCGACGAAGGTGCTGAAGATTGCCTTAAAGGCAGTACATGGCATTTACCCAATAATGGAAATGGCTATTATACTATCAACAACAACGCATCTGCATGCGCTCCGGGCCAGAAAAATATAGTATGGTCATATCGCGAAGAAAATAAACAACCTGTATTTCAATACAAGCGAGTGATCAGTGGTGTAAAACCCAAAGATGTAGCTGATGGATATAAGTTCCGTATCCTATCTGCAAGCGATGCGGCAATGACCCTGCAGTCAGAAATTACCTATCAGGGCAACCCCATCCGTATCAGCTACTCTTTTAGCAAGGCGGGTAAGTAACAAATAAAAACTATTAAAAAAGGGTGCTGCGGTTATTCACTGCAGCACCCTTTTAATTTGAGCATGTTTACTTCACCATCAGAACCTATAGCCCACCGAAAGGCCAAATCCTGTATTTTTCAGAGAAGATTTATTGTCGTTGGCGACACGATTATGAAGGTTCACAAGCCCCAGCGCTGCATTGAGCTGCACCGATACTTTATTTGACCATTCATATCCGGCCAGCATGCTGGCACCTGCATCGAGGCGCTTCACCTGACCGGTCTCATTACCAAATTCAACATCGCCTTCCACATTACCTACCTTGTACTGACCACCCACTCCTATGCCGAGGTAAGGGCCAAAGCCGAGCAATACACGGCCTGTACCCAGATCGGGCTTATAGACGAAGTTTACAGGTACTTCAATATAGGAAAGCGATGTTTCCACTATGTCCTTTGCTTTAGCTCCTTTGGTACTGAATAATACACCAGGCTGCAGGTAAAAATCAATTCCTACAGGTATCTCCGCATTGGCGCCGACATGAAAACCGGTACGCAGTTTTCCGTCTATGCGGTCGCCATTCTGATCTTTACCATTCAGATTCTGAAAATTTACACCACCCCTGATTCCGAAAGTGGTTTTGGTTTGTGCCATAGTCGCCTGGCCACAGATAAGTGCCAGCGCAGCAATCATAATTACTTTTGTTTTCATATCAGTCTGTTTACTTAATACTTACTACTTATAACTTATCACCCGATAATTACTGTCCTGCCTCTTTTTTGGCATCAGCTTTCATCTTTTCATTGGCAGTGATCAGAAAGTCAACGCGACGGTTCAGCGAGCGGTTTTCTTCAGAGTCATTGGCATACTTGGGAGCCGACTCACCAAAACCTTTGGTCGTAATACGTCCGGAACTGATGCCTTTTGTACGCAGATAAGCCGATACAGCACTGGCCCTGCGTTCAGACAACCCCTGGTTGTAGGAGTCTGTGCCGGTATCGTCTGTATGCCCCTGCACTTCAATATCGGTATCAGGATATTTGTTGAGAATAGTCACGAGCTCATTCAGGCTGGCTTTCGCATTATCGCCCAGGTCAGACTTATCGAAGCCGAAAAGAATCTTATTGTTGAACTCCACTACAATGCCTTCGCCTACACGCTCTACTTTGGCTCCCGGCACTTCGTTTTTAATTTCTTCTGCCTGTTTGTCCATTTTACGGCCGATTACTGCGCCGGTTACACCACCAACAGTAGCGCCCAGGATGGCTCCCAGCGCCGTATTACCTGTAGCTTTTCCGATTACTGCACCGATGGCACCGCCGCCTGTAGCACCTATAACAGCACCTTTCTGCGAGCGGTTCATGTTTTTACAACTACTGGCCAGAATAGAAAAAGCAATTAGCCCCACAAGGGTAAATTTCATTTGTCTCATACGTTGATATTTTAGCTTCAGCTCCACCCAGTCAAACATCATACCATAACTACAACTCCTGTCATTATTAGTTGCAGTTCAATGAAATATATTCATCTAAACTATTTCACCTACCTTGTTTGGCAGTGGATAAAAAAGGTTGTTAACGGCTAAAAATTTGCTTGATTGCCGCTGCTTTAAGCTGGCATTCTTCCCATTCTGCCTGAGGCTGGCTGTAATAGGTTATTCCAGATCCGGTAGGAAATGATACATAATGAGTGGTATCATTATATAGAATGCTTCGGATCACTACATTAAAATCAAAGTCCCCTTCGGGTGTTATATAACCAAGAGCTCCGGAAAACAATCCACGGCGCTGTGTTTCGTACTGCTCAATTAATTGTATGACTCTTTTTTTGGGTGCTCCGGTCATAGATCCCATCGGAAAAGTAGCGCGTATGATGCTACTGAAATTTTGTCCGTCTGCCACTTCGCCACTAATTGTTGAAATCATTTGATGCACCTGCGGAAAGGAATAAATCCCATATAACTCATCTACCTTAACACTGCCTTCCCTGCACACTTTCGACATATCATTTCGTACGAGGTCTACCACCATCACATTCTCTGAACGATCCTTGGCACTGTGATAAAGATCTCCTTTGCTCTTATTGTCCAGCTCCAGATTGCTTTGTACACGTGGCGATGTGCCTTTGATTGGCTGTGACAGCAAGCGGTTGCCCTGTTTCTTCAAAAACCGCTCGGGGCTCGCGCATATCAGCCATTTATTTTCCAGCCGGTAAAGTGCCGAAAAGGGATTGGGTGATATGCGACTCAGTTGCTCATAAACCAGCAATGGATCAATGGAAGCATCAGTAGCGAAAAACTCCTGGCAGAAATTAATCTCATAACAATCGCCCCGCAGGATATGCTGCTGCAGGTTTTCGATGGTATCGAGATACTGTTGCCGGCTCATACGGCTTTCGAAATCTACCGGCTGCAATGCAGAAGTCTGGCCAACAGGCATTTGTTGTATCTGCTGCCATACCGCTGAAGGCGATTCGGCTGTGATGAAAAGCTCATTGGGCAGAAGGCGGATCAATATCTGCGGCTCAAAGAAATAAAGATCCGGAAACCCCACCCTGTCAGGCAGGCGGCTGGCAGTGCCTTCGGTTTCGCTATGAAGATCATAGCCAAGGTGGCCAAAAAACCAGCCCGGTTGTTCATCAAGTGCCGCCTGCAGTTGCTGCAGGGCCGTACCGGCGCTGGCCTGCACCTGACGGCGTATGCCGGCTGCCAGCATACATTCCTGCGTATGCGGGTGCAACTGATACTGGTGATTGTCCAGAAAAGCAAAGGTGTTGAACTGTTGTACCCAGCTCAACACCTTTGCTTTTACTTCTTTGAAGTCAGTAACGGGGAATATTGAAGTATGTTGCTTGATGTGTTTTTACGAAAATCCTGAGGTGATCAGGCACAGGCCTGTTTAATAATCATCTTCTTCTTCAAAATCATCACTATCATTAAACATATCCTTGAACTCGTCATCTATTTTGAAATCATCATCATCCTCACCACCGGTTTTTTTGCCTCCGCCGGTAGCTTTTTTGCCTTTTGATTTAGGAATGTCGAATTCGTCAAAATCGGGATCCCAATTATCTTCTTCCTCTACTTTATCCCAGTCATCTACTTCATCTTCGTCCAGATCTTCGTCTTCTTCTTCATCATCACTGCTTTTTTTGGCAGCACCAGCCTTACCGCCTTTTTTGGCAGCAGGTGCGTCATCCATATCCTCATCGAGCTCGTCTTCATCAGTCTCATCTTCTTCCTGTGACTTCTTAGCTTTGGAAGAGGCTTTCTTGGATGAATCCCTGTCGGCAGCAGGATTAGTTTTGCCGGTAATCTTTTTGTCCTTATCGGATTTTGATGCCATGGTCTGATAGGGTTATAGCTGTAAAATTTCAGCGAAGTTTTTAATTGACCAAATTTTTTAAAATCTTTTTTTAGCCCTGGTTTCAGTCAACATGAATGATCTGATCCCGGCCGGGTCCATTAGAAATATAATGGATTTTTACACCCAGATATTCATTGATGAAATCTACGTAACTATTCATGCTAGCAGGCAGTTCTGCACTTGATTTTGCCAGGCTGCTGGGAGTGCTCCAGCCGGGAAAACTGCGATATACCGGCTCTACGGCTACTTTATCCAGTCTGAACGGAATTTCCTGTGTTTCCACGCCATTTACCTTATACGCCGTACAAACGTCCAGTTCTTTAAATGCGTCCAGTACATCTGCCTTGGTCATCACCACTTTGGTAACACCATTGATCATACAGGCAAAACGGAGCGCTACAAGGTCAATCCATCCGCAACGGCGGGGCCGGCCGGTAGTAGCACCAAATTCATTACCGATTTTGCGCAGCTCTTCGCCGGTAGCATTGTCCAGTTCGGTAGGGAACGGACCACCACCCACGCGGGTACAGTAAGCCTTTGTAACACCAATTACATCCCTGATCTTTTGCGGAGCTACACCCAGACCGCTGCATACACCTGCCGACACGGTATTGGAAGAAGTTACAAACGGGAATGTACCAAAATCGATATCCAGCATGCTGCCCTGTGCACCCTCGGCCAGTACGCGCTTACCGGCAGACAATTGCTGATTGATGAAGTATTCTCCATTTACAATGTTAAGCTCACGCAAAAACTCCAGTGCTTCAAAAAACTCTTCTTCCCACTGCGAAATATCTTCAGCGAAAGCATAGTTGTCGAGCAGGCGCTGGTGTTTCAGTCGCAATTTGATATAGGCAGTAGTAAAATTCTTGTCCAGCAGGTCACCCACACGCAGGCCATTGCGGCCGGTTTTATCCATATAAGTTGGTCCGATCCCTTTCAGGGTAGAACCAATCTTCTGATTTCCTTTCGACGATTCAGAAGCCTTATCAAGTGCCCGGTGTGTAGGTAATATAAGGTGAGTACGCTCTGAAATAAACAGGTTCTTTTTCAGATCAACTCCAAAGCCTGCTACAGTATCGCACTCACGTTTGAGTGTCACCGGATCCAGCACTACGCCATTACCGATCAGGTTTAGTTTGTCGGGGTGAAATACTCCGGAAGGGATCTGGTGAAGTACCACTTTTTTGTCGCCGATATAGAGGGTATGGCCGGCATTGGGGCCTCCCTGAAAACGGGCTACGAGGTCATAGTCCTTTGCGAAATAGTCTACAATCTTTCCTTTTCCTTCATCGCCCCACTGGAGGCCAAGTAATACATCTACCATAATCGGGTTGAGTTATTTTTTTGCTTTTGGCGGTTCAAGGCCGCAAAAATACGCCCCCAACAAAAAGCCACCGAATAATTCCGGCGGCTTTATTAATATTTATTTAATTAAAAACAATTTATCAACGTATGAGCGTGACAGTTCCCTGCCGGCTTACCAATTTACCATCATCTGTAACCCCCTGGCATTGCCATACATAGACCCCGGCGGGCTGATCCTGCCCCTGAAAACGGCCATCCCAGCCTGCCCCCAGCTGGCTGCTGCTATAAATAAGCCGGCCGGCCCGGTTATATATCCGGAAATACTTTAACTGACGTACCCCTACCGGCTGCACCATAAACCGGTCATTGAGACCGTCGCCATTGGGGGTAAAGGCTGTAGGAACATAGATATCGGGCCCCTGGTATACCCGTATAGTCACATAAGCCTGGCCACGGCAGTCGGCCGCAGTTCGGCCCTCTACCTGCAGCGTAAGCGTTTGCCCAACCGACGGCGCTGTCACAACCGGATTGGCCACATTGGGATTGCTGAGGGCACCGGCAGGAGTCCAGGTATATGCGGTGGCTGCACTGGTGGCCAGCAACGGCACGGGTGCGCCGGCATATACGATTGTATCAACAGGCGATACATTTATTTTAATAGGCGGAGTCACGGTAACCATCACTTCGTCGGGCCTGAGTGAAACACAATTATTGGCATCCGTAACCGATAACTGATATGTGCTGGTTTGTGTGGGACTTTGCACTACAGGATCACTCACGGAAGTACTACTGAGCGAAGTGGCCGGGGTCCAGGTGTAGGTTACACCACCTGATCCCTGTAGCCGGGTACTTTGCCCAAAACAAATGGTTACATCGGCCCCTGCATCTGCAATTGGAGCAGGCATAACAGTTACCAGCACATCATCGGTAACCGAGCAGCGGCCCAGCGTAGCCTGAACAGTATAGAGAGTGGTACTACCCGGCGAAGCGAGGGGATTACCGATGCCCGCATTGCTGAGAGAAGCAACAGGTGTCCAGGCAAATACGGTGGCATTGGTCTGTACCTGCAACTGAACAGACTGTCCTTCGCAAATAGCTGCCGGATCAGTCATAGGTGTCAGCGTGAGGTTATTCGTTAGTCCAACTGTAGCCGTACCTGCAGAAACGCTACATCCGTTTGCATCACGAACGGTTACAGTATAGGTACCCGTACCAGCCAGCAGGATATTGCTGGTTTGAAAATTATTTCCATCGAGTGAATAGGTATAAGCACCGGCACCACCGCTGGCATTTATTACTATCTGCCCGTCATTGCCCCCATCGCAGGTGGCATTGCCAGATGATGCAATAGAAGCCTGTAATAACGGGGGCTCATTTACAACAATATTATTTATCGTAAACAAACAACCACTGGCATCCTGCACCGTTACACGGTGAATACCTGCTGCTACAGTAAAACTATTGCCGGATTGATAAGCACCATTATTAAGGGAGTAGCTGTATACACCTGTGCCGCCGGAAGCTGTAATGGTGAGCTCACCATCTGCACCGCCATTGCAACGCACATCAGTAACGGCGGCCGTACCCTGCAGGGCAGCCGGTTCACTCACTGTAATCGCATTGAGTGTATAGGAACACCCCACTCCGTCCGTCACTACCACACTATAGGCAGTGCC
>JAGODE010000260.1 GCA_017998385.1 Chitinophagaceae bacterium | reverse complement strand
GTATGAAGACAATGTGCTAATGTGTTAATGTGCTGATGTGCTAATAAATTTGAAAATGTGAAGATTTGAAGATTTGAAAATGAGGGAGAGGCGTTCTAATGTATTAATTCGTTCTTTGCGTTCTTAATCTGCTTTGCGTTCTTTGCGATTTGAAGATGGGAGGACAATGTGCTAATGTGCCAGTGTGCTAATGGATTTGAAAATTTGAAGATTTGAAAATGAGGAAGAGATGCGCTAATGGGTGAATGCAGTCTTTGCGTTCTTAATCTGCTTTGCGTTCTTTGCGATTTGAAGATGAGGGAAGACAGTGTGTTAATGGGTTAATGTGCTATTTTTACTGCCCACTGTCAACTCTTTTATACCTTTATACCTTTTCACTAACTACTGACTTTTGCAAATAACAATATATACAGACGGTTCATCGCGTGGAAATCCCGGACCGGGAGGATATGGTGCCATTCTGATGAGCGGAACACATCGCAAAGAATTATCAAAAGGCTATCGGCTTACCACCAACAACCGTATGGAATTGATGGCGGTGATTGCGGCTCTGTCAGCACTCAAAAAGCCGGGAATGAATGTGATGATTTATTCCGACAGTCAGTATGTAATCAACTCCGTTGAAAAAGGATGGCTTAAAACCTGGATAGCTACCAATTTCAAAGGAGGCAAGAAAAACAAAGACCTGTGGCTGCAATATGACAGCCTTGCCCGGCAGCATCATATACGTTTTAAATGGGTAAAAGGCCATGCAGATAACCCCTACAACAATCATTGCGATAAACTGGCTACCACAGCTGCCGATG
Source organism: Chitinophagaceae bacterium (assembly GCA_017998385.1). Lineage (GTDB taxonomy): Bacteria > Bacteroidota > Bacteroidia > Chitinophagales > Chitinophagaceae > CAYMZZ01. The sequence goes on along the minus strand of JAGODE010000260.1, from coordinate 5,643 downwards.
GTAAGGATCTGGATGTGGATGTGGGGTATGAAAGCGAATTGTAAAAATTGTATACAGGTTTAAAAGTTTAAAGGTATAAGAGTACATGAATCAACTCCTATGCATCCATCTATCCTCATTGTACCCTGATTATTAAAGCCTTTATACCTTTAAACTTTTATACTTTTAAACCTTCTACCCCTGATTTTTTATGCGATCCCTCACTTCCTGGAGCGGCGGCAAAGACAGTTGTTATGCACTCATGCAGGCAATAGATTCAGGCATAAAGCCGGCCGTATTACTCAATGTGATGAATGAAACCGGCCAGCGCTCCCGCTCGCATGGACTACCCGCCAGCATACTCGAAGCTCAGGCCGCTCAGGCTCGCATACCACTGCGCACCGTCTCCAGCTCCTGGAGTGAATACGAAGACCGGTTTATGCGATCGCTGCAGGAGTTAAAACTGGAATACGGGTTAACCCACGCTGTCTTTGGCGACATCGACCTGCAGGCTCACCGCGACTGGGAAGAAAAAGTATGTGCCCGGGCCGGACTGATACCCGTGTTGCCGCTATGGCTTCGCCCACGTAAACAACTGGCACTTGAAATGCTGCAGGCCGGTATTAAAACGCTTATCGTAAGTTGTAATGAAGTGATGGGGCAGCGGTTTCTGGGACATCACTTAACCCCTGAGCTGTTAGATGAACTGGAATCGCTGGGTGTGGACCCTTGCGGGGAAAATGGCGAATTTCACACACTGGTCACCAATTGCCCTTTATTCAAGAATTCATTGGAGACAGAAATAACCGATACCGAAACACACGAAGGATACTGGTTTGCTGCAATAAGGTTAAAGGCAAAAGACAAAGGGTAAAAGGATCATCAAATTCCTTTTACCCTTTACCTTATACCTTCTACCCTTCCTCAGCTTAATGTAAGCACTGTTCTGTTTTTCACTACCAGATTATAGCTAAGCAAAATAACAGGCAGGAACAATACTGTAGCCAGTAAGGTATTTTTATAAAAAGGCAGCGCCAGTGTATAACAGGTCATGAGTCCATCAAGGTTCTGGCTATAATAGGTGCCATCTCCACCCATCCATACAGCAAAGTTGGAAATCAGGAAATAAACAGTAGGGGCAGCCACAGCAGCTACAAGCAGGTTTACTACGCGGCGACCTTTGAGCCACCAGCCCAGACCGGTTGCAAGCAACAACAACATATAGTTGAACCATTGCCCTTTATAAAATCCGGAATAGGGAAAAGAACCCTGCAGATACAGCAAATGAATGATCACATCGCTGATAAACAAGGCGAGCAAAGGCAACATAAAAGATTGCCGGCGCTCGGGAATGATCATACCAGCAAAAAGAGCCACGGCGATAACCGGAGAGAAACCCGACCAGTCGAGGTTGGGCCCGAGATAATATTTAGTCAGCGTGGTGATAGCCACCAGCGCTAAAGAAAACAGGATCAACTTTGTATTAACTTTTTTCATAGTGCGTAAACAATATAAATGCCAGCAAATAATATCATCTCTCTGCGCTTCCTTCCTTTCGGCTACCCGACAAAAGTAACTCAAATGCAATAAATGGCGTTTCTATTTATTCACTTATCCACAGGCACACTGGCTCTGAAAATGGTGGTATCGGCCGAAGCGCTGAGAGATGCCGGCTCACCCGGCAGCAGCAGTGCAGCTGGCTGACCTTTACGCAGGCTTACGATAGCATCGTTTTGCCCGAGGTTCGCTTCGCCTTCTACCAGCAACAGAATATCGGCTGTGCTGGCTGTAAGTGATGCCGACTGACCGGCAGGTATATGCAGCACACTCAATTCAAAATCTGGTGCCGGTGTTTTGTAAACCCGTTCAAAACCGTGTTGCTCCCCCTTCAGGATACGGGGCTCGGTAGCTTCACATTTTACATGGCGCAGCAACTCGGGTACATCAATATGCTTGCTGGTAAGACCACCACGCAGCACATTATCCGAACTGGCCATGATTTCAATATTCTGTCCCTCGAGGTAAGCATGCGGCACACCGGCATCCTGAAAAACAGCCTCTCCCTTTTGTGTAAATACCAGGTTGAACAGGTAAACAGAAAAAATGCCCCGGTCAATAATACCCGGGCGGCCAAATGTTATAGAGGCACGGGCTGCCCAGAAGTCGGGATGCATTTTGGATAAGCTGCCATTATTATACAATGGTACAATACGATCAAGAAGGGGCTGCAGGTGTGCGTTTACTTCATTTTGCGGCATTTCCATTACCAGCTTATACAAGCCAGCATAACCCAATGACTCAAATACGGGAAGCAGGAAGTTAAGCTCCGGTATATCCTGTAATATCTGCTTCATGGAAGCCTCTGGTCTGAACCCATGCAGCAACCAGAAATCGCCCATAGCCACCATCAGCTCCGGCTTATGGTTATTGTCTTTATAGTTGCGGGTTGGCGCATTGGGCGGTATTCCTTTGCGGTTTTCTGCCTCAAAATCTGCTTCTGCAGCTGCCTTGGCAGGATGTACCTGTATAGACAGCATGTCTTTCACATCAAGTGCCTTAAAGAGGTAAGGCATATTGCCAAAACGGGTCTTCACGGCTGTACCCAATGCAGCTTCGGGATTGTGGTCAATAAACTCGCGCAATCCTGTGACAGTACCATCGGGTAATTGCAGTGTACAATCTGCCTGCGGGTGTACACCCATCCAAAATTCAGCAAATGGCTTGCTTTGTGGCCCCTGCAGGTTCAGCAGGTCTGGAATAAAGCGGGTGCCTCCCCAATCATAATGTTTGACAGTGCCCGTCAGTTGCGCAATTCCGGTCATTTTTTATTGTAAATTTAAATAGTGCTAAAGATACGTGATGGCAACGCATAATGATGTAGGTATTGCAGGAGAAAATCTGGCTGCAGCCTGGTTACAACAACGGGGCTATGAACTGCTGCACCGCAACTGGCGGGCGGGTCCTTATGAGATCGACATTATCGCAAAAAAAGGCCGGCAACTGCATTTTATAGAAGTAAAAGCACGCCAGGCTTCGCCGGTCGGTTTTCCTGAAGACAAAGTTTCCCGCAAAAAATTCCGTCATCTCAAACGGGCTGCCGATGAATTTCTGTTTCGCAACCCGGGATATCAGTGGATACAATACGACATCGTCTCCATCACTTTTCACCGGTATAAAGACCCGGATGTATTCCTGCTCGAAGATGTTTTCCTGTAATATGCCAGTATGACTAGCGACCTACCGGTATCTGCTCCATCATTTTTTCAACGATGCGGTAAGTGGCCGGACAATACTCTACATTTTGCTTATGCACATGTACATAATCCTTCATTTTCTTAGGCAAATGAGGAAACCCGGCACAGTCGGCCGGACGAATCTCATAGATGCTGCATTTATTATCCTTCAGGTTGAGAAACTGACAGGGCTGGCGGCGGTTCATCCAGTCGCCGGTACCTCTTTCCTTGTATAACCATTTCTCTTTAAACTCTTCTACAGTCTGACCAAAATGGCCGGCAATACGGCGCAGGTCAGCGGGTGTAAATGTAGGAGTCATGGTCTTACAGCAATTGGCACAGCTAAGGCAGTCTACTTCTTCCCATACCTCTTTCTCGAGTTGGATGGTAATCTTATCCAGGCCACGGGGAGGATTTTTTTCGAGACGGGTCAGAAAACGGCGGAAGCGGCTTTTATTATGCCGCACTTTTTGTTTGAATGAACGAATATTAATGGGTTTCTTTTGAGTCATCTGCCGAAGGTAAAGGAAAATATTTTTTATTACTTACTTTTACCCCCTCACCAAACCCAATAATATGAGAATACTCTGCCTCCTTTTTGTTGCCACTGCCATGGCATTTCAATTCATATCCTGTAAATCGGGAGGAGGGCCGGCCACATTCTGCGATACCAGTTGCCTGAAAGACAGCCTGAAATTCGTGAAATCAGAGCACCCCTTAAAGCCCTATGTATTTATCAGTGCGGCCAATTGCAATGCGGATAGTGTGGCATGGAGTTATCAGAATATGGGAACCAACCGTAAACTGGGTATCGAAGATCTGCTCGGAGCCCCCGTTAAGATCAATAAAGACTATGTCAAATGTGTGATCAATGACACGAGCTATGCCTGGGTACTGTTTAATGACTGTGCCAGCAGCCGTGGCTTTGCTGTAAAACTTCCTTTCAGCAAAGAGCAATCGCTCAAAAAGATCTCGAGTGCGCTCACCCCATTTGACCCCAAATTCTCTATCGCCGACAACCTGCTGGTTTATTCAGACCGCGGCAACATTTTTGCAGAAGATATGCAGACGGGGAAAACGGCCATGATGACATTTGGCCAGCGTATCGAATTTGATTATGCCAACATTCACGCTTTACTCGACTCTGTAAATGTGACGCCTGAACGTATCTGGACCCGGGTAAAAGTGGGCGACGAATGGAAAGTTATTGAAAAGAAAATTGAACTGAAATAAGGTTCAGCACCATACCTAAAGGTCCATTTCAGGGGATTGAGCAGCTTCTCCGGGAATGGACTTTTTTATTTGACACGCATGTGGGAAGCATATAAAAAAGGATTCAGGTCATATCTGCAGCTGGAAAAATCGCTGGCTGATCATACGGTAGAAGCCTACCTGCATGACCTGGAAAAGCTAACCCAGTATCTGCAGGAGCGGAATACCCTCCTTGCCCCCTCCGCGCTTATGCTCACCGACCTGCAGGGTTTTGTACACTGGATTGCCGGATTGGGTATGACTCCCGCATCGCAGGCCCGCATCATTTCCGGTATCAAGTCCTTTTACCGCTACTGCCTGCTCGAAAAAATCAGCGATACAGACCCGAGTACCCTGCTGGAAGCCCCCAAACTAAAACGCGCCCTGCCCGATATACTCAGCTTTGATGAAATAGAACAAATCATTGCACAGATAGACCTGAGCAAACCCGAAGGCGGCCGCAATAAAGCGATCCTGGAAACGCTCTACAGTTGCGGACTCCGCGTCAGCGAACTGGTAAACCTCCGCATCTCACAGTTGTATCTGGATGTGGGTTTTATACGGGTAATCGGTAAAGGCGATAAGGAGCGACTCGTACCTATCGGACAAAGTGCCACCAAATACATTAATCTGTACAGGCAAACACAACGCCAGCATCTGCAGGTAGCTTCGGGGCATGAAGACATTCTTTTTCTGAATCGTCATGGCCGCAAACTTTCGCGGGTCATGATCTTCCTGATCATTCGTGAACTGGTACAACAGGCCGGCATTAAAAAAAATGTATCCCCGCATACCTTCCGGCATTCCTTTGCCACACACCTGGTAGAGGGAGGTGCAGACCTGCGTGCAGTGCAGGAGATGCTGGGTCATGAGAGTATTACCACTACGGAAATCTATACACACCTCGACCGAGAATTTCTTCGCAAGACTCTTGAAAATTATCATCCGGCTTTTAAAGCAGATTAATTCTTGTTTTACCAGGATCATTTCCTTTGCCAGGTGCCCGGTCAGGAGGCTACGCGTCCGGACCGGTTTACTTATATCCCCTTTCAACATCAAAAGGACTACGTACAAAAAATAAAACCCGCAGGTAAGAGCCAGCCCTTTGCGACGACAACGATTACTGAATGACTATTTTCTCAGACACCCATTCCTTTTTTGTAACACTTCCCATCTGTAT
>JAGODE010000031.1 GCA_017998385.1 Chitinophagaceae bacterium | reverse complement strand
GCTCTATAATACGCATCCGCTCCAGTTCCGGTATCCGGTAATAGTCCGGAGCCAGTTTATTTTTCGTTTTCCGGAATAGTTGCTTAATCCATTTCATACGCTACGATTTACCCGGTTTATGTTGATCCTGCCACTCCGCCAGATTGCGGTAAGAGTTTTCAGCCATAATGATTCCATTATCTACAATTACTCCAATAGCCAGGGCAATACCTGTGAGTGACATGATGTTGGACGACAACCCAAACGCATTCAGTAAGATGAAACTGATAGCGATAGTGAGCGGTATTTGTATAATGATACTTAATGCACTGCGCCAGTGAAAAAGAAATAAGATTACAATAAGCGACACTGCAATCATTTCTTCGATGAGCTTTCCTTTAATATTATCAATAGCGGCACCAATCAATGTACTCCTGTCGTAAGATGTCTGAAAAGTCACACCGTCTGGAAGGCCCTTCTGTACCTCTTTCATCTTTTCCTTAAGGGCGGCGATTACATTACTGGCATTCTCTCCATATCGCATCACCACTATTCCTCCTACTACTTCTCCTTTACCATCTACATCAAAGATGCCCAGGCGCAGATCGCCGCCCATTTGCACACTGCCTATATCTTTTACACGCACCGGTATGCCATTGTAGTTGCTCAGCGCTATATTTTCCACATCTTCTTTGCTTTTGATATAACCCAGACCACGGATTATATAAGCCATATCGGCCATTTCAAACTTGCGGCCACCCACATCATTGTTATTAGCCTGCACTTTAGTCATCACATCCATGAGGGAGACATTATAAAACTGAAGTTTTACGGGATCGACCACCAGCTGATATTGCTTCTCGAATCCGCCAAATGACGCCACCTCCGCTACACCCGGTACAGTTTGTAAAGCAAATTTGATATACCAGTCCTGCAGCGCCCGTTGCTCACCCAGGTCCATCTTTGGTGCATCGAGGTGATACCAGAATATATGCCCCACCCCGGTACCATCCGGGCCAAGTGTAGGCGTCACTCCCTGGGGCAGGAGGCGCTGCGCAAAATTCAGGCGTTCCATCACCCGTGTACGCGCCCAGTAGATATCTGTATTATCTTCAAAAATTACATACACAAAACTCATCCCGAACATCGATGAGCCACGGATGTTCTTTACTTTCGGTATACCCTGCAGATTACTTACCAGCGGGTAGGTCACCTGATCTTCTATTACCTGCGGGCTGCGACCCATCCATTCTGTAAATACAATCACCTGGTTTTCGCTCAGGTCAGGAATGGCATCAATAGGGTTCTTCTTCACCGCATAGATTCCAAACGCAAACAGGCCGGCTGCCAAAAACAGTACGATAAACCTGTTGCGTAAAGACAGTTCAATTAATTTCTGAACCATGATTTATTATTTTATGTACCCGGCTTCAGTAATTCTGTTCAACTTTCGTTGCTGCCTGCCCTGCTCTGCGGGGCGCACACTTGACCGGCCGGTTTCCTGATCACCTTTTTACTCTATCACTTCCTCCACTTTGCCGCAGGTCAGCATCTCTGCTCCGAAGTAGGGGTTCTTTACTTCTTTGGTTTCGCTCACCCACATACCGCCTTTGTTATCGTTATACATTGGGCAGTGATCGTGATACAGAGGGCGGCCGGCTCCGAATGCCTTTACCAGCGTATATACCTCCTCGCTCATAGTGGCAAAATGTTCACGCTGATGTTTGATGTTGCTGCCGTTTTTACCTATATGTTCCGCATGTTCTTTCAGATCATCCTGCTCGGCATCAAATACTTTCGTTTGTTCTGCAGTCAGCAACGACTTATCCAGTTTGCCCATTGCAGCTGCCATCGCTTCTCCACCTTTGGCAGCATCGGCCGGATTATTGGCTGCCAGGGCATTTTTAATGTGCAGGTAGTGATCCACAATTTCTTTTACTCCCGCAGCCGCTTTCGCGTCAATGCTGGTAAATGTTGCCTGTACTTTTTTTATTTCGGATTCTCCGATAACCGGATTATGCGCAGTTGTATCCTGCCCTTTTCTTTCCAAGTCGTGGCCTTCATGGTCGGTTTTATCTGTGTTATTATTGCAGGCTGTAAAGACGAGAGCCGCAATTGCCACTAACGCAAAAAATATTTTTTTCATTGGTTGATTTTTCAGGTTGATCAATTTTTAGGTGTTCCGGTATTTTTACCCATTTCTTTTTTCTTTCTTTCATACAGGCAGCATCCGGGCAGTTTTTCATACACTTTATCATCCGCCTCAAATTTTTCTGTATCATGTCCCACAGCAGCTACTTTTTTCTGAATGCTGTCGTTGCTGACTTTCGCCGCATCGTAGGTAATAGTGAGCATTTTTGTCTGCACATCCCAGCTGGCAGCACTTACGCCATCGACCTTAGCAGTCTTTTCGATACGTTTTTTACACATGCCGCAATTGCCATACACTTTAAAAGAATCTGTTTTTTCCTGGGCAGACACAGATACAGAGAGCATGGCGAAAGCCGCCAGCATGAGCAGTTTAACTGATTTCATATTGATTGTTTTATTTGTTGAAATAGAATGAGACAGGCATACAGGAAATGCCTTTAGCCCGACAATATCATTGTCCGGCCAACACAGAAAAGCGGTCTTTAAATAAGGAATGTACGATGGAGAATATAAACAGCAACGGCACTACTTCGGGGAGGGGCGTTGCTCACCGGGTTTTCCTCTGCAATAGAAGGAAGATGGACGTGCGTCAGATCAAAGAAAGAAACGAGAACTGCTGTGGCGGCCACCTGCATGAGTTGAAAAGCGGCTTCAGCAGTTTTCTGATCTTCTTTACCCTTTACAAACCTGTGCTCATCCTTACAGCAACCATTGTCTTTGGCATCCTTTTTTTCCATGCCACAACTGCCACAGGTTTCGGAAGGCACATCTGTCAGTCCCCAGCCTGCCAGTTCACCCATACAATAGTGCAGACGCACTGTAGCACCTGTGGAAGTGCCCAGGTAAACAAAAAGGAGTATAAAGGCGAGGACCTTTTTCATTTCATGACAAAACTAGAATTTAATTTTGCTAAAAAAAATAAAAAAACTGTCAAGCCGGTTTTTAACTATTGATTATCGGGTGGGACTTACTGATTGTCAACATCCATAAAAGTTTTGCCTGCCCCGGCCGGTTGTTTTTGATTATGGCTTCAGTATAGCATCGCCTTCAATCGTATTTACATTTACTTTGGCATAGCTCAGTTTGCCACCTTCGCCCGAGTCTGCTTCCATGGCTACCACTATACCTGAAGGCTGGCGCGTATGTTTGCTGTAAATAGTTTCCATCTCCATGCTCTGCCCCTGTACTTCAGCCGTTTCACTCGTTTTTAGCAGATACCAGGTAGTGGCATCCACATAGCAGGTATACACTTTATTATCGGGGTTCGTCACTTTCAACTTATGACAGGATACGCCATTTACATTTTCCTTACCCTGCAATTCAAATTTTGCGTTTTTACGGAAAGACGTCATCAGCTTATCTTCAAAACTCAGGTCATTGCCCGTGCCCTTTAAATCATCCGGAGACATGGCCACAGGCGCTGTATGGCCTTGCGGAGGTATGAATTTCCAGCCGGCAGTGGCAGTCAGGATTACATAACAATCGCTTCCCATTACAGAAAAATCCTGACGCATTCCTTTGTTGCGGATATAACTCATTTTAAACGGCATATCCAGCCCCATGACATTCATAGTGCCTTCCAGTACAAATGTTTTTACATTTTCCCAGTTCTTCAGACCGCCCATCGCCTCATTATGATTTTTAACGATCGTCTGCGCATCCTGGGCAATAACGGTACTGGTAAATACCAGCGCTGATACAAAAAGAAACAGACCTGTTTTTAACTTCATATAGATTTATTGATAACTCTAATATACTACTGCCCGAAAAAAGAAACACAAGAAAACTGCAGGGGAGGACGCTACATTAATGACTATGCCTGAGTATTTTCTCCAGATCAGCCGTATACAGAACAGGCAAAATAGCGGCGCCTATTCCATTTTCTTCACACCGCGTATAGATAATACCACGCGAGGTTGAATAAGCCAGGTTGGCCATTGCGAGTGCAATATCAAAATCAAGGATAGCGGGTGAGTTTTTCTCTATCCCTTCAGTAAAACCTGTATCACCCAATCTGAAAAGATAGATTATCGTAAAACTCCCTTTTATCCCTTCCGCCGGGACCTCACATTTTTTCTCTTCAATCGAGCAATCGAAAGTAACCCGGCATATTTTGTTTCTCCTGGATAATCCGAAATCAAATCCATAACTGAAATCAACACTTTCCGGCTGTATATCCCGCCCTGTTGGGTTTTCCAGATGGAAGCGGATCACAGTGATATCAATCAACCGGATATCGTTGATTTTGTTCATTATTTTTTAGCTTAAAGCTGGAATGGGACCTATCGGATCGCTACTTCTTTCTGCCAGAACAGGCTCCTTTAATGTGGCCAGCAATTCTTCTTTATTTTCTATTACGCTTTGCACAAAAACAACTTTTTGTTCTGCTGTTTTAAAACATTCCGTATAGGTTATTTCTACATTTTCTCCATCGTGGTGGGTAGCTACAGGCCAGATCGACTCGCCAAAAGCAGCTTCCAGTTTACCAATGGTTTTTGATGTAAAATTCTGTACACCATTAAACCATTTCGAAACCTCTGCCTCACTCTTTCCAAGATGCCTGGCGAGCAGCAATTGTTTTCCTTCAAAATGTTTGTCCAGCAAATAACGCAGCCTGTCGAGCGTCATCATAGAGCGCCTGATATGCTCCCGCTGTCCGGGAACAGTATTTGCCAGCTTACGTTTAAATGTTTTTTTTGAATTCATATCTCCAGTTCAATGTCAGTAAATGGAAAAGGATTATCAAGGTCAATTTCTCCGTCAGCAATAGCCTGATCTATCTTCGTAGCAATCTGGAACGCACGCTTAAAATGAACACCCACGTTAGGACAAGCTCTGGGATCCTGCTCAGTCTTAATATCTCCATTTAATAAAACGAGGAGATCATCTTCTCGTATGTAGCAATAAATCCGGATGCCCTGATCAGCAAAATTTTTATCCTGCTCTCTGACAGCATCAATATCATCATATAATACAGCTACCGCATTTGCATTTTGCTCAAACCTGAAATAATGTTTCCTGCAACCTCTTTCGGTGATGAGTTCTATCAAATCATACAAATATGCCAGTTCCCCGTCCCTGCCGGCAAATTCCTTATTCTCGAATTTGTCAAACTCAGACTCCTGGCTATCCCCCAGAAAAACTGAGTAAACACGCACTTTCTGAGTTGAAAGCCCATCCCAATATTGAAATGAAACCTTCAACTTAACTTATAAATTAAGATCAAAACTATAACTCTCATACCGGATTTTCAAAAAAATTGCTCAAAAAAACTTTCGTCTCGCACTATGTAATCGCTTTCAGGCTTTTACACAACACGTTAATCCGGTGGTGAACAGAGGAGCAATCTACTATTATAAACAGGAAGCTTTTCGGTGAAAATCACCCAATTTCGACTGCTTGCTCCATGCCTGCATGCGGCATTCTGCCTGTATCAAAAAAGCTCATCCATTGTATCATAACCGGACAAAACCGTTTTATCACTCTTTATTAAAAAACTGAGGTTCAACCCTTTTACTCAATGGCATATTTTAGGTGATGAAAGTCAGCAGTATCCGCTGTCTTTACCAATCAACACCATCTTATGCTGAAGAATTATATCAAAATAGCCTGGCGAAATCTGACCAAAAACAAGGTCTATTCATTCATTAATATAATGGGGCTGGCAAGCGGCATCACTATTGCGTTTCTCATAGGGCTTTGGGTGTGGGATGAGATAACCTTCAACTCCTATCACAAACATTACAAGAAGACCGCGCAGGTAATGATTAACCAGACCGAAAATGGTGAAGTCTATACAGGGCGTACGGTTTCCATGCCTATGGGAGATGCTTTGCGCGATCGTTACAAAGACATATTTACGCATGTATCGCTTGCCAGCTGGCCTGGCGGTCACCTGCTGTCTACGCCCGATAAAAAGCTTCAACGCCAGGGATTGTGGGTGCAACCTGATTTTGTAACCATGTTTGACCTCAAAATTATTTCGGGTAGCAGCAATGCCCTCACGGATCCCTCATCTGTCCTCATCAACCAGTCATTTGCGAAAAGCCTTTTTGGTGATGCAGAAGCTACCGGAAAAACCGTACGTCTCGACAATGATGCCGACATGAAAATAGGTGGCGTATATGAAGACCTCCCTTATAATACCAGCTTTTATAACACGGCCATTCTTTTACCCTGGCAAAACAAAGCCAACCGGCTCAATACAGCCAATGACTGGACCAATCATTGCGGTCAGCTATTTGTACGTCTCTCCGGCAAAGCAGCGTTCGCAGAAGTCAATGAGCTTATCAAAAATGTGCCCACTCCCCATATGAAGGAATGGAAAGAGGAGATGATGCTGCAATCCATGAGTGATGTGCACCTCTATAATAATTTCAAAAACGGCAAAGTCATAGGGGGCAATATCCAGTTTGTATGGCTGTTTGGTATAGTGGGTGTATTTGTACTGCTGCTGGCCTGTATCAACTTTATGAATCTCTCCACTGCCCGTAGCGAAAAGCGCGCCCGCGAAGTAGGTATTCGTAAAACTATCGGATCGATGCGCAGGCAGTTGATTACCCAGTTCCTCACAGAATCCACCGTGGTGGCTTTTCTGTCGCTGCTGCTGGCACTGGCGCTTTGCCAACTCGCACTCCCTTATTTCAATACACTGGCAGATAAAAAGTTGTCGCTGCCATGGAGCAATCCTCTGTTCTGGCTCATTGTGCTCACTTTTACCCTGGCTACAGGTCTTATCTCAGGCAGCTATCCTGCTCTTTACCTGTCGGCGTTCAAACCTATTAAGGTATTAAAGGGTACTATTAAAGCCGGACGTTTTGCCTTTGCGCATCGCCGCATACTGGTTGTCTTTCAGTTTACCATTTCCATTGCGCTTATTATCGGCACCATAATGGTATTCCGGCAAATCCAATACGCCAAAGACAGACCGGTAGGTTATAGTCGTGCGGGGCTGGTGACCATCCCAGCCTGGGCACCCGAAATTCAGCAACACCTGGAGGCCATTCGTACCGAACTGTTGCAGACAGGCATGACAGAAAATATCGCTCTTTCATCGCAATCCGTCACTCGTTTCAATAATAATAACAGCCTTGACTGGGAAGGTAAAGCACCGGGGCAGGTCGCCTTTTTCAGAAATGTGGACATCTCGCCCGAGTTCGGAAAGACTGTTGGCTGGCGTGTACTTCAGGGACGTGACTTTTCACGCGATTTTGGTCTCGACTCATCGGGTATGCTCATCAATGAAGCGGCGGCAAAGACCATGGGCTTTAAAGATCCCATTGGCAGACAAGTGACTTTTGACGGTGAAAAGTATAGTATTATTGGTGTAGTCAACGACATGATAACCCAGTCGCCGTACGATCCGGCTGAGCCCTCCATATTCTTATCAAAAGGATTCAAAGGCCTGTTCAATGTACGGGTGAAACCAACACAAAGCATGGCTGGAGCACTCAGTAAGATGCAAACCGTTTTCAAAAAATATAATCCCGAAGTGCCATTTGATTACAGCTTTGTAGACGATGAGTATGCGCAAAAATTTGCTACAGAAATGAAAATAGGCAACCTGGTGACACTTTTTGCATCGCTGGCTATATTCATTTCGTGCCTGGGACTGTTTGGGTTGGCCGCTTTTGTGGCAGAGCAACGCACCAAAGAAATAGGTGTAAGGAAAATTCTCGGCGCAAGTCTTGTTAGTCTGTGGCAGCTTCTATCCAGGGAGTTTATATTTATGGTGATCATTTCTTTCCTGGCTGCCATACCCCTGGCTTATTATTTCATGAATCAATGGCTCACACATTACTCTTACCGGGCCGACATGTCCTGGTGGATATTTGCTGCTGCCGGTATGGGCGCCCTGCTGGTTACCCTTATTACCGTAAGTTTTCAGACAATGAAGGCCGCTCTCAGCAATCCGATTAAAAATCTGCGTGCAGAATAGCCTATATACAGCCGTCTCTCTCTTGATCGTCAGTTGAATAAAAGATAAGCCCTGCCGCGTCGCAGGGCTTTCTTCCTATATGTACCATAGCGGCGTCAGTAGCAGCCATGCTTTTTATTCTCTGATGAAAAATACTGGCTGATGAGGGTGTATAGCTGAGCGTCATACGTCTGCAATTCTGCACGTGTATTGATGCTGTTGTGCACACCATTGGTGGGGATAGCTTCGGCATTGCAGTTAAACCAGCATTGTACGCCTTCGGCCCAGTATTCCCGTACATCGGTACGCGCATACGTATTGGCCCATAAGCCTGTGGACACCGCATGATTGTAAGCCGCCTGCAGCTGGCTGTCGAAATTGGCATTGGTAAAACGGATACCCAGCTCATGTATGGCATGTGCAAACTCATGTGTAAGTATTTCTTCGCCCTTATACCAGTCGATTGACTGCTTGCAAAGCATACTTTCTTCCGGTGCCGCCGTAAGCGGACGCTGAAGTGTGGCGCCATAGGCACGCGCCCGCGTATCCCAGTCAGTTCCCGGAAAAGCGGTATACAGATCGCTGTATTCGGGCATCTGGGTAGGCCGCTCATTGATGCCAATAATACCTACCCGGAGTTTGTTCTGAATCATCTTCTGTTTTTCGGCAGCTATATTGCTTACCATGTCATTGATGATAATCCGGGCCTTCAGCAGCGCCTCGTCTGCCACCTGGCCAGAACTTACAATGGGGATGCCGCTGGCATCTATATACTTTTTGTAAAAACTGTTAAGCCCCAGCGATGCTGGCGGAGCTGTCACCCCGGAGCTGGCCGGTTCTTTATCATCCGACTTGCTGCAACTGGTGATGAAAATAAGCGTCAGTAAAGCGATTAAGGTATATCTCATATAGAACGTTTTTGAACGTTAAAAGTCCTATTATGAGACCGGTCCGGCAATACATAATCTTTAGTAGCTTATTCCTTCTAATCAGGCTTCAGCTATCAGCTGTATTTTACCGGGTTGCTTAAACAGGGGCAACTCTGTAGCATACCGGTGCAAATCAAGAAGATTTTATTTTGAAAGCATATTCCTATAACTTATCCAGTCCTTATCGTGACGCCAGAATACTTTTTCTTCCTTTAGCCAGGAAAAAGGAGATGGTAGCCGGGCCGGATAAAACTGAAGCAGGCTGGCATTTTGCAGTAGCGCAGATTGCAATATACTATCAGCTGGCGAATCTCCTTCCAGTTCCCTGCTACCAATGAGCTGCAGCCGGTCGGGCGCAAGTATCTTATACCGGAATTCGCCCGGTTTCCACGGGTTATTATACGATGTACCGGCATAACTGAGGCATTGTGCAATGATCGTATCTCCGCTAAGCCGGTATATACCCCAGAAAAAAGACCGGTAAAACAGATCATTCTTCCCGTTGGCAGCTACCTGCTGCAAATAGTCAGGTATCGCAATGGCCTGGCCGGATGGCGCGGAAAAATTATAGAGAAAAGTACCATCTTCATAAAACAAGATATTGTACCACATAGTATCCTGTTTCTGCAATTCCTGATTGTACCTGATCATATCTTTCCGCCAGTATTGAAAATATCCATCGGCGCTGATCCTTTCCCGGATACCGGTTGTTGTTCCTTCATACCGGTTGCTGAAATCTTCCTTTACCAGCCGGGAAAGCGGTTTTCTTGAACAACTGCAAAGCATAACCAGTGTTGCAAGCAGTAAAGCTGGTTTCATAGTTTAAGTTTTTGACGGATCAACTTATACTTGTCATTTACAAAAAAATACTCAATAGTAATTCTGTTATCAGTATAATGAGTAGGGATTATAGTAGCCGTAATAACTAAATATTCCTTTATTAAACGCACTATAGTCCAGAAAATAATGGGTATTGGCAAAATGAAGAGTCCTGGACTGATGAAGTCCGTTCTGCGCAACATCCTGCACCTTCCAGTGGCTATACCCATACCGGAAGACCTGGTTGCCATTTCTGTAACCCACCCAGGCAGGGCTCGAAAATACTTTTCCGTTTTGCCATGTTTTGTAACCGTTATTATTCGGTCCCCATGTGGGACTCGGCTTATCAATAACACCTTCATTGCGATTGGTGTAATTGGTATATACCCGTGCCCCGATCACGAAATTGCCGATGCCGATCTCTACGCCGCCCGTACGCCAGCGATCCTGATGCTCAGCAAAAATATCATTATCCAGTTTAAGTGAGCCGCCCCATCCATAGGCAGTCCAGGCTCCTGTTTTCTGCGTATGTTCGCCACTGAATTTTGACTGGGCATAGGAAAGCCCAAAACCTTTATAGGTAACACCTCCACCCCATGACCGCGAATTACCAAAAGACCCAACTCCGCCGGATATCCTGAAATTGCCGTCATCATAGCCGGCAGAAACATTTATCCCCGGTACTATGCTTCCGCCACTGATGCCAAGGCCTGCGGAAATACCTATACTGAAATCACCGATAGGAATAGACATTCCAGGCATGATCGACCCTATTGCGCTGGTAAGTGCCGATTTTCCCGCAAAGGCGAGTGCGACTGTATTTGCATGCCCCTGCAAGCCACTCGAAGAAAAAACACCTGCTATATTACCGGCGCTGCTGGCTCCTCCGGAATAATATCCAATCATAAACATTCCGGCACTCACCAATCCCGCTTTGACTGATCTCCAACCCCAGTTGCCTGTAACAATACCCGATGTGATATAACCCGTGAGGAATCCGATACCGGCCACAATGATATCGTCCCAGAAGGCCCATGTGCCGGTAGGATCGATTGAATTGGGCCAGTTGTTGCCCATGGCATTGTAAGGACTGTTGAATTGATTGGCAGGATCCTGATTCCACCAGCGGCCCAGCTGAGGATCATAGTATCGTGCTGCAAAATCATACTCTTCAAGCCCCGTACCATCAAAGAATTCACCCGCCTGCATTTCCTTGCCCTGATAGCCAAAATTGACCTGCAGCTTATTATATGCTTTACTGTTCAATGCATACATTGCCAGGCCGGCAGGATAATAATGATGCTCTTCTATCAATGCGCTGCGTGTATGTATCACCTGCACATTATCAAAATATACATCCTGATTGCTCTCGTTACTGCAATACACGTAGAGATAGCCGCTTTTTGAAATGTTTATTCCGGGGAGCGAATGATTCTTGATCTGATGGGCGGAAGTGCTGACAGGATCAAAGCCACCCCCGCTCTGAACGGGTTTAAATTGCTCATCAAACAATATCCAGTTGATATAGGCCTTGGGAGTTTGCCCGCCGGGCGTAGGCGTGGCCCCCAGGATACTGTTCAGACCAGATATTGTGGGGCTATTGCCATTGAGCAGTGTACCGGTTACAGTGCCCTTTGTACTATTCAGCACTACATTGGTACCGGCAAAAGCATCAATAAAAGATGTCAGTATACTGGAAATATTGTATCCCGAATTATTGGTAGTAGCACCATTGTCATGCCAGACGCTTTTCCCAAAAATACTGATCGCATCGCCAGCCATTACCTTCAGCGTAATACCAAGACCAAACCGGTCACCTGTCTGGCCATTTAGCTTATACAGCTTACTGCTTGTAGCCGTAGGGTTAATAGTGGGATCCGGAGGCACCGGAATACTGTTATTATTCTGGTAACTGTTGCCTGACACCAGTGACCACCAGGGCAGCGAAGAAGTAGGTATGATATGTGACGGTGCATCTGTAAACTGGTAAAATTTCTTTTCGGCAGATACGCCGCTTGTCTCAAGTGTAGCTGCAGGGTATGTATCCTGCTGCTGCTCATCGGTAAGCGTCACCCGCACATTGCCCAGCCTATCCCGTATAAAATAGTCATAGGCATAATACGGACTCTGTCCATAAAGCGGATAAACGATCCTTGCCCTACCTTCCTCCTGGCTGATAAACTGTAGCGCATCGGTCACATTCAGCTCTTCCAGGGCCGAATTATTAAAACTTTTCTTGAGATATACAAACCCATTTCCAAAATAGGTGGTGACCGTTTCTATATCTACTACATAGCTATTACCCTCATGAGTCACCGCTGCACCTGGCTCCAGCACTCTTTTTCTGAGCTTATTACCGGCAGCATCATATACATAGGCAATAGTACCTTTTCCGGCAATGGTAATCAGCCGGGGCAATCCCAACTCATTGTATTCGATGGCTGAAATACTTTTATTAATATCAGATATCCTGTTACCATTATTATCGTACCCGTAATCTACAGAAGAAGGAGTTTTGCTTCCTGTGTAATGAAAATCGCCCAGCTTAGAAGTAGGGTTATTGGACAGGTCTATAACAGTCTGCAGCTTGTTGCTCTTCTCTGTATTTTGGTAATAATAATTGAGATTGTCAATAGCAGGTCCACCACCCAGTACAAATCCATTCTGATTAAGCGATTTGATATTACCATTCAGGTCATAGCTCATACTGTTTACGGAAAAATCCATATAGCTGCTGGCCCAACTGGAAGCGCCGGTGCTTTGCTGATAGGGCGCTCCCGTCAATTGCAGCACGTTATCGTAGGCAAAATCATACTTGCGTGGCACTGCATCTCCTTTTGATTTCCATACCACACCGCTTGTAGTACCTATATAGGATGGATTTGCAAATGTTGCTCCGCTCGCAGTAGCTGTCTTATCGTAACCGATCTCCTCTCCAAAATACCTTCCTGTTACCCCCCACTGGGTAAAGCCCTTGTTGATCCCAGTCAGCCATCCACGCACATTATAATCAAAATCGAGCGACTCCAGTTCTACGTTTGTAGATGGATTGATCCCTATTTTCTTATTCACCAGCTGACCCAGTTCATTGTACGTGAAAGTGGCAACCGTTTTCTCCACTCCGTTTATTACAATAGGAGACGAAGAGGTGCTGATCGAGCTGTTTATCTTTTTGCTTACAGATTGCAGGCGGCCCATGTGCCCATAGTTCATTTTCGTGAGCACATTATGTTCCTGCGTTCTGCCTGTCGTTTTCTGCTGCTCATAGTAGCTGCGCAGCAGCATACCAGACCATCCATATTGCATTGTTACTTTATCGGTGCCTTCAAAATTGGTGCTTTGCGTCTGAATAATCCTCCCTTTGTCGTCGTAAAAAGTAACGGAATACAGGAACTGGGAGCCGCCGTCCAGCACAGCCGTTTTGCTGCCGGTGACCAATCCGCGTGTCATTATAGTCTGAACAATGGGCTGCGGGTAAGGAAAGACCGAATTGGAAGGACTCAGGAAAATATTTGTGTTGGAAGTATTGGTCTGATCCATTGCAGCAGCCATTCCGGCCGCGGTAGTCCAATTGTAATTATCATAATAGGTTTCTGTAAGAACCTGGTGCGGGTAAGAAGACAGATCAGGATAGGAAGGATCGGCTGAATAATTTTTTGCGATGTTCTGGTGATACGCCCGGTTTGCGTAATTGGCATTATCTGTCAGCAACCCGGTAGCTACGGGTCTATCCTCCCTGTCGTACCTGAAATATTCCCACTGATGAAGTGCACGCCGGTTTCCATCCTGGCGCATCACCAGTCGTCCGCGCTGGTCATATATATACCACAACTCACCGGCACTGCCAGATGGCGTTCCTGGATTTTTGCTGATGATCACCCTGTTGAAATCATCGTATTCATACCGGTAACACAATTCATCTGCCAGATTCTGTGTAAGTGTCCAGCTACCATCAATAGCTTCTATGGCTTTGGGTGTTAGGATATACCGGAGATTACCATAATCATCGTATACATAATAAGTGCAGATCCATCCGCTATGAACGCTGCCCGATCCCGGATCGGCAGAAGCAGTCATCTGGGCTTTCTTGAGGATTATTTGCCCATCTTTATTCTTATACTCGATGATCTGCGCGTCCCTTTCGTCTTTAATAATTATCTTATGCAACTGACCTTCTGTATAGGTTGCCGAAGATGCGGGCAGGCTACCCACAGCCAGATTCACATTCCATACCCGCACGGCATCTGTTGCTGTATTTACCAGCTGCAAAGTAGACACTCCTCTGCTGCTTCCCACCCAGCTGCTGCCGGGCGACATGGTTTTGGTGACGCGCTGTGAAGGAGAGTTTTCCAGGCTCACTTCTGAATAAAACCCAGTTTCCCCCGGGTATACTGCCTGGTAAAAATTTGCCTGCAGCGTCAGCGGATTACTCTTAAACAGGCCATTGTTGCCCGATACAAATGGCAGATATTGTCTCACCTGCCGCCCCCAGGTGTCATAGTCAGAAACAGAGACTGCATCCTGCTGAAGGGGGCTCGTTTTTTTAGAAACCGTCTGCACCGTCCTCCCAAAACCATCCATAAACTGAGTGCTCTGTACCACTTCAAAAGGAGTTCGGGCCGGATCAACTATTTCGGATTCCTGCGTTATGGGCTTTTGTGACACCCAGTTCTGCACAGTATTATGTGTCTGCGCAACAGCCGCAAAAGGCAGAAACAGCAATCCAGACAATGTTTTTATTCTCATATCAGAATAGTTTAGGATGATCGCTCTTATCGGGCATGTTTGGGAAATAAAATATCAACCGGTAATATTGTGGGGTTTCCGGGAGGCAACTCCCCGTTTTCGAGCCGCAGATAGCAGTCACCGGTCTTCTCTATTTTTATTTTATACACATCCTTCATCAATATATAAGACACTTCCCGGTCTGCAGCGGGCCGGAGGTTATTCGTTTTTATTTTTCCGAAACGCTGGTACTGCCTCCAATCAAGGTTATCTCTTTCATGGCGGATGATTACCATCAGCCTGACACTGTCATTACCTGCCTTTTCTGCAAATGAATTATACAGTACCCATCCGCCCGGTTGATTGATGCTGAACCGGGATGTATCCGCCCTACTGGTAGCCAGCGAGTCTATATTCTGTCCATATCCATTTAATCCAAACGACAAACAAATCAACATAACTGCAATAGCTGATTTCATAAAGTGTATTTAAAGCGTGTATGAGGAACTAAAATAGGCGGTACTGCCGCTATTGAGAGTACCGCTCAGTAATTTGGCCTGTACCTGCCCGTTGGAATATATCTTTACTTCCCATGAAGTGGTACCGGAAGTCAGGTTCAGCGTACGGGTGCCACTGGGCACACAACTGCCGTTGATATTGGCTATAGTATATGTATTGCCTGCAGTCAGGGTACTACTGGTCGAATAAAATACTATATAGAATGATACACTGCCGCCGGATGCACTAATATTGTTAGTGGGGGATGCATAACCGGGCATCATACTGAATGAACAACTGCCGGATATGCAGGTACTGTTGGCATTCGCAAAATTTTGTCCGTTGGCATTTACATCATCCTGTGCTTTCTGATCGGCATCTGTCTGGCTTATAGTTGAGCTATAGATTCCTGCCTGCACGGTATACAGTACAGGGCCGCTTGGGGTAGACCCCGATCCGCAGTTATTGCGGGTGAAATACCCTGATTTTTCTACATTATACCATACCTGCGTACAGGGGAATGTATTGGCATACGCCTGACCATTGGTATTTACATCATTTACTGCTTTCTGATCGGCATCTGCCTGGCTTATAGCAGACGTATAGGTTCCAGCCGGTACATTGTAAACGACCGTAGAGCCTATATAACCGGATGGGCAGTTATTCCTCGTAAAAGTGCCCGACTTGGCTGTGCTGGAATAAACCGTAGCAACGGGACAGCTGATGGTTTGCCCCAGGTAGTTGTAACAATTTTTCGAGATAATATTATTGTCATTATCTCTGGTAATATTAATTCTTTGCAATCCATCATACTCACTGGTCACACTTCTGCCGCTGGGATCCGTTTGTCCGGTTTGGCCCACCAGCGGCAAATGTGTAAATGTACTCATCTGTGCATCTCCAGGAAATATTCTTATGTCGTCAATCACTCCGGAAAGTGTACGTGGACCTGTATAGGCCGTCTCATTGAACTTCCATTTCCCATTTTCCCAATTCCACCACTGCATAACATAACTTCTGCCATTGGGGGGTACAAAATCGATGTTATAGGGAGTAGAGCTGGCATTCCAGTACTTGTTGCCTGTGTGAGCAGACCCGATCACATAATTGCCCCAACCCATTTCCTCGAACCCCTGGTAATAGAATTCTCTTTTGAGTGTGGGTATGTATTTAGGATATGTACCAGAACAATACAGGTCGCCACTTCCCGAGCCGGAAACGTAAAATGATATGTAGTAGCTGCCAGGTGCCATATTGGTCCAGGTGGCCGTACCGTACGAAGAACATCCTGAACCCAGGCAGAAGGATCCGCTCTGATACGCCGGCCCATACAGGGTATAGTATACAGTAGCCGACCCGGTGAAACCTGCCGGGTACACATTCCATCCAATCGTGCCAGTATAATCTACAGTAAAGGAGGCACTGTAAGAACCGTTAAAGGTGTTTCCAAAACTTCCGCTTCCCGGCTCAGGAATATAATAGGAAGAGGCGTTGGAAACGGTGGCTATCGGTAAAAGATTATTGTACCCGTACATGATCGATTCGGAATTGGTTCCTGTTGCCGAAGAAGAAATAAGATCGGAGGTACTGCGATCGTAAACAAACTGCTGAGTGGTGAGCAGGGTATTGTCTCTGTAGGCAGAAGATGCGGCCAGATATACTTTACTATCTATCAGATCGTAGCTGTGATGATTTTGGGTAATGGCGCCGTTCTTGGAGTGTGATTCATGGATGATCGCATCTATATTGTTGTTCGCGACCATGCTTGTAAGTGCAGTCTGCTCAGTAGTAGTGATCATAGGTATGGCAGCATCATCGGCATGATAAATAGTTTTTACCACCGGATTTGTTTTTGAATCGGTAGTACTGATAGTTTTTACATTTCTGTTATTGGCGCAATAGGTATAGCTGGTAGTATTCTGAATATATCTTGCCACATCTGCCTGGTCAAACTTCCGGACGGTCGCGGACTGAAGCCGGTAGTTCTCTACATTTACATAATACCGGGAATTGATAGTAGTAGCGCCACTGCTGCCGCACGATGCGGCGGCAGCCACATACCAGCGATAGGCCCACGCCTTTTTTGTACCAGGAGTGGTCAGGGAAGAATAGTTATTTATCACCTCGCTGATCTTGTTACCGGAGGCGTCATATTCTGTCAGCTTTACCGGCAACCCTCTTTTGAATGCAAAGTTTACAGAAGAGGTCATGTTAGGTGCTGCAGTGGCAATTGCGGGATTGGAATAATCAAACACATCGGGGTGATCGCTGAAATTATAGAACTCGGATACAATATATCCGCCGTTCTGATAGCTCGTTTTAACGGAAGAATAGCCAATAAATGTACCATTGACATCATAGATGTTGGCGGGTGCCTCCGAAAAAACACGCTGCAGGCCAAATATGGTGAGTACCAGGTTTCTGTATGCTTCTGTCAGTACCTGGCCGGTCGACTTACCGGTATTGTCCTGGTAGCTGTAAAACATCTGGATATTTTCGCCTGTCTGCAATGTCTGCGAAATACTTTTTACCCGCAGTCCCCCCACCGCTACGTTGGCATTTGTACCACCGGAAGTTTTATAATAGCTGTTTTGTTCGTAGTCGATTACCCAGGTACTGCCGGTCAGCTCTTTGATACTTGTCAGGATATTTGTCTTTGTTTTTGCTTCGTTAGGTATGCGCAGAGTCGGATCGGCCATGGGATCCGACCCTGGAAGAGGAAATGCTGTATAATAACCCCAGTAATCAAAGACCTGCTCATCTCTTGCAGGCAGGTTTTCGGTTGTATTATAAGTAAAGACCCGATAATCCATTGGCGTCGCCGTAGCGGTAGTGCCGCCGGCAACGGTGATCTTATTAAGCTTCAATCGCAACCTTTTGGGATCCAGCGAGGGACTTCCAAAATAGGAATGATCAAATGTATACGTTTGTAAGGTGGTCACCCCCAGCCCGCCACTCGATTTCAGCGTAACACCTGTGAGCCTGGCAGCTGTTGTAATATCGGAGCGGTCATACAGGTAGGTAAAATCAATCTGCCCGGCAGGTGTTGTTATAGTGGAAATGTATTTGGGCTGATTAATGGTCAATGGCACAGGGTCATTGTTATTATCCTGGCAGCCATACATATTGTAAGTTCTGGTGCGCTGATAGTGAGGCAGCGCGTCATTGCCGGGCGATGACAGGTAACTGAATGTCGCATAGTCCTTATTATTGAAGGTTGATATCTGTGATAAATACCAGGTAGTGGTAAACGTATAATTGGTACCGTATAAAGTAGTAGTAGATGTTTCGCGACTGGAACCGAAAGAATAGGTATTCCCTGCAGGATCCTTAATGGTAAAAGTAGAATATTGATAAGTGCTGCTGGCAAAGAATGAAGAAGACGTGATCTTCATGCCGGTTTCGTTATTGAATACGGCATTGCCATTCCCATCAAACGTAAATTGAAATGCGAAATAAGGCGTTCTTACAAAATAGATGTCGGGCTCCCCGTCTTTTGTAGGTACATTGAGACCATTGTCTACTCCTGACGGAAAGTTTCCTGCACCATTGAAATATGCTTCCAGTTTTTGCCCGGTCAGGTCGGTACCCAGGTACCCGTTGGGAAACTCATCAGGAAATCCCCTTACCACCCGAGAAATTGATCCGCCCGCATTCAACTGCCAGCCAAGTCCCACACTACTTGCATAATCCTGCAACCGGATACCCCTGCCTGCCGTATAATTTAAAGAAACAGGAATACTGAGTTCACTGGATGCCAGGTTGCAGACGGGAATGTTTACCTGTGCAGTACCGGTATACAGATCCGCACTTACGCCGCTACCTCCTGTTATACTTCCCAAAAAACTATTATTGGGAGACGGGAACCCCAGGCTGTTGGGCTGAGCAACCAGGTCAACAGTCAAAAGCATGAAAAAAGCCAATAGCAGGTTACACTTCATCCTGAAAAGTTTTTGTCAGAAAAATTATCGGAACATATAGCCAACCCGAAATACCACTGCAGGCGACCGGGGTAGCTGGCTGTAAGACAAATAATCCCATAACAACTGCAGCCGCGTTCGCTTAAACAGTTTATTGCGCAGCGATAATTGTTTGCTTATGCCAATCAAACCGCTTTGCTGCCAGGGTTGAAACGAAATAATATTACCCATGGAATCTGTGACGCTTTCACCGGATAAGCCGGCGCGGTAATTCAATTCATACCCCCCGGATATCCAAAAACTGCCTTTCAGATTCCAGTCTGCAAAAGCACGCAGGCTCATGCCCTGGTGCGAGATATTGATCTTGCGGATGCTTTCGCCCCAGCCTATTTTATAACTACCCCCAATTCCCAGTATACTTTTATCGTTGAGTTTATATCCAATACTAAGCCCGACATCTGTGGTTACAGGCAGGTATCCGTTCTTTTTTTGTGACTGAATATTTGTTCCCAGCTCTATTCGCTGCCAGAAACTTTTTACCTTCTGATGATTGGGTTTAAATCCGCCTGGAAGGATTGATTCATTGCCTGTATTATTACCAGGCATGATGCCCATTACCTTATCTTTTAATTCATTCAATTGTCCCTGCGCATCCTGCACATTCTGCCTAAACTGAGCCTGTGCATTGGGGCCACCAGCCGACAGCTGTTGTTGAATCAACCCATTTATCTGTGAGCGGGATTGCAGGCCAGCCAGTGCTGCCGCTGAGACAGGCTGACCAGCCGCATCAGGTACACCAAACAGAAATGCCAGCTGGCTGTTCTTTTCAAGAAACCGCTTAAACAATTTGCTGTCCCTGAGCAGGTTCACAGCTTTCTTTTCCGCTTTCCTGTAATCACAGAGCACAGCTTTGTACTCATTTATCTGTGCCTTATAATAATAAACTTGTTTATTCAGCGATTTCAGTTCTTTGAGAAACCCCAGCTGTCCAAGCTGATCATTGAGGTATTGCTGTCGCTCCTGCAAAAAATGTTGTACCACATCAGCCTTACCAAAGCCCTGCTGCAAATTCTTCAGGTTTTCCGATGCAGCTGTAAGTTTATCCCGTTCACCCGCAGCGGAAAGAAACTGTGGATTTTGCTTCAGAAAGTTCACCCCCGTAGTCAGCGTATCAAGAGAAGGCATATACGCGGACGGTACAACTCCGGTACCATGCAACATCCTCAACCTGCTTTCCAATTGCTGGTATTGTTGCTGAAACCCAAACTGCATCTGGCGCGCTTTTGATGAATCCTGCCTGGCAACTTTTTTCAGGATAGCTGCATGCTGCTTACGCAACCGGTCGAGTGACTTTTTGGTCCGCTTGTTTATTTTATTATGGAGGTGACCGGCTATTGAGCTAACTGAAGAAATAAATTTTTCAGACACCCTTCGATCAATAGTATCAGTAGAAGAGAACAGAGTATTGGGCAGATCAGCCGCACTTCCGTTTTTCTGAGCACATAGCCTACAACTGTAGCAGGAAATCGCAAGCAGGAAGAGACAGAGATATATCTTCTTCATATGGCAATTGGCTTTGGTCAGGTCAGGTACACAAAAACTATATGAGGAAATTACGATGGATGATAATTATGCCGCACCGTTAAATAACCTTTTTTTAAGCGTTTTTTAGCTTATCAGGCCTTCTGGTATGCATTTACTAAGTAATTCCCATTATATACGCCGACAACATTGATTACCTATTAATAAAAAACTCCGCTCGAGATCTGAGCGGAGTTTTTTATTACAACTACGTATCGTCTGCTATCAGGGATTCTTTTTATATACCCGTACATAATCCACTTCCATCGTTGCCGGAAATACTTTTTCATCTACACCCATTTTACCGCCCCAGTTTCCGCCAACAGCCAGGTTCAGGATAAAGAAAAACGGTTTATCGAATGGCCATTCTTTTTCGGTCAGGTGTTCATTCTGCACACTATTATACAATTGATCGTCTACATAGAAATCCATCCGCTCAGGCGTCCATTCTATCGAGTATACATGATATGCGGTGTAAGGATTCTTGATAAAAATGGCCTTCGTCTTCTGCGTTCCTTTCACGTGATTGTATGTCTGCGAGTGAATAGTACCATAGATACTGTCTTTTTCATATCCTACATGCTCCATGATGTCGATTTCGCCACAGGCAGGCCAACCAGCTTCGCCAATATTTTCACCCAGCATCCAGATTGCAGGCCAGGTGCCTCTGCCAGGAGGTAGTTTGGCGCGTATTTCCATACGGCCATATACGAAACTGGCTTTGCCCTTAGTGATCAGCCGGGCCGATGTATAATTCTTATCTCCTGCTTTCTCTTTACGTGCAGTGATCTTCAGTATACCATTCTTTACCCAGGCATTGGCTGGTTTTCTATCAGTGTAGTATTGCAGCTCGTTATTGCCCCAGCCATAGGCATTGCCAGCCGTATCAAAACTCCAGATCGTACTATCCGGCAGCCCGTTCTTATTAAACTCATCAGACCAGTGCAATGTCCATCCTTCCTTTTGAGCAAACAGGGCTGTTGCTGTCAACAGCAGGGTAAAAGAAAAAACAAGTTTTTTCATGATTTTTTATTTAACACTATACTTAGTGCAATCTACAGAAGAAACCGGGAACCTGTACAAGGGGTTCCCGGTCTGCATAGGGGGTTATTGAAGTAACCACATTACTTTATTCACTTCATCTACTCCTCCATACTGGCGGTTGAGGGCCTCGAGGAGATTATCGCGGTTGTAGGTCGATTCTGTACCGGGATACAGCCAGCGAACGGGAATGGCATCTTTTTTATTCTCATTAAGTGAGGTAGCAGGGTTAATGGGAAATTCAGGATACCCCGTACGCCTGTATTCATAGTAGGTCTGAATAGGATCCTGCATAAAATTCAGGAAATAGCGCTGTATCCATATCTGCTTCAGCTGATCGGCGGCGGTAGCTTTAAAAGCAGCTTCGCCGGTGAAATAATTATCAATATAGGATTGATTGATGGCCATACCATGTGCGTAAGACGATGCCGTCGCCATCAAATGTCCCAGGGCTGCTTTTACACCTGACTGATAATAACCTTCTGCAGTGCCGGTGGATATCCAGCCCAGCACACGGGCTTCGGCCAGTATCAGTTGCTGCTCGGCATAGGTCACCATCATACGGGGTTCGCTGGTCACCTCTTTAAGATAGCGGGAATTGATCAGCGAATAGGTATTGGCAATATGCGCTGTGGTGATATCATCATAATTATCCGACACATTGGCGCCCACATAAGCAGCAGGATCGTTTTCCGTTTTGCCTCCTGCCAGTTGTGCTTTAGACGGATCGGCATAATAAAAAAGGCGGCGGTCATTGTATAATTTCAACTGATCTATCAGCAGTGAACTCACGATGGTACGGCTGGTAAACAGATCATTGGTACCCGACATGGGATGTGTATTCACACTGGAATAAGCCAGTCCCAGATAGCCGGTATTAGCCTCCATAAGATTGCCGGCATTTACGATGTCGGCAAACTGCTGTGCCACATTAATGGAGCTTCCCGTCTTCTTACTTAAGGAAAGTAAAACGCGCAGGCGGAAGGCATTCGTAGCACGACGCCATTTCTGCGGATCACCTGCATAAGGAGTAGGGTCACCGTCAAATTTGATGCCGCCGGCAAATGCTTCATCTGCTTCTTTCAGGTCGGCCAGTATTCCTTTAAACACTTCCTCCTGTGTATCATATTTAGCAGTAATGAGTCCTTCCTGCCCTTTACCTGTTTGTGAATAAGGAATATCTCCCACCTTCATGGTTGCCTGATAAAACATATAGGCACGGCTGAATTTGGCCAGTCCCTTATAGGAATTCTCCATTACGCTACCTGTAGCATACTTCAGCATGTTCTCAATGTTGGGCAAAATGGTCATATTGCCAAAATCTGTAGTTCCCATATAACCATATTGCGAAGGCATGATTCCCTGGTTGGCATAGGCCACATACTTGGCCATGCCATTGTCTGACAGGTATGCCATGGCATCGCGCCCATTGAATCGCAGATTTTTCAGGATGATACCTGTGGCCAGCATACTGGCATTTACCTGACTGGTAGCATCTGGATTATCGTTGAGCTCATCAAACTTGTTGCAGCCCGGGCCCACCAGTAAACTAAAGGCCAGTATGGCTGTCAGTATTTTAGTACGTTTCATTGTCTTAAGTTTTGGGTTCATTAGAAATCTACCCGGATGTTAACACCAATGTAGCGGAGCGACGGATCAATAAAGTTTTCCGTACCGCCGTCAATATCTGAATACTTAAACTGTTTGGCCCAGTATATCAGGTTTTGGCCTACTGCAGATACTGAAATATTCTTTGCAGATACCCGTTTTGACCAGGCTTGTGGCAGTGCATAAGAAACAGACACCTCACGCAGTTTCATAAACGTGGTTGAATACAGGTCGACCGGCGATGGCGAGCCTCCCCATGCGGTTCCCTTATGCTGTGCTTCGATATATGATTTATAGGTAGTATATACATCGTTGGGAGCAAATACACGGGTATCGCTCACCACTTTGTAATTGGCATCATATACGATAGAACCGGATACCACCTTCACCCCTTCGCCGAGGTAATTTTTTGTACCGGCATTGGTCGCATCCAGATAACGCTCCTGTGTGAGCGATTTGGGATGGTTACCCGACCGCCACATATACATTTCCGTGACTGATTGCGCCAGGCCACCCACACGGCCATCGAGCGAAATATTCAGAGCAAGATTCTTATACCTGAATGAAGTATTAAATCCCCATGTCCAGTCAGGATCAGAATAACCAGCCAGCGAAAGAATAGGCTTATAAGTTGGCACCCCATTGTTGAAAACGATATTACCATTGTTGTCTGTCTGGTATTCATTGATGGTATAAAAATCGGCACGTTTGCCTTTCTGCACCCAGTCTCTTCCTTTTACGGAATAGACAGAGTCCATCTGGGTATAATAAGTAGCATAGGTTGACCAGTTGAAGCCTACATCCCAGCGAAAGTCTTTATTCTTCACCGGTGTGGCATTGAGAGTGATTTCCAGACCACGACGTGTACGCTCTTCATTGCTGTTGGTAAATACGCCGGTATAGCCAGACGAGGGACTGATGGTAGAGGTAACAAGGAAGTCATACATCCGCTTCCAGTAACCGGTCACATCCAGCATGAGGCGGTTGCCGAGGAAACCAAACTGAGTACCTATTTCGGTAGTATTGGCAGATTCGGGGAATACATCATCCGGACGAATAGTGGTAGGATAGGTTGCTGTACCCAGTCCGGCCCACTGATTGGTGGCAATGGAATACACATTATTGATGGCATAAATAGAAGCGGGAGTCCTGTACATAGTCCAGGAGCCGCGAAGCTTCCAGATCGACAACCAGTCATACCTGGGCAGCAGGTCTGAAGCGATCAGGCTACCGGCTACTGATGGATAGAAGTAAGAACGGGTAGAGCGTGAAAGTGTGGAAGCCCAGTCATTGCGGAAAGTCCCCTCCAGAAATGCCAGATTGCGCCAGCCAAAACCGATACGGCCAAATACGCTATTGGTCTGTTTACGGAAAATAACCGACTGCACAGCTACGGGATTCAATGATGCTTTAAGTGAGTAATATCCGGGAATAGACAGACCACCCTGGGTACGCGCTTCCAACCCTTCGTCCTGGCGGTAAAATACCGAACCACCTACAAAGCCGTCGATACGCCAGTCTTTATACTGGGTTTCGCCGAGCAGCAGCGCTTCTGTATTGGTGCTGAATCCACGGCTTATACCGATGTTGTAAGAGCCTCTTTGCGACTCGCCCCAGATCTCTGTACCGGCATTCATGACTTTAGAACTACCGCCACCCTGGAATGAGCCTTTTGAAATATTTACTTCCTGTTTATTACTATAGGTATCATAACCGGTACGCACCGTAGCTTTCAGACCTTTGATAAATTCGTAATTCAGCGTCAGCTGGCCATTGAAGATATCCTTATTATAAGAGCGGGTACGTTCGTAGCGATCAAAGTAAGGATTGTTGTTGCCAGCTGTATAGCTGCTGTTTTGAACTTCATTGGGTATCATCCAGTAGTCTTTATAATCCCGCACATCCCAATCGGGCGATCCCCAGATGAGCATGCTATACATGGGGTCGTAACCGGTATATCCATTAAAGCCTACATTGGGTGACTCATGTTTGTTGTAAGAGAGCGAAGTACTGAGTGAGAATTTTTTCAGTTTTATATCACCACCTACACTGTAGGTCATCTTATCAAACAGCGAGTTGGGATAGGTGCCTTTGTTTTGTACCCAGGTGGCAGAAGCACGGAAGCCGCCCATCTCACCCGTCTGCGCAATGCTCAGGTTGTTGTTGAGTATATAGCCCTGTTGCAAAAAGTTTTTAAAGTTATCTTTTCCACGGGCCACAAAAGGCATGGACTTCATCGTTTTGGAAAAAGGATCCCACTGTATTACTTCCTGACCTTCCAGCGGAGCTCCCCAGGAGCCATCACCGGAGCGCACATAGGTATTGGTGGCTGTATTTACCACGCGCCCATATTGCGATTGCATTTCCGGTATAGCCAGGTAACCGGCTTCAAACATGCTGCTGCTGTTAAAAGAAATGGCCAGTCCTTTGACTGCGGCGCCGCGACGGGTGGTGATCATAACAGCACCGCTGCCACCACGCTCACCATACAGAGCAGAAGCCGTAGCCCCTTTCAGAAAGTTGATCGTCTCAATATCATCCGGTGGTACATCGCGCAGGGTCATATTGCCATAGGGCACACCGTCAATAACGATCAATGGTGTTTCTCCACGCAGTGTCAGCTCTGGCTCAGCACTGAATTCAGAACTGTTTTTAACGATCATGCCAGCTACTTTACCGGTCAGGGAGGTAGCTACATCCACCCCTTTTACCGTTTGCAGGGTATTACCTTTTACAGATTGAGTGGCATAACCCAGGGCTTTTTCCTGGCGGCGTACGCCAAGTGCCGTTACCACTACATTCTGCAGGTCTTCTACTCTCTTTTTGAGTACAACGGAACTACTGCCCGCACTTGCGGCAGTGATCTCTACTGCATCGTGCGCAATACTGCTGAATACAAGTATGGCATTGTCGTCTGGTACAACAATTGAAAAAGACCCATCGGCAGCAGTCACTACCGACTGGCGGGTACCCTTTACCGTAACGGTGACACCTGCTACCGGCTCACCGGCATCATCGACTACTCTTCCTTTTACCGTCTTTTCCAGGTGTGTGGGTTCACTGTCTGCTTCAGTAGCCGTACGTACAGGCGCCTGCCTGAACAGTACAATTTTATCTTCCACTACCTGGTAGCTTATTTGTAAAGGAGTCAGATTGTCGCGCAAAAAAATACCAATGGCCTGGTTGCTGGCATTAATGCTAAACTGGCGGTTGGCATTAATGGCATTTACGCTGTAAGTAAAAGCCACCCCGGTTTGTTTCTGTATTTCTGCAATGACCGTACTAAGCGGTTTGTTTTCCATATGCAGTGTAAACTTCCGGGAAAGAACCTCCTGGCTGTTGACTTCATTTGCGTAGAGAGAACTTATCGAGATCAATATCAGTGCTATTTGAGCAATCGTTATTCTCATGGCAAAGCATATTGAAGCAACAAGTCGTTGCTTATTTTTCATATATTTAAACAGTTTTTGTTTTGAGAATAGATTTAAAACGAAAACGGAGCTGATTCAGCTTCCCGGAGCCGGCCTGTGCGTCACCACAGCCGGCTCCTCTTTTATACTTATGTTGGAAATCTTTTTTTCATGCGGCAATTGATTTGGTTAAGCAATGATTCTTTATTCACAGCCCTGCCCCTTTATAAGGATGCGGGTACCATTGAGTTCATATGAAGAATGGGTGGCCAGGCAAATGATCTTAAGCTGGGTAAACAGGTCATTGCCGGATATGTCGCCGGTAAACAGGCATTTTTCCAGTGCCGGATTATCCGTGATAATCTCTATGCCGTAAGCACGCGCAAGATCAGCGAAAATATAGTCGAGGTTCTTCTGATCGTATTGAAATGCCGGTGCAGGCTGCTTTTTTTCTTCTGCTACTTCTTTGCGGACCAGTTGGGGCTGAGAGACGATCGTCGTCAGCAAAGCGCGTTTGCCGGGTTCATATACGGCCTTTTGGTTGGGCGTGATGATGACGGGCGACAATAATGCAGTAGCTTCTTTAACCACACGCATATTTTCCGAGACCTGTACACGGCCTGTACGTACGGATACCTCTTCATTACCTGTCTGCGGATCGGTGCTGATAAGAAAACTGGTGCCCAGCACCCGGGTGATGAT
>JAGODE010000259.1 GCA_017998385.1 Chitinophagaceae bacterium | reverse complement strand
CCCCAGTATACATCCGTTACAAACTGACGAATGGCACTGCTGGCCATGGGACCGCGCCATACCACTGCATTTTTTTCGTCAACAAGCAGACCAATACTCATGAGTTTGAGTCCATACTTCTCGAGCGGCACGATCATTCCTTTTCCTTCTACTTCCATCATAAGTGGGCGTTCGCCGCGCACACCAAACATAATAGGCACGCTGGGACCATAAATATCGGCGTCCATCAATCCCACTTTTGCGCCGCCTTTAGAAAGGGCCAGCGCCAGGTTGGCGGCAACTGTTGATTTGCCTACGCCACCCTTGCCACTCACTACAGCAATGATATTTTTCACATTTGGCAATACAGCACCGGCATCATTACGTTTGGTGCTGGTATTGGCAGTGAAATTTACGGTTACTTCGGCCGTTTTACTAACCAGCAGCTTTACTGCATTCACGCAGGCCGTGCGGATCATATCCTTCATGGGGCAGGCCGGCGTGGTAAGCACTACCGTAAAAGAGACCTTATTGCCATCTATCTCAATATCTTTCACCATGTTAAGGGTCACAATATCCTTCCCCAGATCAGGTTCCTGCACATTACTGAGGGCTTCCAGTATTTTTTCTTGGGTCATTTTGAAAGTTTCTGTTAAAATGAATTCCGATCCGCAAAGGTAAACACTCATACCCCTAATTTGTTGACTTATTTAAACAACTAGTCCTTATTTTTGAAGCCGTGAAGAAACTTTTACAATACCTCCTGATTGCTGCCCTTTTTGTACCTGCTTCCGCCCGTGCCCAGTTTGAGACGGCACGCGATTCTGTGGTTCAGTTATATGGTGTTATCATGACGGCAGACAGCCTGGTGGGCATTCCTGCCGTAAGTATTACCATCAAGGGGCAAAACCGTGGTACACTGACCAATGGCGACGGTGTTTTTTCCATTGTCGTACTCAAAGGCGACCAGATTGAGTTCACACACGTGAGCTACAAACCCAAAACCATAACCATTCCCCGTACACTGGAAGGCAACCAGTTTAGCATCATTCAGCTGATGGTGGCCGACACTGTATATCTGCCTGCTACCATCATCAAGCCCAGGCCCACTCCGGAGCAGTTTGCCCGTGATTTTGTCAACACCAAGGTTCCTGATGATGATATCGAGATTGCCCGTCAGAATACCAGTGCTGCCAAACGCCGTATTTTGTTGCAGACAACACCGGGAGACGGAGGCGAAGCTACCCGCATTCAATTTAACCGTATAGCCAACCGCGCCGTATACCAGGGGCAAACCCCTCCCATGAATATCTTCAATCCGGCCGCCTGGGCAGACTTTATACAGTCCTGGAAACGGGGAGACTTCAAAAACAAGTAAGAACGCGGTTTGAAAATTTGAAGATGATAGAGAATAATGTGCTAATGTGATTAATGTGCCGGTGTGCTAACGGATATGAAAATGAGGGAGAGGCGTTCTAATGTGTTAATGCGGTCTTTGCGTTCTTAATCTGCTTTGCGTTCTTTGCGACTTGAAGATGCGCGGCAAGAATGTGCTAATGTGCCGATGTGCTAATGAATATCACCCTTGACCCCTGCCCTTTACCTTTGCCATTTACCCTCTTCCCTTAAACACTTTATACTTTTTTATACCCTTTATACCTTTAAAAAACTGCTTTCATATGAAAAATATTGCTGTGATCGGTGCCGGCACCATGGGTAATGGAATTGCACATGTATTTGCCCAGTCAGGATTTGATGTTACACTTATCGATGTATCGGCCCCGGCACTCGAAAAAGCGCTGGCTACGATAGCTAAAAACCTTGACCGGCAGGTAAGCAAAGCCACCATAACGGAAGCAGATAAGGCGGCGACACTGGGCCGTATTCAAACCAATACACAACTGGCAGCAGGCGTACAACAGGCCGATCTCGTAGTGGAGGCCGCTACAGAAAATACTCCTGTGAAACTAAAAATATTTGAACAGCTCGATCAGGCTGCTCCCCCTGCCTGTATTCTTGCCACCAATACATCTTCCATCTCTATTACCAAAATAGCAGCAGCCACCAAAAGACCCACACAGGTCATTGGCATGCACTTCATGAACCCCGTGCCGGTGATGAAACTCGTAGAGATCATCAATGGATACGCTACTGAAAAAAATGTGACCGAACAAATCGTAGCGCTCAGCCGGCAACTGGGCAAAGTACCCTGTGTGGTCAACGATTATCCTGGTTTTGTAGCCAACCGTATTCTTATGCCAATGATCAATGAAGCCATCTGCAGCCTGCATGAAGGTGTGGCCGGTGTGGAAGCAATAGATACGGTGATGAAACTGGGAATGGCTCATCCGATGGGACCATTGCAACTGGCCGACTTTATCGGACTAGATGTCTGCCTCTCCATCCTGCACGTATTGCACGAAGGTTTTGGTAATCCCAAATATGCGCCCTGCCCGCTGCTTACCAATATGGTCACTGCAGGTAAACTGGGCGTTAAAAGCGGAGAAGGTTTTTACGTCTATACGCCCGGAAGCAAGGAACTGGTACCCAGTCCGCGTTTCAACCATTAACACAAACAAAACCGGGCATATCACCTCCATCCGGCTGCAGCCATTACTGTATCGGCAACATAAAGTCAACAGCTTACGTATACCCGCTATACGCTATTCAGGCGCTGCCCCTTTGCATTGGCAGCGATAAATAATGCAAAGCCGGCCAGTGCGGTATCTTTAAGCAGGTTTACAAAAGCCATCTGGCGCATTTCGGCATCGCCCGAGTCGCGGTAATTAGGCAAATGCACCAGCAGTACAAAAGCCAGCAACATAGCTGCCAGCAGATAACCGGCTACTGCTACAAAACGATTGGTAATAAAAGAAACGGCTGCAAGCATAAAAGCCGCGCCAACAAAATAAACCCAGTTGACGCCGCCAGGAAGATAAGGGGGTACGAAATTGATCATCTCCTTAGGATGCCTGAAGTGTTGCAATCCAAATACGATCATTACAATCGCCAATAGCCATACGGCTATTCGTGAGATAATATGCTGTACCATAAAAGAACTTTTAATCCTATTAAGTTACGCTATTTCTGAGCCATAACCCGCTTTGGGTATAAGTTTCCGGGCTTCCCTGCCACATATCAGAGTAGATTTACAACATGAAATATCGCAGTTTGGGTAAATCGGGCCTGCAGGTAAGTGAAGTAGGCTTTGGCTGTATGTCGCTTAGTCCGCAACAACCGGATGGCATTCGTTTATTGCAGGAAGCGATGGCTGCCGGCATTAACTATTTTGACACGGCCGATCTGTATGACAGGGGTGAAAATGAAAAGTTGCTGGGTAAAGCCATCAAAGAAAACCGCGATTCTGTGATCGTAGCAACCAAGGGAGGTAATCAATGGAATACACAGGGAACAGCCTGGATCTGGAATACATCACCCGATTATCTGATGCAGGCGGCCGAAGACAGCCTTCGCCGGCTGGGCACCAGCTATATCGATCTGTACCAGCTGCATGGCGGCACCATTGAGGACCCAATCGATGATATCATTGCCGTATTTGAACGGCTGAAAGAACAGGGAAAGATCCGGCATTATGGCATCTCCTCCATCCGGCCCAATGTGATCCGCAACTGGCTGCAGCATGGAGGGCTCACCAGTGTAATGATGCAATACAGCCTGCTTGACCGGCGACCCGAAGAGACCTGCGCGGAGTTGTTGCAAACAACAACAACCAGCCTGCTCGCCCGCGGCGTGCTGGCCAAAGGATTGCTGGCCGGTAAACCAGCCGCAGCATTTCTGGATTATTCTGCGCAACAGGTTGCCGAAGCTGCAGCCGCCGTAAAAGCAGTCAGCAATCAGCAACGGCCGCCTGCCGCTACAGCTGTACAATATGTACTGCACCAGCCTGCAGTAACCTGCGCCGTAATCGGAATCCGCAGCCAGGAGCAACTCGACCAGGCAATTGCCGCCGGCCAGTCTGCGCCACTTTCAGAAAAAGAATGGGAAATACTGGCAGCTACATTACCTGCCAATCAATATGATCTGCACCGGTAGACGGATCAGGCAATCTTCTGCAATTCCGAGCCTCTTATATCCTGTAATTTGAAAACCACTTCATCCTGCCAGTTGCGGGGAATGCCAATTTCCATGGAGCAAAACAGGTTGGTTTCCTGGCGTATAACTTTACAATCAAACTGCTTTACCACCTTCATCACTTCATTCATCTGTGTATAATCAAACTGCAGACGGTAATTAACCAGCACAGGTTTTTGCACCAGCGTGGTTACCTGCAGCGCCAGTGCGGCCGTGGTTTTATAGGCATTGATAAGACCGGGTACACCCAGCAGTGTCCCGCCAAAATAGCGTACTACCACAATCAGCACATTGGTCACCTGTTTACTATCTATTTGTCCCAGAATAGGACGACCAGCAGACCCTGATGGTTCTCCATCATCGCTTACCCGGTATTGCGTACCATCCAGACCTAACCGATAGGCAAAACAATGGTGCGTGGCTTTGGGATGCTCTTTTTTTATGGAAGCCAGTTTTTCCTTAAAGTCATTCACATCTGTAATGGGTATGGTATACCCAATAAAACGGCTTCCTTTATCCTTAAACTCGGCTACCGAACCCTGATCAATCGTTGTATAATAATCTCCTGTTAGATACATGCTGCTATACTTCTTTCTTATGCTGGTCTGTAAATTTCTATACGATCGCTGTCAGCCTGCGTCACTGCAGTGAGCTGCGCATTTTTAAGTTGCGGCGCCTGCAAACCTTCTTTTGCCCATACCTGTTTACTGCGGATGATACGAATCTCATCCCAGTACCCGGCATCAATCATTGTCTGCAACAGGGTTTGCCCACCTTCAACAAGCACACTTTGTATGTGAAGTTGGTATAAACGTTGGCAAACAGCTTCCATAAAATTTTCGGCTTTTACCTGGTAATACGCTACGGAGCCACTGGTATCTTCTTTCTGTGTATTAAAAACAAGGGTACGCTCACTTCCGTCAAATACCTGTAGTCTCTGCGGTAAACGCAGCTGGCGATCCAGGATCACCCGTACCGGCGAGGGGCCAGGCCACAGACGATTGGTCAGCTGTGGATCATCGGCCATTGCGGTACCACTTCCAACCAGTATAGCGGCTTCCTCACTACGCCATTGATGTACCAGGCGATTGCTGTACGGATTGCTGATGAGCAAACGGGGCTGTCCGGGCGCAGCAGCCATAAACCCATCGCTGGTACAGGCCCATTTGAGAATGATATAAGGACGTTTTTTTTCATGAAATGTAAAAAAACGCCTGTTTTGTTCCCGGCACTCCGCCTCCAGTAATCCGGAATGCACCTGCACTCCCGCTGTTTCTAATTTCTCTATTCCTTTTCCATCTACCAGCGGAAACGGATCACGACACCCGATCCAGACCTGTTTTATCTGCTCGCGAACAATCAGATCGGCACAGGGAGGTGTTTTACCAAAATGGGCACAGGGCTCGAGCGATACGAACAGCGTGGAATGAGGCACCAGGTGCCGATCTTCCGGCTTTACGGATTGCAGACAGTTTACTTCCGCATGCGGACCGCCATACTGCTGATGGTAGCCTTCCCCGATGATACGGTCTTCAAAAACCAGTACGGCACCAACCAGCGGATTGGGTGCTACCCTGCCAGCGCCCAGGGCAGCCAGCTGCAGGCAACGCTGCATATAGCCTGCTTCACTGTTTGTTGTCTGCCCCTGCCCTTTGATCATGGCCGCAAAAGTAAATGAATTAAGTTTGTGGCTATGACCTATCCCGAGGCTCAACGCCAAATCGCTGACAATCTTTCATCTATCTACCCCCCGGGTGAAGCTGCGGCCATTAGCAGCCTGCTGCTGGAACACATAACCGGCAAACGCCCCCAGGAATGGCGGTTGAGAGACAACACCCTGCTTACTGCCGCCCAGGAGGATTCAATCCCCCCACTCCTTGCACGGCTGCTGGCACATGAGCCGGTACAATATGTAACCGGTGAAGCCTGGTTTTGCGGGCTACGTTTCCATGTAAACCAACATGTACTGATTCCCCGGCCCGAAACAGAAGAACTGGTAGAATGGCTCATTAGCCAGTGCCGCTTTCCTATTGACGCTTTAAGCATTGCTGATATGGGTACCGGCAGCGGATGTATTCCCATTGCCGTAAAAAAAAGACTGAGTAAGGCCGATGTGAGGGGGTACGACATCAGCCCCGATGCGTTGCAGGTAGCCCGTGACAACGCAGCATCCCTGGATATTGACGTACAGTTTGAGCAGCTTGACCTACTCGACAGTAAAGCTACTGCCTTGCTGCCCTGTTTTGATTTCATCACCAGCAACCCTCCTTATATACCCCTGCGCGAAAAAGATAAGATGCCTGAAAATGTAACCCGGTATGAACCGGCACTGGCACTGTTTGTTCCCGACAATGATCCATTGCTGTTTTACAAAGCCCTTGCCATGCTGGGTAAAAC
>JAGODE010000258.1 GCA_017998385.1 Chitinophagaceae bacterium | reverse complement strand
CAATATTACCTGGTTCCGCAACGATACACAGATACCGGGTGTTACCGGCACCAGCTATATAGCCGATGTGACCACACTGGGCGATTACCGCGTTGCTATCAACAACCCCACAACCGGTTGCAGCAACCAGTCGCAGGTGCTTACTATTGGCGCACAGGCCAGCCAGCGGTTATTTATATATCCTAATCCCAGCACCGGACAGTTTACGGTTTCTTATTATAATTCAGCCTGGAGCAACAGCCGTCAGACACTGACCATTTATAACTCGCAGGGTAGCAGGATCTATAGTGCAGCCTTTAATCTGACTGGTCCGTATACGCTACTGCCTGTAAACCTCAATGGGGCAGGTGGCGGAGTTTACCTGGTTGTACTGGGTGACACAAACGGTAAAAAGATCATTGAAGGAAAAGTGGTAATAGGCCATTAATTATCAGTCCATTTATATCAGGGTCCCGGTTGCCTGGCAACCGGGACCCTTTGTTTTTTTTGCAGAAACCGGCTGCGGGCTGCATGTGAATCTCCATAATGAGGAATCACTTCCCGAAACCCCATTTTTGCAGTACCTTTGCGCCTCGCCAAATGGCCCTGGCGGCTCCGTAGGGCCAATAAAACGACAAATTCATGATCAGCGTAAAAGACCTGAAGCTGGCCTATGGCAAGCGGGTATTGTTTGAAGAAGTAAACCTCAATTTCACAAAAGGGAATTGTTATGGTGTAATTGGTGCCAATGGCGCCGGGAAAAGTACATTCCTTAAAATCCTGAGCGGAGAAATTGAACCCAATAAAGGTTCAGTAGATATTACACCCGGTGAGCGGATGGCCATACTCAAACAGAATCACTTTGCCTTTGATGAAGAAACCGTCATCAACACCGTAATGATGGGGCATACCAAACTGTGGTCTGTCATGCAGGAACGCGAGTCGATCTATGCGCTGGCTGATTTTACCGAAGAAGATGGGATGCGTGCGGCCGAACTCGAAGGCGAGTTTGGTGAAATGGGCGGCTATACCGCAGATAGCGATGCAGCTACCCTGTTGGGTGAGTTGGGCGTAAGCGAAGCTTTCCATCAATCACTCATGAAGGATATTCCTTCCAATATGAAAGTACGGGTGCTGCTGGCACAGGCACTGTTTGGTAACCCCGATATCCTGCTGCTCGATGAGCCTACCAACGGACTGGATATCGAAACCATCAGCTGGCTCGAAAACTTTCTGGCCGATTATGAAAACATAGTACTCGTAGTGAGCCACGACCGTCACTTCCTCGATGCGGTATGTACACACGTGGCAGATGTGGATCGTCAGAAGATTAAAATATTTACAGGTAACTACACTTTCTGGTATGAATCATCGCAACTGATGGCCCGCCAGGTTAATGATAAGAACAAGAAAGTAGAAGAAAAAAGACAGGCCCTGCTCGATTTCATCGCACGCTTTAGTGCCAACGCTTCTAAAAGCAAACAGGCCACTTCGCGTAAGAAAGCCCTGGAAAAACTGACTATCGAAGAAATTGAACCCAGTTACCGCAAATATCCGGGTATCATCTTCCAGCCGCTGCGCGAAGTAGGCAACCAGATATTGAATGTAGAAAAACTGACCAAATCAGTAGATGGCCGTATGCTGTTTAAGGATGCTACGTTTACGGTCAATAAAGGCGACAAGATTGCCCTGCTTAGCCGTGACCCCCTGGCCGTGACCAGCTTTTTCAATATCATAACTGCAGAAACAATTGCAGATAGCGGCTCTTACGAATGGGGCAGCACTGTTACGCATGCTTATCTGCCGCTTGAAAATGGCGAGTATTTTCAGAAGGAGCTGAACCTGATGGATTGGCTTCGTCAATATGTGCCGCCACATGTAACCGATGTGGATGAACCATTCCTGCGCGGGTTCCTGGGCAAAATGCTATTCAGCGGCGAGGATGTACTCAAGAAAACCAATGTGCTGAGCGGTGGTGAAAAAGTACGTTGCATGCTCAGCCGGATGATGCTGCAAAACCCCAACGTGATCCTGCTTGATCAGCCGACCAACCACCTCGACCTGGAGAGTATTCAAAGCTTCAACGAACAGTGTACCGAGTATAAAGGCATTGTCCTGCTCACCAGCCATGACCATACCTTTATGCAGACTGTTGCCAATCGTATTATTGAACTGACGCCCAAAGGAATCATCGACCGCCTGATGACCTTTGATGAATACCTGAGTGATGACAGGGTGAAGACGCTGCGTGAGGAAATGTATAAATGATGGCAAAAGGTAGAAAGTAAATGGTAAAGGGCTCATTTTTATGCCTTTAACCTTTTATCTTCCACCCTTTACCTTTTTCCCCAGTCTGTGCAAAAAAAATGTACCTCCTATACTTGCGGGCAGGGATTCTAGTTTTTATCTTAGTTCCCGCAACCAAAGTTCTTTCACCATTTCTGATTCCAGCTTCCTACCTGACACCTGTTAATCCTACCGGGAAAAACCTAGTATCCGGGCCGGGGGTATGTTCTGACTGCTTTGCAGCGAATATTCGGGTTGAAACCAGAAAAAAATGATTTTAAAAGCTTCATCGGATGATGGAGCTTTTTTTATTAGGAGTAGGGGAAAAGGTATAAAAGTATAAAGGTATAAAAGGCGAAAGGTAGAAGGTAGAAGGATTAACACATTAGCATATTAGCAAACTGGCACATCAGCACATTTTCCCGATCATCTTCAAATTTTCAAATCTCCAAATTTTCAAATTACATTAGCATATTCGCAAACCGGCACATTAGCACATTATCTCATTGTCATCTTCGCTTCAAAAGAAAATCACTTTCTGGCCGGCCGTGGCCATCATAGTGGGCAGTATTGTGGGCTCGGGGCTGTTTAT
Organism: Chitinophagaceae bacterium; assembly: GCA_017998385.1. Lineage (GTDB taxonomy): Bacteria > Bacteroidota > Bacteroidia > Chitinophagales > Chitinophagaceae > CAYMZZ01. The sequence continues at coordinate 3,614 of JAGODE010000258.1, read as the reverse complement.
TAAACCAGCTTCCATGGCGGCACAGCTGGGTTCGCCTTTCCTGCTGATGCTGGTATGGGTGCTGGCTGGTTTATTCTCAGTAATGGGTGCGCTGGTATTTGCTGAGCTGGGTGCCATGATGCCGGTTACCGGTGGTATATATGCTTACTTCAGGCATATGTTTGGCGATTTTATTGCCTTCCTCTATGGCTGGGCCGCATTCTCCGTGATAAATACCGCTGCTGTTGCTGCCATTGCGTATGTATGCGCTCAATATGCAGATTATTTTCTTTCACTTCCCCGTTTTTCTGAATCCGTAGAACTTTCCTTTCGCCTGCATATCCCCGCTATAGGTGATTTATACCCCTTACAAAATGTTGGTGTAAAAGCACTGGCTGCCTTGCTGGTGATTGGGCTTACCTGGCTGAATTATATAAGTGTGAAAGCAGGCAGCGCTTTCCAAAACATCAGTACACTCGCAAAAATACTGGTGATAGGGGCACTCATAGTTGGTATATTCAGTTCGCCCGCCGGTTCATTTTCTCATTTTTCTCACACCTATAATACTCCCGGGGCTGCCGGACTGATCGGCGCTGTTGTTGTGGCTATGACGGGTGCATTCTTTGCCTATGATGGCTGGATTAATATCTCATTTATGGCAGGAGAGATACAGCAGCCGCAAAAAAATATTCCCCGCAGTTTGTTGCTGGGTATGCTTGTGTGCATCGGTATTTATCTGCTGGTCAACCTGGCCTATTTATATGCTTTACCTGTAGAAAAAATGGCATCCTCTCAATTGGTGGCGGCCGATGCCATAACAGTGGCACTGGGGCCGACCGGAGCTGCTATTGTTGCCGCTATGATTATTATCTGCACACTTGGTGCTGTAAACGGCAACCTCATGGCTACCTGCCGGGTTACCTACGCCATGGGCCAGGACCGCGTATTTGCTTCCTGGGCAGGTCGTACGCATGCCCGTTTTCAATCGCCCGGCAATGCGTTGTGGCTGCATGCCGTATGGACCTGCCTGTATATATTTACGGGCTCATTCGATATGCTCGCAGATATGTTTGTGTTTGTAACCTGGATTGCATATGGAGCGGGGGCGGCAGGTATTTTTCTTTTACGCCGCCGGGAGCCAAACAGGGTACGTCCTTATCGCATCATCGGATACCCGGTTGTTCCTTTACTCTATATTGCCTTTACTGCTTTTTACCTCGTCATGACCATCTGGAATGATGTAAGTAATTATCTGCAACACCGGCAACCTGTGATCAACTCCCTGCTTGGATTATTTATTACAGCATTGGGTATCCCGCTGTTTTATTATTACAGGAGAAAGAATAAAACGGCTGATACCGGTAAGCTGAATTAGAGCATTTTCCGGATAAGCCTCCCCAGTACCTGCAATCCATGCTCAGCCTGGTCATCCCAGGGTTTGCCAAAACTGATACGGATACAGTTATTGTAATTGCAGCTGGCCGAAAATATCTTGCCTGGCATAATCGAGATCTGTTGTTTCATGGCCTCGGTACGGAGCCGGAAGCTGTCGATTTTTTTATTGAGCTCCACCCACAATACCACACCTCCCTGTGGCCTCGAGACCTTGGTGTCATCCGGCAGATGTTCTACAATCCCCTGCATATATCGTTGCATCTGTGCATGCAGACAGGTGCGCAGGTGTTTAAGATGGTACTCAAAACGGCCATGTTGCAGGTAATGCGCTACAGCGGCCTGTGTAAGGCCAGGACTGCTGATAGACAGAATACGCTTGAGCTGTTTTACATCTTCCATGTACCGCCCCGGTAATACCCAGCCAATACGATAACCGGGAGCAAGCGATTTTGAAAAAGATGAACAATGCATGACGATACCTGCACGGTCGTAATACTTGCAGGTTCGGGGACGGTTTTTACCAAAATACAGTTCGCCATAAATATCATCTTCTATCAATGGAATATTATGCCTGGTCAGTAATTCCACCAGTTCCTTCTTTCGGGCATCGGGTATACAGCCTCCCAGCGGGTTATTGAAATTGGGAATGACCACACAGGCCTTAACAGGCGATTTGCGGAGTGTACGCCGCAGGCAGTCCAGATCCAGCCCGGTAGTGGGATCTGACGAAATCTCGACGACCTTGAGCCCCAGGTTTTCGATTGACTGAAAGATGCCGAAATAATTGGGCGATTCCACTGCAACCACATCGCCGGGTTTGGTGACAGCCCGAAGGCAAAGGGTAAGCCCTTCCATACAGCCACTGGTTACCAGTACATCGTCGGCTTTTACTTTTCCACCCCAGTTGAAACTCTGGCGGGCAATCTGTTTACGCAATTCCGCATTGCCCTGGGTATGCTCATAATTGATGGTGGAATCGGCCTGGTTGCGCAACACATACGTGACAGCTTTGTTGAGTTTGGCTGCTGGTAATAATGATACGTGGGGAACAGCCAGTGCAAAATTGATTGTTCGTTCGTTGTTGGTCGCAATATCTGAATAGAAAGAGGCGATCATTTCTTTTACCGAGACGTTGTGCGATAATACATCGGGCTGAATAACCCGTGGCAGATCCCTGAATCGCCGGGGACTAAACCGTACATAATAACCGGATTTTGGTCTCGACTCAATCAGGCCTTTGCCTTCGAGATGATAATATGCCTGAAAGGCTGTACCCATACTGATACCATATTCTTCACTCAGCACACGTACAGAAGGAAGTTTGTCGCCTATTTTCAACACATCGTCCTGGATCATTTTTTCCACGCCACCTGCTACCTGCAGATAGATATGATCGGTATCTGTAAAGTTGTTTTTCGCCATAACAGTTTTTGACCGGTTTAATCTGATCTAGTCAAAAATACAAAATCTGAATCTGTTTTAGTTGCTGTTTTCGGACCAATTTTACAGCGTGATCGGAGGTTTATGACGGGCATGCTTTGTAAATATCATATGTAACATAGTTAAGCGAATGAAACGGGAGAAGAAACTGGCTTATTTATCACTGGGCTTAGTGAGTATACTATGGGGTACGACCTATGTGGCAGCGCGGATCGGTGCACAGCAAATGCCGGGCTTCTTTATAGCCGGGCTGCGGCAGTTTTTTTCAGGGTTTGTTGTAGTAACTTATTTTCTGATAAGAGGGTATAAGATGCCGGAGTGGCCTGTTATCCGGCAATTATCTGTGCAGGGTATACTGCTGTTGTGTATATCCAATGGGTTAATTACCTGGTCGGTGGAGTATATCAGCGGCGGACTGGCTGCAATTATTGTGGCCCTTGTACCGCTGTTTGTCGCTTTTTTCACAGCGAGGCTTTGCCGGCATAAGCAGATCACACGATGGATGGTAGTGGGGTGGGTTACCGGTTTTGCGGGTATTGTTGTCATCTTTTATGATTACCTGGGAGCTTTACACAATACCCGGTTTGTACTGGGGGTAGTTCTTGCATTCATTTCTGTATTATCCTGGTCGTATGGTACAGTATATGCATCCCGTACGCGTCCTGCTGTGGATATACTTTTCAGCGCCGGATTACAAATGCTTATAGCGGGTGTGATCATGTTACTGATTTGTGTGTTTACAGGCCAGTATGTGTTTTTGGGCAATGCCAGCAGAGATGCCTGGCTGGCCCTGCTCTACC
>JAGODE010000257.1 GCA_017998385.1 Chitinophagaceae bacterium | reverse complement strand
ATTTTATACCTGTACAGCAACTCAATTTTTCGGCAGAAAACTCCGGTCGTGTTATAACGGTACTGGCAGATGAAGGCAGCCGTGTACGAAAAGGGCAGACACTGGCCATCATTAAGGCTGATCAGCTCAATGTGGATCTCGATAATGCACAGGCAGGATACAAACTGGCGCAAGCTGATAAAGAACGGTATGAAAACGCTTTTAAAACAGGTGGTGTAACTCAGCAGCAACTGGATCAGGCCAGGCTGGCACTTACCAATGCGGAGGCCAAACTGGCACAGGCCCGCATCAAAGTAGAAGATACCTATGTGCGTTCTTCTATCAATGGTATCGTCAACAAACGCTTTATTGAACCAGGGGCGGTTGTTTCGCCCGGCACACAGTTGTTTGAGCTGGTAGATGTATCACGTCTTAAACTGCAGACAACAGTATCGGAAGGGCAGGTCGCGCAGTTAAAAGAAGGAGATAAGGTAAATATCCGGGTGAGCGTATTTCCGGATCGCGCGTTCGATGGTAAAGTGACTTTTATAGCTCCCAAAGCGGATAACAGCCTCAATTTTCCGATTGAGATTGAGCTTATTTCGAATCCCGGTCAGTTAGTGAAGGCAGGTATGTATGGTACCGCCATATTCAGTTTTCCTTCGCAGGCTCCTGTGGTGGTAATACCGCGTTCTTCTTTTGTCGGCAGCGTGAGCAGCAATGAAGTGTTTGTAATTACCAAAGACAGCACGGCTTCTCTGCGTAAAGTTATAGCCGGGCGTGTACTGGGCGATCAGGTAGAAGTATTGCAGGGGTTGAATGAAGGCGAAACTGTTATCACCAGTGGACAAATCAATCTCACTGGAGGCACCAAAGTGTCGGTTGTGAAGTAATCAGCGATTATTAGTTAAAAAGAGATTCATGAAAATAGCAGAAGTTTCAATAAAACGCCCCACCCTGGTGATCGTACTGTTCACCGTACTCATACTGGGAGGGATATTAAGTTACACCTCGCTCAACTATGAGTTGCTGCCCAAGTTTTCGCCATCGGTGGTATCGGTTACTACCGTATACCCGGGCGCATCGCCGAGTGAGGTAGAGAATACTGTTTCCAAAAAGATCGAAGATGCGGTATCGTCAATGGAGAACATCAAGAAGCTGGAAACAAAATCGTTTGAAAGCTTATCGATTGTGACGATCACACTCAACAGTGGTTCGGATGTGGATTATGCGCTCAACGATGCACAAAGGAAGGTAAATGCCATTCTGGGCGATCTCCCCGATGATGTGGATCCGCCTTCACTAAATAAATTTTCGCTCGATGATTTACCTGTGATGACGCTGTCGGCATCGGGAAAAATGGATGAGGCGGCTTTTTATGACCTGATGGATAAGCGTATTGCGCCTGTGCTGTCGCGGGTAAAGGGTGTGGCACAGGTGAATCTGATTGGTGGGCAGGAGCGCGAGATCCAGGTAAATATCAACGCCACACGCCTGCAGGCTTTTGGTCTGTCGCTGGCCCAGGTACAAAATGCTGTACTGAGTTCCAATCTCGACTTCCCTACGGGTAGTGTGCAGACGCGCGAACAGGATGTACTGATCCGCCTGGCAGGCAAATACAAAACAGTCGAAGAGCTGCGTAACCTCGTTATCCTTAATAAAGATGGTGCGCAGGTGCGGCTCAAAGATGTTGCCGATGTGCAGGATACCCAAAAAGATGTGGAAAAACTGGCGCGGGTAAACCAGCAAAGCTCCATAGCACTGCAGGTTATCAAACAATCTGATGCCAATGCCGTGTCTGTGAGTGAGCAGATCACGGCTACCATTCAGAAAATGCAGGTTGACTACGCTGCCAATGGGTTGAAGATCGATATTGCCAATGATAGTTCCGTGTATACGCTGGAGTCTGCCGATGCGGTGATTCATGATCTCATTCTTGCTATTGTGCTGGTAGCTTTTGTGATGTTGTTTTTTCTCCATAGCATCCGCAATGCGGTAATCGTGATGGTGGCAATACCGGCATCGCTGATCGCTACATTTATCGGTATGAGCCTGCTTGGTTATTCGCTCAACCTTATGTCGCTGCTGGCACTTTCGCTTGTAGTAGGTATCCTGGTAGATGATGCTATTGTGGTACTGGAAAATATTTACCGCCACATGGAGATGGGGAAAAACAGGGTAAGGGCAGCATTTGATGCTACGAAAGAAATTGGTTTCACGGTGACATCGATTACGCTCGTAATTGTAGTAGTGTTTATTCCTATTGCCCTGAGTACCGGCCTGGCAGCGGATATCCTGAAACAGTTTTGTGTAACGGTATCTATCGCAACGCTGCTTTCGTTGCTGAGCTCCTTTACGATTGTGCCCTGGCTTTCTTCCCGTTTTGGTAAGCTGGAAAAGATTACCGGTAAGACTTTTTTCGGAAAGATTATTATCGGCTTTGAAAAAGGCCTTGACAGGTTTACCAATTGGGTAACCGCCATTTTGAAGTGGAGTCTGGCACATAAGAAAACCACACTCGGCCTCATGCTAGCTTTATTCGTTGGCTCATTTGCCCTGGTAGGAGCCGGATTTATTGGTGCAGAGTTTTTTGCAAAAACAGATAGGGGGGAATTCCTGGTACAGATTGAATTACCCAAAGATGCCTCCATTGAGCAAACGAATGAGATGACACGCCGGGCTGAAGAGTATCTGAAACATAAACCGGAAATAACCAAACTCATTACTACCATCGGGCAAAGCAGTGATGGTATGGGGGCTTCGCAAAGCACTGCTTACAAAGCAGAGATTAATGTGCAGATGGTACCCAAAACAGAACGGGAAGACGAAGCCAATATCTATGCGGTGAAGACAAAGCGTGAGCTACAGAAGATATTGGTAGGGGCCAAAGTAAAGACGGTGCCGGTGAGCATATTGGGCACGGCTGAGCAGGCACCGCTGGCCCTGGTGGTAACGGGTCCTGAACTGGACAGTGTGATGCATTTTGCCAACTCGGCCATGGCCGGGTTGCGCAAAGTGCCCGGAGCAACGGAAATGCGTCTGTCTGTTGAGGCTGGTAACCCGGAGATCAATGTGCAGGTAGATCGGGATAAGATGGCGGCACTGGGTCTCTCACTGGCTACAGTGGGAAGTACTATGCAGACCGCCTTTAGCGGTAATACGGATGGTAAATACCGTCAGGGTGAATATGAATATGATATTAATATCCGGTACGAAAAATTTAATCGCCAGAGTATTGCCGATGTAAGCAACCTGCTTTTTATTAATGATAAGGGAGAGCAGGTACGTCTTTCACAGTTTGCATCGGTAAAGGAATCGAGCGGACCAAGCCGTCTGGAGCGTCGCGATAAAAGTACATCGGTCACAATTGAAGCGCAGAGCGTGGGTCGTCCCTCAGGTACGGTGGCCACCGAATGGCAGGCAATGTTTGAAAAACTTCCCCGCCCGGCTGGTGTAAGCTATGTATGGAGCGGTGATATGGAAAATCAAAGTGAAGGGTTTGGTTCAATGGGAATTGCCTTACTTGCCGCCATCGTGCTGGTGTACCTGATCATGGTTGCGCTGTATAATAGTTTTGTATATCCTTTTGTAGTGCTATTTTCTATCCCGCTGGCTATCATTGGTGCATTCCTGGCACTGGCACTTACCAACAATTCGCTCAACCTGTTTACTATCCTGGGGCTGATTATGCTCATCGGTCTTGTGGCCAAGAACGCCATTATCCTGGTTGATTTTACCAACCAGCGTAAGGCAGAAGGTGCCTCTACCTATCAGGCATTGATCGATGCTAACCATGCACGGTTACGTCCGATCCTGATGACTACTATTGCCATGGTGATTGGTATGCTGCCTATTGCCATTGCCAAAGGTGCCGGTGCAGAGTGGAAAAACGGCCTGGCCTGGGTAATCATCGGCGGGCTGATCAGTTCACTCTTCCTGACGCTGGTGGTGGTGCCGGTCATGTATGCAGTGTTTGATAAAATAGTAGCCCGCTTTAACCGAAACAAAAAATCCAAATCAATTGATGAACTGATGGTGGAAGAATATACACCGGTAGCATATGATGAGAAGGGGTTTAATCCTTCACATATATAATAAAGTATAAAGGTTTAAAAGTATAAAGGTGTTTCGAGGTAATCGCAGCTCTTTATACTTTTAAACCTTTATACTTTTATACTCCTTATTCCTTTCACCTTATACCTTACACCTTACACCGTTCTTCTGGTTAATTTCCTACAAAACCCCGCTAACATCTTATAAATCCCGGGTTGCCCGGCGTGCTATTTTTATCCTGTTAATAATAACGATTGTAAAAGCACGCCATGGTACCTAAGCAAAAGGCATTTATTCCCGTGATGCTGACACCGTTTACAGACAACGGTGCCATCGATTACGAGGCATTGACCGAACTCACCGAATTTTATCTCAACGCCGGCGCGGCAGGGCTTTTCGCCAATTGCCAGTCGAGCGAAATGTTTAAGCTCACCGATGCAGAGCGTCTTTCCATTACTCAGCATATCCTAAATGTAGCCGCCAATGCAGTGCCTGTGGTTGCCGCAGGCACGTTTGGCGGATCTATTACCCGTCAGGCCGATTTTGTTAAGCGTATTCATGATACAGGGGTGGATGCGGTGATTATTATTACCAGTATGCTGGCTGGCGAATGGGAAGCCGACGCGGTATTTGAAGACCGTGTCTACCAGCTTTTTGATCATACTCCCGGCGTTCCGCTGGGGTTTTATGAATGTCCCGCACCTTATAAAAGAGTGCTTTCTGCCCGTCAGCTGGGCGACTTTGCCCGTACAGGCCGTGTTATTTATCATAAAGATACCTGCCTTGACCTGCAGCAGGTAAAAGCCAAACTGGCTGCTACCGGCGATGTGGAGGGATTTGGCTTGTATGATGCATATATGGTACATGCACTTGATTCGTTACGAGCTGGCTCTGCCGGACTTTCCTGCATTCAGGGCAATTATTTTCCGGAGCTCATTTCCTGGTTGTGCCGGCATTACGATGATCCGGATTGTGCATCGGCTGTGCAACGGATACAGCAGTTTTTCATCGACCGGATGCATGTCATGCACACGGTTTATCCCACTGTAGCCAAGTATTTTCTGGGCAGGCGCGGTCTGGGTATTAGCACATTCACCCGCGAATTTTCCGGAGTTTTTGATGAACGTACGCGCGCTCAGGTAGATGAATTGTATATTGAATACCGGTTGTTGTGTGAACAACTCGATATAAAAACACTCAGCACTTTAAAAAAGCAAAGCTGAGCTGCCTGTAAACCTGTCCTGAAAGTTTCATTCGAACTAAATTCTTAAACCAACTTACAATTATGAGAAGGAGTCTGATTAAGTCTTTATGGCTTACCGGTTTGGTCCTGGTGGGTTTGCAGGCCTGGGCACAGCGTACTGTTACCGGAAAGGTATCAGATGCTAATGCTGCTCCCATATCCGGTGCAACCGTGAGCGTGGTCAATGGCACAGCAAATGCCGTTACCAGCGAAGCGGGTACATTTACCATTACAATTCCGAATGGTGAAGTACGCCTGCGTTTTTCACATGTGAACTTTCAGCCAATGGAGATGGCTGTAGGAAACAATTCACAGCTGGATGTAATAATGACAGCTGTCAATGCTTCACTTGAAGAAGTAGTGATAATTGGTTATGGTGCTCAGAAGAAAGTAACCATGACCGGTGCAGTTGGCACGATTGATTCAAAAAAATTACAGGACCGGCCGGTTGCTTCCCTGACCGAAGCATTACAGGGGCAGGTTCCTGGTCTTACCGTAGTGCGTACCAGCGCACAACCGGGCAATCAGAGTATTGATTTCCGCATCCGTGGCACGAGCACCTTCAGCAGCAATCCGGTACTTACAATTGTAGACGGGGTGCCTTCTTCACTCGATAGGATCAATCCGGCTGATATTGAAAGTATCAGTGTGCTGAAAGATGCTGCATCGGCGGCGATCTATGGCTCGCGTGCTACAGGAGGTGTAATACTGGTTACGACTAAGACCGGTCGAAAAGGGCCGCCCCGGGTGAGCCTCAACAGTTCAATCGGCCTGCAGCGACCCACCCGCTTCCCCAAAAAAGTAAGTGCGCTGGATCATGCCTTGTTGTCGAATGAAGCAAGGGCTAACGATGGCCAGCCGGCAAAATACTCGCAGGCAGATATTGATCGTCTTTCTTCGCCCGACTTCAAAGAAGTAAACTGGGATGATTACCTGCTCGGCGATGCCATGCAGACTGATCATAATATCAGCATTTCAGGGGGCAATGAATTCAATGACTATTATATCTCTTTTGGCTACCTGCGGCAAAACGGTATTGTGTTGAATACAGGCTATGAGCGGATGAATATCCAGGCCAATCAGAATTTTCGTCTGAATAATAAATTGAAAATCGGGGTGCGACTCGGCTATACACCCTCTGTTCAGACATCGCCAACCGGTAACCAGTTGAGTTCAGTACTTACGGGCGTTGCTGCCCTGCCCAATACTGACG
>JAGODE010000256.1 GCA_017998385.1 Chitinophagaceae bacterium | reverse complement strand
ATTCGTCCTATTAGCACATTCTTCCTCCATCTTCAAATCATTAAACTGTGGTTTGACCAATAAAAAAAGCCGCGGAAAGCGGCTTTTTTATTGCGGTAAATTTTATCAGAAATCAAAGCCCATGGCAAAATACCATTTGGGTTTGTTACGGAATACGCCATTCATTTCCCACGCAGCATCTACACGTATGAAATAACCCAGCAGGGTAGAGCGGGCGCCAAAACCATAGCCGCCGGCAAAGGGACCAAGACCGCCAGCTTTAAATCGTACGCTGGGAGTATTGGGGTTGTTGGGATCATTGTAGATGTTTTGCGGACGCTGGATGTTTTTAAGATCGCCTGCCCAGGCGGTACCAAAATCAACAAACTGTACCAACTGGAAGTTGCGTAAAAATGCATTGTTGATGGGTTTATTGAAGAAAGTAGTGAAGACTGGTACGCGGATCTCACTGTTAAGAACTACAGCGTTATTGCCATTCGCAACATTCTGGTTAAAACCACGCACATTCACAGCAAGTGACTGATAGGTATAGGCGTCGGTGGGTCTGTTGCCATTATTGAATTTAGGAGAGAACCAGTTGTCTACACCGCCCAGGTAATAGATTACTTTCTGATCGCCGAAGGAGAAATCACCGGCAGCACGTACGGCCCAGATCAGGTTGCGGTAGATGGGCAGATAGTGACGGGCATCCACACCAAGATTGAACATGAATTTTCCATCTGTGTTACGTTTGGCCATCTGGGTAAACCAGTCTGCAAAGATTTTGTAACGCAGGCCATGCCAGATATTGGAGGCAGGATTGAGGGTGTTGTCGTATACGTATTCGAGGCTAAACTGGCCATAAGTCAGCTTATTGTCGGGCACTTCGGCCGATGCGGGATCAATCGCCCCCAGCACCTGGCGGTCGAAGCGGGGGCCAATGGTAGCGCGCAGGCTGCGGATACGGTCGAGCGGATAGCGCAGCCGTGCGAGGTAGTAGTTGGAAAACTCTTTACCGGGATAACCGGCACCACCAACGTCAAAGGTTACCGAGTTGCTGCTACGGAAATAGGTGAATCCCCAGTCGAGGCGTTTACGCAGGTTATAAAATTCAAAAAGCACATCATTATCGCGCAGATTGGGCGCAATGCGAATACCACCGGTAAATTTCACATCTTCCATTAGATCGGAAGTGCCTACACGGATAAGACCGTTGAAATCTGATCCGTTCGAAAGCTGTATAGGACCAAAACCACCCCCGTAAGGCTGAAACTTATTAACAGCCAGTACAGAGTTGTTGAAACCGGTCACTGCATAATCTGCAAAGAATTTAGGAGGACGATATTCGTACAGTTTGGCTTTGCGAAGGGGTGTTTCTTTTTCCACCGGTGTGGCGCTTACTACTTCTCCTACCTTGCTGTCTGTTTTTTCTTCTTCGAATTCGCTCTGGAAGAAATTGTCTTTTCGTTTGGCACTGTCAGGCACATTGCCGGCAGGGGCATTGATGACGGGTCTGAACGATTTTTTCCGGTCATTATCCATCACCTGTTTCATGTACTCTGTGGGGCGGGCATTGATGTTGCGGCGGCGCAGGGTATTTTCATCGACCCGCAACCGGTACAGCAGTTTTACGTCACCCAGTTTTACTACCTCACTTACCTGTTGGTTGTCGCCGGCAGTGCGCGTCTCGAGCAGGCTGCTCTGGTAGTTGGTGAGAGAAAATACATAAGCTGAATCATTGGTAACGGAGATATAGCCAACCGAATCGATATCGGTTTTGCCCCATTCGCTTAGCACACTGTCTACTTCGGCCAGGGGCGGGTTACGCAATACTTCATCGCCAATAAAAATCAGGGTATCCAGTCCGGCGCGCTCCGTACGGAAGAAGCCTGCATAACGGTTATTGATACCGTTTTCGTCACTCACAAACGTGAAGTGAGAACTATTGTATTGGGAGGGGAAACGGGCGTTGCCGTATTTGAGCGAGGTAAGTTGTGATATTTGTTTGAAATCTGATTTGTTCCAGTTGTCTACCAGGAATATGTTGAAGTGCGGGCCGGGCAAAGAGTCTTCTGTGCTGGCGGCTTGTGCGGTGGGACGGTTACTGGAATAGATAATGCCGGTTTTGTTGGGGAACGCAACAAACGCAGGATCGAGGTCGTCATACACATCATTCGTGATCTGGTCATAACTCTGCTTGTCGAGTTTGTACACAAAAATATCGGTCTGACCGCTGCGAATGGCACTCAGGAGCAGTGTATTGTTGTCGAGCATGTATTTCATATCCTGCACCTGGTCAAACATGGGCAGTTCCTGCTTCATGATGCGTACCCGGCGTACTGCATCGTATACAAACAGGTTAAGTTTTCCCTGCTGGGAATACAATACAGCGATACGGGTGCCCTTGCCATCCCACGCAATAATGGGATAGTTGGGATTCTTTTCATCTTCTCTTGAGCGATGACCAAAACGTAACAGGACTTTGCGGTTTACAAAATTTTCATTGAGCACAACAGAGTAGATACCCTGTTTGAATTCCACTACCACATAGGTGAAGCTTTTGGGATTGGGGTTGGCATTGAAGCGGATGAAATCTTTTTTGCCAATCACCTCGCTCACGCCCAGTTGTCCTTTGGGTGCATTGCGGCGGCCGCGAATATCTTTATAATACTGCTGGGGCATATCATTCATGAATTGCTTCAGCAGGTCTTTAAATTTCATTTTGGCCAGCTTCTGGGAGGCATTGTTGAGATTACGGTAAATGCGTGCCAGGTAGAGGAAGTAAGTGACTTTATTTTTACCGTATTTGTCGGCAATGTATTTCCAGAAAGCATGGCCGGCGAGGTTGGGTTTGGCAAATGCAAAATGGTAGAACGTACGATAGGTGCCGGCCAGCATCACACCGCGAAGATCATCGTCGAGCGCGGGGCTCCAGTTTTCGGCAGCATATTCCACATATCCGTCGGTCAGCCATTTGGGGAGGTCAAGCAGGGCCTGGTTGGCAGCAAATTCACCCAGGTCATCGCCAAAAAGCAGGTTATCTACCAGTACTTTGGCAAGGCCCTGGCGGATCTGACGGCGCAGGTTATCGTGATTGCCATCAAAGTAAACCAGCATTTTATTATTGACCAGTTTGGTCACACCGCCTGTATTTTGCCAGTCAAGAGCGAGGCCGATGTTAGACTGCTGCATTTCATCAAAATTGTTGTATACCACAATGTTGATGCGACGTTGCAGGGCTTCTTCCACAAACTCTTCGATGCTGGGTAATTCCAATTCAGCAATCTGGGTTACATATTTGCCCAGTCCGAGGCCATCTTCACTGAAATAGGTATTGAAGTTTTCTGTCTGGTAATACCTCCATTTGAATTTTTGGTATTGCACCCGGTTTTTGCCAAACTCTACCGTACTCACCTGCGCGCCGGCCATCATCCAGGTCCCACACAAAAAGCAGCCAATCAGGCCTAATTTTATTTTCCTCATATAATCGTTTGCTGTTTCGTAATCAGTTTAAATCGTTGTTTTTGGATTCAGTGTTGCCGCAGTTGCCTGGTTGGTTTAAACTTTATCTTTGACGCTGCTGTCAGCAGGGGCCGGGCAGCTTACAAATTTACCGGAAACGAGTCTATATTTAAAAATACGAAAAACCCATCATGTTAACTGTTAAGACGTTCACTTTTAACCCCATCCAGGAAAATACATACCTGTTATATAACGATCAGGGCGACTGTTGCATTATAGACCCGGGATGCTATTTTGACGAAGAAAAAAACATACTGAGGCAGGCTATTGAAAACGGCGGGTTAAGACCTCTGCTTTTGCTTAACACGCACTGCCACCTCGATCACGTATTTGGCAATCAGTTTGTAGTTGATACCTGGGGGTTGCAGCCACATATCCACGAAAAGGAGCGGCCGGTGCTTGATCGTGCTGCTGAAGCCGGTCTGCGCTGGCAACTGCCTTTTGTCAACTATACCGGTCCCGTGCACCTGCTCGAAGCCGGTGATCTCGTAAAACTTGGCAATGACAGCATGAGCGTGCTATTCACTCCGGGGCACTCACCCGGCAGCATCTCTTTCCATAACGCGGCGCAACACTTCGTAATAGGCGGCGACGTATTGTTTCAGGGCAGTATAGGCCGTACCGACCTGCCGGGTGGAGATTATGATACACTTATTGACAGTATAAAAACACAATTGCTCCCACTTCCGGACGATACGATCGTCTATTCCGGTCACGGCCCGGCTACAACCATTGGCCGCGAACGGCGGAGCAATCCTTTTTTACAGGATTGATTTAATGCGTTGATTTTTATTTCTTTATTAATAATTTTTATCGCAGGAATCTGCCTATTAAGGGTAGCTTCTGAAACTCCTTTTTCTCTACATTGAGCATAAACCAGGTGAATAGGGCCAGCAATGCTGTGGCAAATCCATAATTAAAATACGGGCTGCTGATCCAGTATGTAAGAAGCAGATGGATCCAGTACAGCAATAATACAATCACCATATAGGCCACCAGTTTTTTCCAGGCATAGGGAATCCGGTATTCCCGCTGCCCCCAAACAAAGGAGATTACCATCATAGAGCCATAGCAGAAGAATGTAGCCCAGGCGCAGGCCATATAGCCAAAGCGGGGGATAAACAGATAGTTGATCAGGATGGTGATGGCTGCGCCAATGAGGGTGATACTTGCCCCGGCCCGGGTTTTATTAGTGAGTTTGTACCAGATACTGAGGTTATAATAAATACCCAGGAACATATTGGCAAAAAGCAGGATCGGAACCACCTTCAGGCCTTCCCAGTATATTTTCTTGCCCAGGAAATGTTTCCAGATATCAAGGTACAGGGTCACAACGAGAAACATACCGCAGACTGCAATTACAAAGAATTTCATCACCCGGGCGTAAGTGCGTTGCGGATTTTCGCCCTGTGCCTGCTTGAAGAAAAAGGGTTCTGCACCCAGCCTGAAAGCCTGTACAAAAAGAGTAATGAGAATAGAAAGTTTATAACAGCCGCTGTAGATACCCACTTCTGTTTTGGAATCGGCAGCCGTTGACCACCATTCCAGCATAAAGCGATCAAGGGTTTCGTTGATCATGCCGCCAAACCCTGCAATGACCAGCGGAAGCGAATAGATCATGATCTCCTTCCAGAGAGCGGTATTGAATTTCCATTTAAAGGACGAAAACTCCTTCCATAGCAGGATAAAGGTGAAAATGGATTGGGCCAGATTGGCAATCAGAATATAGGTGATGGCATTGTCTTTTTTATAAAAAACAGCAACAGGGCCATCGGGGTTTTTAGCCAGTAAGGCAGGGCATATGGTCAGGAAAAAAATGGTTAGACCGATATTAATAAGTATACCGGCAATACGTACAAAAGCGTATTTGATAGGCCGCCCCTGCTGCCGGAGCCGGGCAAATGAGATGGTGGTCAGGGCATCGAAACCGATTATGAAAGCAGCCAGCGTAATATAATTGGGGTGGTCTTCAACCGCTGTTACACTGGCCAGGCTATTGCGGAAAAGCAACATGGTGCCTGTAAACGTAATCGTACTCGCCAGCAGCGAAATAGTGATGGTGCTGTATACATCGTCTGCCTGGTCCTTGCGCTGAATGTAGCGGAAATAGGCCGTTTCGAGGCCATAGGTAAAAAGAATATTCAGAAAGGAAATAAGGGCATAGATAAGACTCATTTCTCCATAGACACTGGTAAAAAGGGTGCCAGTGAGGTAAGGAGTGAGCAGATAATTGAGAAAACGGGCCGCAATGGAACTTGCCCCGTACCAAAATGTTTGTCCTGCCAGTTGTTTTATTCCGCTCAAAAGAATACTGATTTCCGTACAAATGTAACGGCTACCTGTTCAAAAACCGAATAATTACCTGTTATGCCCTTCCGGCCGGCATGCAACCGTTTTACCCTTTCTGCTATCTTTGATGAAAATTCACAATATGAGAGTCGTACTGTTATTGCTGCTGGCAGCCTTTATGTGGCCTGCCGGTTTGTTTGCCCAGGCTTATGAAAGCCAGCTGACCTATGAGAAAAAGAAGCAAAAAGCCATGAGCATGGATTATAACTTTTCGCAGGAGGCTGTGGAGAATGCGATTGTAAAGAAGATTGAAGATATGGGCACCCTGGGCAAAGTACAGAAAGGACTTTTTAATAAGGATAAAGGATTTATCGTTTTTAAAGATGCGGTAATTAGTGATGTGAGCGATGAGCGTATGGATTATATTATTAAAGTGGATCGTAAGAGCCGTAAGGAAAAAGACGCTTCCTCTCTTTCAATTATCATCAACAAAGACGGGCAGGATGCTCTCCCTGCTATGGATGCTCAATCCATAGGTAAAGTGAAAGCATTTCTGAGCAATCTTTACCCGGATATTGAAGAAGCCAATCTTGAGCTTCAGATTAAATCGCAGGATGAAGTAGTGGTAAAAGCGGAGAAGAAATTTAAAGACCTGCAGGATGAAAAGGCTGATCTGGAAAAAAAGCTGAAGAAGAACCAGGAAGACCTGGAGCG
>JAGODE010000255.1 GCA_017998385.1 Chitinophagaceae bacterium | reverse complement strand
CGTCTGCGCGCCGGAGTAGTATGGGCCAATACCTTCAACAAATTTGACCCGACCTCTCCTTTTGGCGGTTATAAAGAAAGTGGTTACGGACGCGAAGGAGGTCTGCATGGATTACTCCCCTATCTGTCACTCCGTTAATCCTCATCTGGCAATTAAACTTTGTTCAGCAAAAAATGAATTGTAATGGCAACTTCTTCTAAAAATATAACAACCGCTTCCACCAATGGCACAGGCACCACTCCCGCCCGCCTGGAAGTGCTGAAGACCTATAAGATTTATATCGGCGGACAATTTCCCCGTACAGAGTCGGGCAGATATTATATTCCTGTAAATGCGGCAGGCAGGCAACTGGCCAACGTATGCCTCAGTTCACGAAAAGATTTTCGGGAAGCAGTTGTTGCTGCAAGAGGCGCTTTTGGCGGGTGGAGCAGCCGGGCAGCCTTTAACCGCGGACAATTCCTGTATCGCATGGCAGAGATGCTGGAAGGCCGCAAAACACAATTTATAGAAGAACTGATGCTGCAGGACAGCAACAGGCGTGCTGCAGAAAAAGAAGTAAACCTCGCCATCGACCGGCTTATTTACTATGCCGGCTGGACAGACAAATACCAGCAACTCTTTAGTGCGGTGAATCCTGTAGCCAGTTCGCACTTCAATTTTTCTGCTCCCGAACCAATGGGCGTTGTGGCTATCATAGCGCCGCAGGACACTTCATTACTAGGTCTGGTGTCAGTTATGGCACCCGTTATTGCCGGCGGCAACACCTGTGTAATGCTGGGTGCAGAGAAAAAACCACTTTGCGCCGTTACTTTCGCTGAAGTACTCAACTCCTCTGACCTGCCGGGCGGAGTAGTTAACATCCTTACCGGACAGGCAAGTGAACTGGCACCGTGGATGGCTGATCATATGGATGTAAATGCGGCCATCTATTGCGGGCAGGATACAGCTCTGCAACAGTTGCTACGCGAACGTTCTGCCAGTAATCTCAAAAGAATCACCATCCATGACCGTACAGACTGGGAAGAAAATGAAGGCCAGTCACCCTATTTCATCATGGATACCCAGGAAATCAAAACTACCTGGCATCCTGTGGAAAATATTGCCGGTGCGGGTGGCGGATACTGAAAGAGGAGAAAGGTATAAGGCAAAAGGTATAAGGAACCGTTAACTATTAAGCCTGACCACTGACGACCAGCCACTGATCACTATTTTTGGTAAGATTTTTGAAACCTGATGACTATGAACAAATTTTTGCTCTCCCTTTTCTTACTCGCTGTAACGATCAGTCTGCAGGCGCAGGACGCTGTGATGGATACAGCCCGAAAATCGGTAGTGGTACACAAAGATCCACGCATAGACCTGCTGGTCGCTAAACAGGCCCAGATAAACGAAGAAACCAGCCGCGATGCACGGCGGACCGTCAAAGGGTTCCGTCTAATGATCATCAGCACCAACAGCCGCGATGAGGCTATTGCTGCCAAGACCAAGGTATATACCTATTTTCCCGAACTGAAGGCTTATCTCTGGCACCAAAGCCCTTTCTACAAGTTAAAGGCCGGCAATTTCAAAGACCGTAAAGAAGCGGAACAGTATCAGAAAAAACTAAACGAATATTTTCCCAAAGGTGTGTATATCATGAATGATATGGTAGAACTCTCGGGCGACAGCCTCCGGGACGATACCCCCTGATTTTTGTTAATCCCCTTTTAAAAGCCGGTCCGGTCTATCCTGTTTATACAATTTCAGTACAGGATGTCCGGGCCGGTTTGCATTGACAGCAGGGCAATCATTACTTTTGTAACATGATAACTACCATTAAGCAGTTGGCCGCCCTATATGCTCCTGACTATATTTCCATACGGCAACACCTGCATGCTCATCCTGAGTTAAGCTATCAGGAATTTGAAACTTCCCGTTTTGTGCAATCCCGGTTAACTGAGTTGGGTATTCCGTTTACTGTAATGGCGGAGACGGGCGTGGTGGGTATTATTGAAGGCCGTAATCCGCAAAGCCGCATAGTAGCCCTGCGGGCCGATATGGATGCATTACCCATTCAGGAAGAAAATGACATCCCTTACAAATCAAAAAACAATGGCGTGATGCATGCCTGCGGGCACGATGTGCATACGACCTGCCTGCTCGGTGCAGCACGTATTTTGCAGGAACTGAAAGACAAATGGGAAGGCACGGTCAAACTCATCTTTCAGCCCGGCGAAGAAAAAAATCCAGGTGGCGCGAGCCTGATGATTCGTGATGGAGTACTGCAAAATCCTGCTCCTTCAGCTATTTTTGGACTACATGTTCATCCCGGACTGGCTACCGGACAGGTTAGTTTTCGTCCTGGTAAAGTAATGGCCAGTGCCGATGAACTTTATATTACGGTGAAAGGCAAAGGCGGTCATGCTGCTTCTCCCCATCTCTGCATTGATCCGATACTTATGGCATCGCAACTGATCATTCAGCTGCAGCAGCTGATAAGCCGGTACAACAACCCTTTTAACCCAACGGTATTATCCATTACTGCTTTTAATGGAGGCTCCACTACCAATGTAATACCCAATGAAGTGAAGCTCAAAGGCACGTTCCGGGCCATGGATGAAGGCTGGCGTTTCAAAGCACATGAGCTTATCCGGCGCACCGTATCGGGCGTAGCTCAAAGTGCGGGCGGAGAAATTGATCTGCATATTGATGTTGGATACCCGTCTGTTTACAATAATGAAAAATTACATCCGATAGCTGTAGAGCAGGCCGTTGCTTATATGGGTCCGGCCCATGTAGAAGAAACCGAAATGCGTATGGGGGCCGAAGATTTCGGGTATTATTCGCAGCTTATACCTGGTTGCTTTTTCAGACTTGGTGTTATGAATGTTGAAAAAGGTATTGTATCGGGCGTACATACGCCTACTTTCAATATCGATGAAAATGCGATCGAGATCGGCATTGGTATGATGGCCTGGCTGGGTGCCGGCACTACTGTAGACAAGCTCTAATGCAGTGCCTGTTCTTAACATTTCTTTATTGCGAGGCAGTAAACGGCTTTTCACAAACAACGTCTTACTGCTAAACACGTTTAACATGAAAAAGCAGTTGCTGACGCTCGCCTTTCTTACCTTAGTGGCCATCTCGGCAGATGCCCAGCACCCGACTGCGCAAGAACCCGTACGAAAGGCACTGACAGATCCCAGGGCACCTGCCGCTGCCGCCAAAGCCGATTCGTTGCTGATCAACCGGCGGATAATCATGGACAGCAACAGCATAAAAAAAGAACCGGTTGCCAATACGTGCAAAAAGAAATCCTGTAAAAAGAAAAAACATACACATTAAAAAAGGTCCGCTCCCGCGGACCTTTTTCTTTATGCCTTTCTTTGACCTAAAATTTTACAGGCGTCACCATACCCTTAAATGATTGAGCGCTGATGCGTTTATTGGCTGTAGTCACCGCAGGCGATTCAACATAAGGCTCCTCGGGTAATGCCATACGAAACACACCTGTGCCGATATACTTCATCACACTGGCCAGGCAGGTTTCTGTAATGTCGCCCCAATCCTTATCAAGGCCATCGGCCACGGTATTGTTAAGTGCAAAACCATCAAAATAATTTCCTTCCTGGTTCTTATTTGTTGTACGTGATGATACCGGGAATATATACCAGTCACCAACAGGAATATTGAAATACCCTACTGGTTTACCATATGTACGGGAAGGCCCCACAAGCACCACCTGTGCATAGGGTTTCAGGTTATTGATCAGCAGTTCGCTGGCAGAGGCTGTATTACTGCTCACTATAAAGAATATTCTGGGCAGATTAAGCGTACCCTTTTTATTAAAATTGGTAGTAGTATTAAACTGCGTGTACTTGTCGTTATACTGCTGGCGCATCATAAGTTGCCCATTACCGGCCGTGGGTACAAGGTAATTGGCCAGTTCGTTCTGATAAGCCACATAGCCTCCACCATTGTAACGCAGGTCTACCACTACATCATTTACCCCCTGTGATATGAAACGGTTCATGACACGGGCAAATTCGTTGACAGTTTGAGATGAATCACCGAGAAAAGAATTGTACACCATGTATCCGACCTTACCGGCTCCCACCGTATATACGGAGTCAAGCATTACAATCTTTTCCTGGTATGTACCGGCGTTGAGCGATACGTCTACCAGCGAATTATCCGGCTTCTGGAAGGTGAGCGCCACTGAACTGCTGTAATAAATAGCATCTACGATGGCATTGGCGTTGCTTGTAGTGATATTGGTACTGCCATTGATCTTTGTAATTCGCCAGCCCCGGCGAATGCCGGCCTGTCCGGCAGGAGAAGATGGCTCAACAATACGTACACGCAGATCACCTTCGGCTCTGAAAAAAATGTTTAATCCAAAATCCTGAGCTATACCACCACTTACATTATCCCATTCCGCCTGTTTAATGGCAAAGCTCCAGCGGTCAACCGGATTTGTAAAACCAGGCTCCTGGCTATATGTACGGATGGCCTCCATCATACCGTTGAGGTCAGAATAACTACGGGCATTAAAACTGGCAGGTATTTGGTTATACCATAAATAAATATCACGTGTATATGAAATAGCCGTGTCTTTTATCTTATCGGCCGTAGATGTATCGCCGCCGGATCTATCATTTTTGCGGCAGGATGTAAAAAATAAAAGGCTCCCTGCCAGCAGGATGCCTCCGATCGTTTTCATTTGCTTCATACCGTCCTGGATTTTGTTATTTGTTCTAAACGCATATTTACGAAAAAAGTTGCTTTTGCGTTTGCTGTTTGACATTGCTCTGATAATCAAACTAGTATAGCATCATCCCCGCTCCTTGCGAAACCGGAGATCCAGAAAGGCAAGCAAAGTAAATACCAGAAAATATGCGATTGAATTAAGTTCATGATTAAAGAAAAAAGAACTGCCAGATGACTTGCCTTCAAAACTATGCATGAGGGTGAGTAACGGAAAAGCGTAGGGGAGCTTATCGGAGTGCTCCCAGTTGAGCGCTACCATACATATGATCAGCAAACCCAGCCCGATGCCGATTGGTACTATAAAATTCCGGAAACGCAGGCTTAACCAGTATTGAAGTGCGATAATACCGAGTAAGGACACAAAGGTTTTTACATTCAATTTCAGCAACGCACTCCAATCAATAGCATGGCTCAGAAATCCGTATTTCGGATAAAAGAGATTGGGCACAATAGCACCCAGAATAGAGAAAATATTAAACATCACTATCAGCAACAAAGTCATCAGCATGATGGTTACCAGTTTGCTGAAAAATACCTGGCCTACCGATAATGGAGAGGCAAACACCTGTTTCCAGGTATTGTTTTTATATTCAATCTGCAAGATGAGACTGCAGATAAGGATAACGAACATCGGCAGTAAGAACGAGGCAAAGCTTTGCCAGGAGCGGGTAATATGAGTCAACCAGCCCATTTGCTGGCTTTCGATATAAAACTTGGCCGGTTTGGCAATATACATCAGGAAAAAAATCAGTGGAATTACACCAGCGCCCAGTATACTCAGCCACACTGCTGCACTTCGGCGCATTTTCATTAAATCAATCCTTACGGTACTAAGAAAGTTCATTAGTTATTGCTTGTAATGTCGATGAATAATTGTTCAAGATCGTTTTGACGCGTGTGGATAGAATACACATCAATACCGGCCTGTACCAACTGCCGGTTAATAGCCGCCGTTTCCTCCTTACTCTGATAGGGCAGTACGAGCTGTGTTTCTGTTTCCTGAACGGCGTATTGAGATACAAGCAGACTGGCTGCACGTGCATTGTCGGCCGTTTCAATCTCCAGAGCGGCCTGTTTGGTTTTCATCTGCTGCAATTCAGGCAGTGTTCCCTGAAACAGCATTTTCCCTTTATGAATAATCCCCACATGGGTAGCCATACGTTCCACTTCATTCAGAATATGGCTCGACACCAGTACCGTAGTGTTATGCTCCCTATTAAGCTTTTTAATAAGCTCGCGGGTTTCAATAATACCATTGGGATCAAGACCGTTCGTAGGTTCATCGAGTATCAGGAGTTCTGGTTGATGCAGTAAGGCGATAGCAATGGATAAACGCTGTTTCATTCCCAGCGAAAACTGCCGTGCTTTTTTACGTCCGGTATCCTGCAACCCCACTAATTGAAGTACGGTGGTAATCCTCGATTTATCGACCTGGTAAATACGTCTGTATATTTCCAGGTTTTCGGTGGCAGTAAGATGTCCGTATAGCGAAGGCTGTTCAATCAATGAGCCGATCCGGTTAAGGATATTAAGACGTTGGGCAGGAAATTTTTGTCCGAATATTTCCAGTGAGCCCTGCTGGTTTTTAAGAAGCCCCAGCAACAGGCGCAACGTAGTTGTCTTGCCAGCACCATTGGGGCCCAGAAAGCCATAGATACTGCCTTTGGGTACCACCAGGTTTACTCGCTGCAGGGTGGGCGTACCGGCCGCATAAGAATAATTCAGATCCTGTGTGCGGACAATAGGTTCATTCACCATTTATTGCATTTATAT
>JAGODE010000254.1 GCA_017998385.1 Chitinophagaceae bacterium | reverse complement strand
GTATATAGTTGATGTAGAAGAAGGAGAGATGATTTTGAGTAAATATGAGAGTGGCAGGCTGATTGAAATTTGCAAATTTTGATTTGGTGGTATGATTTTTTTTGTACCTTTATACTAATAAGGCAGGGGAAAAAGCCGAAATGCTGAAAAGCCGGCGTTTTACCTGAAAGGCCTTATAAAAAAATTCAGCCGCAGAAATGCGGCTTTTTTATGTCCATAGTGGGAGGCGGAGGCCTGAAAAGCCGGACTTGGGGTGCAAGTCGAAAAACCTTATATTCGGTATATTAAAACGATTTGCTATGCTCAAACTCGGCGACCTCAAACAGGGCGATCTCGTTCTGGTAAACGATGATGGTATCGAAAGAGAAGGCACTGTTGTCAAAGTCAGTCACGAAAACCATCAGGCACTGGTTGACAACGGCGTTCAGGAGTTTTGGTATGATCCTGCTGATCTGAAGCCTATTCCGCTGGATGAAAGCCAGTTGGCGAAACTTGGTTTTTCCAGTGAGGATCTGAATGGCGGGGTCAAATACAAAAAAGACTCTTTCCGGCTGGTGACGCCCCGCAAAGGAGATTTTTCGGAAATTGAAATGTGGTGGCGGGAAGACCGCCGGCATTTTCATTCCCCGCTGCAGGTGCATCAGTTGCAAAACCTGCACCTCGACATGACCAAAGTGCCGCTTGAGCGCCCCTAAACTGGTATTTTGAGCGTTCATTTTGAGGATTTTAGTGAAAAAAGACGATTACCCCGAAAAAAAAGCGGGGTTTTTTCTTTTTTCGCCCTTATCCTCCTATCTTTGCACCCCTAAATTTTGTATGTCGAAACAACCACTGATTAAACAGGATGGGATCATTTTAGAAGCCCTTTCAAACGCCATGTTCCGCGTAAAACTGGAAAACGGGCATGAAATAGTGGCTACAATTTCCGGCAAAATGCGCATGCACTACATCCGGATTTTGCCCGGGGATAAGGTAGGAGTGGAGCTGTCGCCATACGACCTGACACGTGGAAGAATCAATTTCAGGTATAAATAAAAAATAGTAAAGGACGGCTGCAATTGCCTGTGGTTATTGCGAAGTCCGGCGCTCAAAGCGAAAGATTATGAAAGTTAGAGCATCCATTAAAAAAAGAAGTGCAGATTGCAAGATCGTACGCCGTAAAGGCAAGCTGTACGTGATCAACAAAAAGAATCCCCGCTTTAAGCAGCGTCAGGGATAATTTTGGCCGGCCATCAGTGATGGCTGACTGATTGTAATTAAGTAAAGACAAACTTTAATATTTTATAATATGGCTCGTATTGCCGGTGTTGACTTACCCAAGAACAAAAGAGGTGAAATTGGTCTGACCTATATTTTTGGAATCGGACCTTCTACTGCAAGATATATTCTGGACAAGAATAATATCGATCGCAACAAGAAGGTACATGAGTGGAATGATGATGACCTGAATGCTATCCGTAATACCATTACGGAAGAATTCAAGGTAGAAGGTCAGCTGCGTTCTGAAGTACAGATGAGCATCAAGCGTCTGCTTGATATTGCCTGCTACCGTGGTCTTCGCCATCGTAAGGGTCTGCCGGTGCGCGGCCAGCGTACTAAAACCAACAGCCGTACACGTAAAGGAAAACGTAAGACGGTTGCCGGTAAGAAAAAAGCAGCTAAGAAATAATCATCTGCAAGCTCCCGGTAATACTCCGGGAGTTTGCTGTATTATTATAATGCACCATTTTACTGAATCAATTGCGGATACCAGGTGCAGGTGGAGGGTTGATTCAGGCCTGGCAGCTTAAGTTGACAGGTTTATTTTAAATCAAGATTACCTCAGTTTCGAATCATGGCAAAAGGACAAAATCAGGGTAACAGCGGTAAAGCTGCTGCCAAGAAAAGAATCGTAAAGGTAGACGCATATGGCGATGCCCATATCTCTGCTACTTTCAACAACATCATCATCAGTCTGACCAACAAAACAGGTCAGGTGATCTCCTGGAGCAGCGCCGGTAAAATGGGCTTCAAGGGTTCCAAGAAAAATACTCCTTATGCTGCTCAGATGGCAGCTTCCGATGCAGCCAAAACTGCGCTGGATGCCGGTCTGAAACGCGTAGATGTATACGTAAAAGGTCCTGGTTCCGGTCGTGAAGGAGCTATCCGCTCTCTGTCACAATCGGGTATTGAGATCGTGATGATCAAAGACGTTACTCCGCTTCCCCACAACGGATGCCGTCCTCCCAAGAAAAGACGCGTATAATGAGAAAGTTTTAGGTAATAAGTTTTAAGTGAAACATTTAAACCTCACTTAAAACTTATTACTTAGGACTTACTACTTATAATATAACGCCAGATTGGCTTTCATTTTTTAAAAGGGTGCTCGATTAATTTTTTAAAGACTTTTTACCGATCGAAGCACCGGTTTCTAAAAAAGTCTAAATGAACGTAAAATTATGGCACGTTACAATGGTCCAAAGACCAAAATCTCCCGCATTTTTGGAGAACCTATTTTAGGTAATGGTAAATGGTTGGGTAAAAACAGCAACCCTCCCGGTCAACACGGTGAAAAACGCAAACGCAAAACCCTGGGTGAATATGCCCTGCAGCTGCGCGAAAAACAAAAGGCCAAGTATACCTACGGTATCCTGGAAAAGCAATTCCGCAAAACTTTTGAGGAAGCTGCCCGTCGCAAAGGTGTAACAGGTGAAAACCTGATCAAACTCCTGGAAGCACGTCTGGATAATACTGTATTCCGTATGGGTATTGCTCCTTCTCGCCCCGCTGCCCGTCAGCTGGTTAGCCACAAACACATCGAAGTAAACGGAGAAGTGGTAAATATCCCTTCTTTCCAGTTGAAACCCGGTGATGTGGTAACTATCAAAGACAATAGCAAAGAGCGTTCTTCTATCACCAGTGTGGTACGCGCCAAAAATCCCAAGTTCAGCTGGCTGGACTGGAATGAAACCGAATTCAAAGGTACATTCATCACTTACCCCGAAAGGGAAAGCGTTCCTGAAAACATCAAGGAACAGCTGATTGTGGAATTGTACTCTAAGTAATCGTGAGGCGTAAACCGGCTGTCCGGTCTTTTGTTAATACAAAGCGGCAGTCTGTCCCAATCATTTATAAAATTAAATCTGAAATATGGCTATCCTGAATTTCCAAAAACCTGACAAGATCATCCTGCAAAAGGCCTCGGATTTTGAAGCTCAGTTTGAGTTTCGTCCGCTGGAGCCTGGCTATGGTGTAACCATCGGCAACGCGCTGCGTCGTGTACTGCTGAACTCACTCGAAGGTTATGCTATTGTAGGCGTTAAGATCGACGGGGTGGATCATGAATTCGCTACCATGAAAGGTGTGAGCGAAGATGTGGTGGAAATTTTCCTGAACCTGAAACAGGTTCGTTTCAAAAAGATCGTTGATCATGAAGTGGCAAACGAGAAAATTCTCCTGTCACTGAAAAATAAAACTGAATTCACAGCCGGTATGATCGGTGAAGGTACCCACTCCTTCCAGATCATGAATCCCGATCTGCTGATCTGCACACTCGATTCTTCTGCAAAAATGGATATCGAGCTGACTATCGGTAAAGGCCGCGGTTATGTACCTGCTGAGGAAAATAAGCCGAAAGATGCGCCAATGGGCTACATTCCCATCGACTCTATCTTTACGCCCATCAAAAACGTTAAGTACACGATCGAGAACACACGTGTGGAACAACGTACAGACTTCGAAAAACTGATCATGGAAGTTTCTACCGATGGCACCATTCATCCGGAAGAAGCAGTGAAGCAGGCTTCACGCATCCTGATCCAGCACCTGATGATCATCACCGACGAGAACATCACTTTCGATAACAAAGAAGAGAAGAAAGAAGACCTTGTTGATGAGCAGACACTGCAGCTCCGCAAGGTGCTGAAAACACCGCTCGAAGATCTGGATCTGTCAGTACGCGCCTTCAACTGTCTGAAAGCTGCAAAAATCAACTCACTGAGTGAGCTGGTTCAGTACGAGCAGGAAGACCTCATGAAGTTCCGCAACTTTGGTCAGAAATCACTGGCCGAAATCGAGCAGGTACTGACAGAAAGAGGCCTCTCTTTCGGCATGGATCTCGCTAAAATGGGTGTTGACAAAGACGAACTGTAAGGTCGTTTGATTTCTCAGATACAGTAGGTTGTAATTCCTGACACGGTACAACCGAAATTTAATAACAAACCGGTTACGGGATAATAACCAGTACCGGTCTCAAATTCAAATGTCATGCGTCACGGAGACAAAGTAAAAAATCTTAGCCGCACTAAAGCTCACAGAGATGCGTTGCTCAGTAACCTGGCTTGCCAGCTGATCGAACACAAGCGTATTGTAACTACACTGGCCAAAGCAAAGGCCCTGCGTGTTTACATTGAGCCGCTGGTAACCAAAGGCAAAACAAACACTACGCATCAGCGTCGTGTAGTATTCAGCTACCTGCAGGATAAAGCTGCTGTAACTGAACTGTTCAGCACAATTGCGGAAAAAGTAGCCGGCCGTCCCGGTGGTTATACCCGTGTTATTAAACTGGGTGCCCGTCCTGGCGACAATGCAGAAACTGCACTGATTGAGCTGGTTGATTTCAACGAAATTTATGGTAAGGGTAAGGGCGAAGTAAAAGAAGCTGCGAAGAAGACTCGTCGTAGCCGTAGCACTTCCAAGAAGGCCGATACCGCCCCCAAAGCGGAAGAAGCTAAAACTGAGGAAGCAGCCCCCGAAGCCAAAGCAGAATAAAGTTGTTTTCCAAAGTAATCAAAGGCCTTCCGTGTATACGGAGGGCCTTTTTCGTTATGCCAGCAGATCATTCTTTTTTGCATCCATAAAATGAAGTAATTTTCAGAGACGATTTGCTGCCTATTTCAGATCACTGACTTAATACCATTAACCATGGACCAAACCGCCAACAGAGCCTTGCAGCAATTTCGCAATGAGGTAGGCATCCGATTTCAGTTATATAACAGCCTTTTTACATCGTTACCGTTTCACCGTATCGAAAAAACAGGCATTCTTTTATCCCTGCTTTCTAATAATTGTGAAGAAGGATATAAGAAAAACCTGAGCCCGATCCGGATCATCGATGAGTTTTTTACCAAGCACACTTCTTATGGAAATGAACAGGAGAAAACTGATCTGCTGTTTCGTTTTGTTCAGTATGTAGAGCGCCAGGTAGTACTTTTTGACGCGCTGGAAGACGCCGCCTTCCGCGAAGTAAATGATCTCAACGGTGTGGGTACACTCAAACACCTGGAATCTGAAATCATTCAGGAAAACAAACAGGAGCAACTGGCCGAAAAGCTGAAGGACTTTTCTATACGGCTTGTGCTTACGGCACACCCTACCCAGTTTTATCCTGGTTCTGTGCTGGGAATTATCAATGACCTGGCCCGTGCATTGCGCGACAACAACACATCTGTCGTAAATACTTATCTGCAGCAGCTGGGTAAAACGCCTTTCTTCAAAAAACAAAAGCCAACGCCCTACGATGAGGCGGTAAGCCTGATCTGGTACCTTGAGAATGTATTCTATCCGGCAGCAGGAGGAATATTGTCAAATATAAAGGCTCGTTTTCCGGAGGCCGTCAGTGCGGCCAACCCTGTTGTGCGGATGGGCTTCTGGCCAGGTGGTGACCGCGATGGTAATCCTTTTGTTACGGCCGATATCTCGCTGCAGGTGGCTGATGCATTGCGCAGCAGTATCATTAAATGTTATTACCTGGATGTACGGCGTCTCAAACGCCGCCTTACTTTTCATGGTGTAGATACCATGCTGACCGAACTGGAGAACAAACTTTACAGCAACCTGTTTATACCAGGCTATAAAACCCGTCTTACACGCGAAGAAATTCTGGATACCCTGGAGCAGATCCGCCAGATTATCATTTATCAGCACAATGGGTTGTTTCTGCACCTGGTCACTAATCTTATCAATAAGATTGAAGTGTTTGGTTTACATTTTGCTTCACTCGACATAAGACAGGACAGTGCTGTGCATGGTAAACTGTTTGATGAGCTGGCAGCTCAAACGGATGTGTTGCCAGATGATTATGCCGGCAAAACGGAAGATGAGAAGATAGAACTGCTGTCTCAACTTAACAGGAGTATCAATCCTGCTGTATTGAAAGATGCGATACAGGAAGATACTTTCCGTTGTGTGCAGGCCATTCAATCTATACAACAGTACAACGGACCCGAAGGCTGTCACCGTTATATAATCAGCCAGTGTAAGAGTGCTCTTAATGCTATGGAAGTATATGGCCTTTTCCTGCTGGGTGGCTGGTATCCGGAAGATATGAATATTGATATCGTGCCGTTGTTTGAAACGATTGACGATCTGCAGGGGGCAGCAGATGTAATGCGGAAGTTGTATAGCAATTCCGTATACCGTGCACATCTGCAACGTCGTTCCGACCGGCAGACGATCATGATGGGCTTTTCAGATGGGACGAAGGATGGAGGTTATCTGATGGCGAACTGGAGTATTTATAAGGCCAAAGAAATGCTTACCAGCGTATCGCGTGAATATGGC
>JAGODE010000030.1 GCA_017998385.1 Chitinophagaceae bacterium | reverse complement strand
ATATAAGCCAGGTAGGCGATGATGGAGCCAAATACAATCAGGTAGCCCAGGCCCAGCCAGGCATTGAGGGGAACGCTGGTCAAGGAGAATGAGTTGAATTCTCCCATACACAGGGCTACGATAAAACTAATCACGCCACCCACCAGCAATTGCTGGGCTACATTCATGAGCATGGGACTGGCGGCGGGTTTATGTTTCGAATAGAGAGAACCTGCCACCCAGGAAAGACTGCTGATGATGAGTACCACAAATGCCAGGGTTTTGGCACCCAGTCCACCGGCCGCAGCATGACCTTCATCAAAACTGCCACTCATGAAAAACAGCAGTCCCAGGAAACCAATCAGCAGGCCAGACAGGATGATGCGGTTGGAGAAATAATATTTCCAGCTTCCCTTGTCGAGTGCAATAAACCAAAATGGTGCCGTAGCAATAAGCACGCAGGCTTCTGTGGATGTAGTAAACTGTTCGGCCCAGGCTACCAGCCCGGTGCCACCACCCAGTATGAGAATACCGGCAATGCCATTTCTCTTCCAGTCGGTAAACGAAGCAGACCGTTCTTTTTTGAAATAGCTGAACAGCAACAGCACAAGGCCGGCTGTAAAAAAGCGGAGTCCCGACAGGATGAATGGCGGAAATCCTGTAAGCCCATATAAAATGGCCAGAAATGTAGAGCCCCACACAATATAGATACTGGCAAATGCAAGTATGACGAGCAGGGTAGTGCGTTGAACTGTGTTTGTTTTCATGTTACTGTCAGTTGAGCAAATGAGTTAATACCAGACAACGATTGGCGTGTCTGTGATCGTGGCAGCAATACCGTTATTCAGGAAATGGGGATGACACATCCACTGTAACACAGCCAGTGCTGTGCAGAATGGGCAACGCTTAGCATATATATGACAGGCCTGCTAAGATGCGTTTAGCTGTGGGTTTCCCGGATTTGTTTCCACAAAATTACCGATAGTCCTTACTGGTTTTTGTTAAATACTGCTTTATCAGTAATAATTACTGTAATTTTGAATGAATGGAGTAAAATTTACTTTTACGGTCGGTATTCCATTCTTTTAATAGACTTTTTTACGGTCAGTATTTATGGAACGAACAGATGTTATTGATAAAAAGATCCTGAAGATCCTGCAGCGCGATGCCAAGAAAAGCGCCAAGGAAATAGCCGAATTGCTCAACCTGTCGGTATCACCGGTGTATGAGCGTATCCGCAAACTGGAGAAAGAAGGGTTTATTAAAAAGTATGTGGCGATACTCGACAAGAAGCTGCTGAACCGTTCGGTGATTGCCTTTTGCCAGGTCACCCTCAAGCAGCATAGCGAAACCAGTACGGAAAAGTTTGAAGCAGAGATCATCAAGCTCGATGAAGTACAGGAGTGTTACCACATGTCGGGTGAAGTGGATTTTCTGATAAAAGTGAATATGCGTGACCTCGAGGAGTACCACAATTTTGTGCGGCAGAAGCTGTCGAAGATTGCCAATATCCGCACTATCAATACCACCTTCGTATTGAAGGAGAGTAAAAACAATTCAGAGTTGTTTTTTTAGTCCCTGCTTATTCCTTATTTCAATTCTTACGTGTGGTTGCCCGGACGACTGATTGCAGCGGGCGGCATTTTTTTATGGGTCCAGTGTAACAAATCCGGACACCCGCGTTCATTTCCGGACAGTTTTTATGCCTTCCGGCCAGGTATAATTTATTTGTTTACAGGAAATTATAAGGGCGGCATACATCTTGGTTCTCAGCCAGGTGCACGCCATCATCAAGCTTTTTTTAATTATTCCTCACGACCTTAACCGCGATTATGTTTAAAAACTATTTCAAAACGGCCTGGCGAAATCTGAGCAAGAACAAGGTGCTTTCGCTGATCAATATCCTGGGATTAACCATCGGCATCACGGTCTGCCTGATGATCTTCATTTTTATTGTGAACGAATTCAGTCACGACAGCTTTCACAAAGATGGCGCCCGCATATACCGCGTGATGCGTGGATTTGAGAGTGAGGGAAAGTCCACAAGTGTGGCTTACCTGTCGGGCATGTATGCCCCGGCCCTCGAAAATGAATACAAGGGGCTGATAGAGGAGGTGGTCCGCGTAAACCAAAACGATAACCTGATCACGCTGGGCGACCGGTCCTTTCATGAAAAGAAAATTATTAACCCCGACAGCAATTTTTTCAGCTTCTTTTCTTTTCCCCTGCTGAAAGGTGATCCGAAGACGGCATTGCAGGATCCGCATAGCATTGTGCTGACAGAGACGGTAGCCAAAAAGTATTTTGGGGATGCCAATGAGGCCATGGGCAAAACGCTGATGCTGGATAAGGACATACCGCTGAAGGTGACCGGTATTGCAAAAGACATTTCGTCCAATTCGCATCTCGAGTTTGACATCATCATCCCCCTCGAAAATTATAAGGATGCCAGCTGGATGACCAACTGGAGCAATAATGGCATTTATACCTATGTAAAACTCGCTCCCAATGCAGCCGAAGCGCAGATTGAGAAGCAACTGCCCGCTTTTATGGAAAAATACATGGGTAGTGATATGCGCAAGTTTGGCTTTAAGTTTACGCTTTCTATGACCCCGCTGAAAGATGTTTATTTCAGCAACGAATCTTTTGATGGCGTGAAACATGGCGACAAAACGGTGGTATATATATTCCTGTCCATTGCCGCACTCATACTGCTCATTGCCTGTATCAATTTTATCAACCTATCCACCATCCGTGCTGCAGAGCGCTCAAAGGAAGTGGGCCTGCGCAAAGTACTGGGTGCCCTGCGCAACAACCTTATCTGGCAATTTATCAGCGAGTCGGTACTGCTGACCAGCATTTCCTGTATCCTGTCAATCGGGCTGTTGTTTCTCGTAATGCCCTGGTACAATGAGCTGCTCGGCTATTCGCTGATCGCTTCCTGGAGTACGCCACCCATTTATCTTTTCCTGGCAGGAGTAATCCTGATTGCCGGTTTCCTCGCTGGCAGTTATCCCGCCTTTTTCTTATCCGCTTTTTCGCCCATCCAGGCGCTCAAGGGCCGGCTCAGGTTAGGCAGGGGCGGGTCCTCGTTCAGGCAGGCCCTCGTAGTGGTACAGTTCAGCATTTCGGTTTTCCTGATAGTGGGTACGATTGTCATTACCAAGCAAATGAATTTTATCAAGAGCAAGCAACTGGGTTATAATAAAGAGCAGACCCTGCTGGTGCGGATCGACAACAACGATATCTACCGAAACCTGCGGGCCTTTAAGAATGAGCTGCAGAAGGAGAGCCGGGTACAATCCGTCTCTGCCATGTCTGGCGAGCCCGGTGGATTTTTTGACGGCCATATGTTTGAAGTCGAAGATCATGCGGAGCGCTGGAATGCCCGCACCGAATTTGCCGATTTTGAATTTGTAAAGACACTGGGACTGAAAGTGATTGCCGGAAGAGATTTTTCCGCTTCCTTTCCCACCGATACCACCGGTGCTGTGCTCATCAATAAAACGGCTGCCACCAGGCTGGGCTGGACACCCGACCAGGCCGTGGGCAAATGGATGGAGAATACCATTCGCGATACCAGCAAGCGCCATATAATTGGCGTAGTGGAGGATTTTAATTTCCAGTCATTGAAAAATGATATCGAGCCCCTGGTGATTGCACCCAATATGGACCGAAGGGTTATTGCCGTAAAACTGAAAGCCGGCGATCTGCCCGGCAGTATTGCTACCGTAGAAAAAGCGTACAAACAGGTGGCCGCTGCCTATCCATTTGAATACAGTTTCCTCGACCAGCAGTTTGATGATCTGTATAAAAAGGATATCCGCCAGCAGACCATCTTATCCGTGTTTTCGATGCTGGCCATTTTTGTTGCCTGCCTGGGATTGTTTGGGCTGGCCTCATTTACCGCCATCAAACGTTTCAAAGAAATAGGGGTGCGCAAGGTGCTGGGTTCTTCTGTGCAGGGTATCGTGCTCCTGTTGTCGAAAGACCTGTTGAAGCCCGTCATCATCGCTACCTGCATTGCCCTGCCGGCAGGGTATTGGGTCATGAACAGCTGGCTGCAGGAGTTTGCCTATAAAACACCCCTTAGCTGGTGGGTTTTTGCCCTGGCGGCCCTGATCACGTTTGGCATCGCCTTTATTACCGTATATGTAAAAGCCATTAAGGCGGCACTGACCAATCCCGTGAAGAGTTTACGGTCCGAATAGGTATTAAATAATAGTATAAAAGCAGGAGCGGGGATGGTCTGGATCATCCCCGCTTTTTTACAGGAACCACGACCGGTCAGTAGGCATGAGGGATCAACCCGGCCAATTGCCCGTTTTTTACCTAATCAGCTTATTTACAGCAGCAAACTCAAAAAAAACTTCCTTAGTTTTTTGTCAGGAATTTTTGCGCCCTTACATTTGCGCCGGAGAGATGGCAGAGCGGTCGAATGCGGCGGTCTTGAAAACCGTTGACTGTAACAGGTCCGGGGGTTCGAATCCCTCTCTCTCCGCTTGAAAAAGCCTCGTAATCAATAGATTACGAGGCTTTTTGTCGGAATGACACCATAAATTTTCTTATCCAGTATGCATCGGATGAACCCTCCAAAATCAATTGATCCAATAACTACAGGTAATCGTTTAGTAATGCCTGATCAGACTTAATTTCATCAAGGTAATGTTCATAAGCCCGATGTGCGAACTTTTCCATGAATTCATAGCTAAGAAGCGGTACCGGTTTCTTGGTATTTTTTAACAGGTTTACTAATGCAGTGATCCCTTTCGGCATTAGGACTTTATTAGCAGGGTGAGTTAAGAGGTTTATAACGGCACCAATGTTTAGTGCACCATATTTCGCAATCATTTGTTCCAGAAATGCTCCCATGTCTTTAACCGGTTGCCATAGCCTTGTGCCACTATTCCATTTCGTATTTATTAGAAGTAGGTCAGAGAAAATAGCAGAGTTTTTAGCCGTTAAGTATGCATCGAAATGTTGCCAGAGATGATTGAAATTTGAATATTTTTCTTCAATAGCAGATGCATGCAAGCCTTCGACTTTCTGGACCTCGATAAAAACGGATTTGATAAGTAGCTTAAAAAAAGAAAACGACTCATTTTGAGAATTGAGGACTTTTTTAAGGAATTTCAGATATGTAACGCGGTTCAGTATGTTTTCCAACAACCTAACTCCTATGTCATTGGAGTTATACAGAATTATTCCCGGAATTTTTTCAATCAGTGCATATTTGAGTGAGTACTCTATACCTTCCTGATTGGGGGCACGGTTAAACTTATCCTTCGTTTCTTCGTACTGCTGATATAAATCCAGCATTTTAATAAGGAAAGACATGCCTTCATCGGTTATTTCTCTGGATGGTAAAATAGCAACAGCTTTAGAAAGGCGTTTAGGGTCGTGAGAATTAAATGTGATATCATCTATTTCAATCTTTGCATTACCACTTTGTATATCAGACGAATCCGAACTTCAAGCGTACGTGCGCTTTCGACAGCTCAATAAGATTGAGAAAATTTGCCCGCTGCACACTGGTTATATTTCCAAAATCATATTCCCAAATATCAAAACACCGAAAAAAATCGTGAAGCTCAACAGCGTTTGCTGTAATACTATTTTTTCGAAGGACATTCTGAAACAACTCATAGTAATCTTTCTTAGCTTTTATGCGGAGTACCTCATTGGTAAAATCAGATTCATTTGTTTTTAATTTTGCCCAGTTACACAGTTCTTTTAAATGCTTTTTCTCTTTTCGTGTCATGTCATTCTTAATGACAAGCAGCCGATCCTTACTCTTATCAAACAGGGACGAATTTCTAAAATCCTTCCACGCGGCTATCAGCACCTTTTCCCACGTTTCATCATTTTCGGAGATAATCAAGCCGTGTTTGATTTGAATAAGCGATTTATGTTCTATACCAAGCCGATCTTTCGATAATAATAGCAGGTCATCGGTTTCATATCCGAGAGAGCCGCTTTGTTGCCTATATAGTTGTATTACTTCTCCCTCACCGCCAGGTAAAATTCCACTGATAAGCAGCGTTGTAAAGAAGGCGGCATGGGTTTCGAAATCAAACACTGTTCCGCCCCCACCTTGAGAAAAAGATTACTGCTTGTACTCATAATTTGTCTAAATGTTTTAATTCTTTACAACTATGCGACCTTTGAAAAATTCGATCTATGCTTCAAGGCTTCACGAAGAGCAATTATTTTCATTTCATCATCCATAACCAGCGAGTCTGCATATTCGGGCAATCGAATATTTACACTCATTCCATATGTCATTGCGAAATACTTGTTAATGGAAGGAGTTGAATAAACAATGGAAGGCATAACGGCTGCAGTCGTGGTTATCACTGGTAAGATCGCCTTGGGATATTTTGCTCCCAACAGTATAAGGCCCGCACCGCCTAATACGCCAAGTAATTTTCGCTCTGGCGTGTTAAAGAAATTGGTGGCACCTTCCAAAGCATTATCAAGGAATTGTTCGATTAGTTTGTTCTTTTGTTCTGAAAAATCAAGTGGCGCAATCAATCCACCATAAATGCCAATGAAAATACCACTCTTGAGAGAGCCGTTACATACAACCAGGAATTCAGGAAGGCGAAGATTTAAGCCACCGGCATAATATGTTACAGCGGAGGCTACTTTGTCCGGATCTGATGTGTTACTTTGAAAATTATATTCGAAAGATTCCAATAATACATTATCTGCTTTGGTCGGGTGACTATGAAAAATACAGGGGATAAGTTGCTTATCAAGTGCCAATATTATCTGAATTTTTAACTCGGTTGGGTCTGCTTCATACCATTCAGATGGAACTGGTGAAATGTTTTTAACGAAGACAATTTCTTCTAAACAAAGAATCAATTCGTTTTTCTGCCTAGTATGTGAAAATAGAAATAGCCCGCCTTTTTCAATGGCTGGATTGTATTGATTTTTTAGAATTGCAATCTTGTCATCAGCTAAATAAAATTGGGAAGGATTTGAAAGGCGATGATATTTTTGACGGTTGATGTCAAATTTAACGATGTGCTTCTTTCTCTTTAATTCCTTAAGCCAGTTAATTTTGGGGTTTATCATGTTCTTGGTATTATTTGACAAAAAGTTTTACGAGTGCATAAGCAAGTAGTTGTTCCTTTGACATTTTGGTTAGATCAAATTGATGATAATATTTTTTTGCAACATTCTTTGGATTGACTGTAGCGGATTGGAATTGATTTTGTTTGACAGATTTTTGCTGTACCTGTTTTAAATTCCAATCATAGATAGCTTTTTTTGACGGGTCAGACAGCACTTCATATGACTCGCTTATATATTTAAACAGCTCCTCTGAAATCTTGCTGCCATTATTCCGGTCTGGATGAAACTGTAAAGCGAGTTTTCTATAAGCACTCTTAATTTCATTAATGGTAGCACTTTTAAGTAAACCCAGTATTTGATAATGATTAATCATAAGTAGTAAATTGGTTGGAATTACTATTAGCCCTTACAGCCTCCAAATTCATGCCACGGCGTAAAGAAGCTGAGTTCGCTTCGGATCCGGTAATTTTAACAGTAAATTAGGCAGATTTATTATTACGATTATGCCAAAATTGCATAATAAATGGCCTCTAAGGATACTTGTATTAATTCTAAATAGATTAAAAATCAGCACATTATGAGTAATCAATTATGGGGTGCTGTTTTACTTATTGAATCACTTCTTTGGGAGAGCGAGGCTAATGCCTTAGATTAGGGTCGAGGTAAACTCCGTGAAAAGTGGAGCACCTGCAAACTCCGCTTTTCCAAGGAAAAGTCTTTTTAGGGACGAGTTCTAAAAGGTTTTGAAGCAATAAGACAAGAAGTTGAAGACATTTACAATGACGATTTCCTTCCAGCCTATAACAACTTCAGAAAAGCATTAAGTGGTTCAGGTATTAAATGGGTTTCTGACAATTTTATGAAGATTTCAGTTATTTCAACAAGTGCAACAGCATTACCAATGGCACTTCTTGGGCTGACATTACCTCATGCTTTAATTGCGGGTGCTGGCGTTTCATTAATCACCTCACTAGTTTCTTATAACGAGCATAAAAAAGAGAGGCTTAGAACAAACCCTTATTCATATTTACTTGCAGCAAACCGACAAGTATGATGAGAAGTACGAACCGCTAACATTGCATTGGCAATATAGCGAAGCGACGAATGGGTGGTATTTGACAGGGCCAAAGAGGCTCATAAAATTGAGTGGTAAATCTTGAAGTAAATTATTATCTTTCATTTTCTTAGAATAAAAGATCACTCCCAGTCCTGTTTAATAAATACCTTAATTATGGAAATTCCAAAAACTGTAAAAGAGAAATTTGACGTGGCAAAAATTGATAGGCATCCAAAATCAATTTGTATAGCAAACTATAAAGGTGGTGTTGGGAAGACAACAGTGACAACTTTGCTCGGCTACTTTCTTGCGCATAAGGGCAATAAAGTCCTACTATTTGATATTGATCCTCAATGTAGTCTATCTTTAGCAGTTGGCTTTGAGCCGGAAGCCGTGGCAAAAACCGATTATACAATATATCATTTAGTTACCCCAAACAAGTGGCATAATATTAATAAAGTAAAGTTTCTTCAGTACATTGACAGCGCACCTGATATTTACGCGCCAAAATCCCTTAATATAATAAAGGGCGCATTTAATGTAGATGAGCTCGACATCGAAATTACGAGGGCTATTGTAGAGAATGAAGGTACAGACGACATGCTTTTTAGTTATTGCCGGAATATGCTTAATAGTTTTAAAGATTATGATTATATTTTGGTAGATTGTCCACCCAATAAAATGTACTTAACACAGGCAATGCTCCGAGCTTGCTCTTATTTTTTAACCGTGACCATTCCTGACAAAATCTCTATCTATGGTATGCCTCGCCTATTAAGATGGGTTAAGGAGATTCCCCAAAATGAGAAACCTAAGCTTCTTGGGGTAGCATTAAACGCGGTAAATAGATCAGGTGGGAACGAGTTTGGAACAATTAATCAGCAGACTGCAATCAGCGATTTACTATCAGCCATACAAAAGGATTTAGATGCTACGGAAAAAAAGGTTATTGGAGAGCACCCTATTATCACGACAATTCCACGTTTAGATGTGGTTTCAAAATTTTTAAGTCAAGGAGCGGAAAAAATAGCATGGTTTGATTTAAGACATTCCGCAAGTGAGCAACGATCTGTATCAGAAACTATGTGGAATTTTGTCGGACGGATTGAAAAGCGAATTAATGATTATGCCCAAAGTTGATATTTATATTAAACCAGGTGAGGAACTTCCTACAAAGATGCGTATTTTTTTGCAAGAGCATTTTTCTGACACCGATTTTGAAAAATTATCCAAGTTCGGGGGAAGGATTCAAATTTCTTTGGCTGCTCCTTTTACAGATAGAAAAGAGCAGGACAACACGCTCATTATCGATAGTTTTTTTGTTGACAATCTCAAAAATAATCTTTCGGAAATAGATATGAAATTGAAAATCTTAACCAAAAAGCAGTTAGTTAAAGTTGCCGAACTGTTGAATTTTCCAACAACTGCTAAAGCCACTACTAAAGAAATTAAGAAAACAATTATTGACTTTCTTAATTCGAGAGATAAATGGGCGAAAATTTCGGAATAATAAAATAGGAATGCCATATCGTTTCTACAAAACGAATACTTTTTTATTATAATTTATTTATTCATTTCCGCTTGGCCAAGGTATAATATTGAAATCAGGTGTTCCATTTCTTAAAACAGACAGATGAGATATATGCGTACGTTAATAGCCGTCGCTTTCACTTTCTTTTTTTTTCTCACTAGGGGCACAGTCTAATGTTTCGAAACCTAATACCGCCAATAAAAAGAAGCTGTTCAGGAGTCAGGGTGAGCAGGAAGACTATTGGGCTAAGCTTTTTTTAAGAAAAACTATGTAAAAGGGAACTTTCCGCGATATGAAGGAACGGTATGTGTAAATGGAGATGGTTTCCTTTTTTCTGACCAGACCTTGGTAGTCACGAATACAAGTGCGGAATTGAGAAAAATTATTGAGAAAGGACTTTTTTATCCTTCTATTATCACTGGTCAGATAAAAACTAAAACAAAATCCAAAGCGGAACTGGACAACCTTTCGGAGGGAGAGAAATTGTTTTATAATTTATCTCGTACTGATAGTTTAACTATTTCGGACCTGGAAGAATTAAAGTTTCTAAGCAAGCCCACACGAAGGCGATTTCGGTTCTTGTTGTATCGTAAATCTTTGCTTAATCCGACTGTTTGTTTTTTTGAACTTACGAATAAGGAGGCTATCGGAAAAACCGATACAGAAACTTTTATCGATGGGGCTGTGTTAACCTTCTTTAAAGCAGGGTGGATAAGTATTTAGCGGCATATAATTTCTCTCTGGGACGATCAAATGATTATTCTTGCAAGCTGTTTTATGAGGTATTTCTATAAGATCATTTCTTCAACATAATACTGTACAACTATATTAATACTCAATAATAAAAAACAAAATGCATTTTTCTTTTACCAAATGTCTGTTCTTTGTTTTGGGTTTGCTGGTATTTCAAACATGCCTGGGGCAGAAAATAAAATTTCAGCTAAGCCGGGATTTTGTGTGGAAAAATGTTTTATGATTCGTTTTCGAATGCTGCTGCCATCATATCTTTTTCTTTAGATGAAATATTATACTTGTCAGCGAGGGTGAACCAGTTTTTTACAATCTTTTTTGTGTTGTTAATAATTGTTTCTGCCTGCCTGCCAGTCAGCCGGAAATATTTGGCTACTTCGCCTGCCAATTCATAGCTAAGACTATTATCTGTTTCGGATATATTTAGCGAGAGCCCCGTTCCGAAATAGATAGGATTTACGTCATAGGCAGGAGAAAGCTGCCAGCCATGCTGTGTTAATAAAAAGCCGTGGTTGCGCAGGTGGTCGTCTGTATTTTTAATGGCGATGTAAAATACTATTCTACGCCAGAGTTGTTCAAGGTCAGCGGCAGGCGTTGCGCCATGTTGCATGATAAACTCAGCCAGGTGAAGATAGGATGCTCCTGTTGCACCATCACTAAGTCCTAATAATGTCATGGCAGAAGCAAAATGAATCCGCTCTCCGCCGGATGTTCTGTCAAATCGTTTAGAGAAATAGGTAAAATGATCGCTGTTATATTGCCTCACAATACCCTCAGCCATAGTGATACCCGCCTGTTTGGCCATTTCATTCACCAGCATTTCCCATGCCCCCACATTGTGGGTATCCTTAACGCTGGGGAATTTTGCAATCCAGAGATGACCTTTTTCGTCAAGCACGCTTGCTTTGGGTCGGGCTCCGCCTAAAGAAGCACCCGGCGCAATTAACATATTGATCCATTTTTTTGCCAACACATCGTTGAGTAAATCCTTTTCGAGGGCAAGGCTGGCCTGCTCCAATTCTCTTATCGATGTCCAGGGCGGGACCGCTAAACCGTTATTTTCATGCTGAAAATGGTCATTTCCTTCTATTTTAAACCGGAGCCCTCCCATACGATGTGCGTCATATACGCCAAGCAGGTAATCTTCTTCAAACAGTTTCCTGGGTCTGCGTCTCTCTTCCCGCGCGAGTATAGCTTCCCGGCGATCCATTAATGTTCTACCCCACCGGTCAGGTGACGAATCCATGAACAGACCGAAGTTGTTTTTTTCTTTGCCAAGATATTGCGGCCCTGAATAAAATTGCAAGTCTGGGTCGAGGTCCTGTACCAATCCCTCTTTGATCCAGTTCATATCATATTCAAATGAAACTACCTGGTGACCCTTAGTATGTGCTACAGTTAAAGTACCAACTAATACGGGTCGACCTTCTAATCCCCGCCAATCTGCATATACATAGATGTCCATAACTTATTTCTTTTTCGGCGCCCTTTTCTTTGTTATCAGTTTTGCGTCCTGCAGCCGGCGGCCCAATTCATCATCGGTCGCTATTTTTAATAGATCCTCTGCCATGCCCAGCACAAACAGTACCTGACAATATATCCCAATGGATACTTGCGGTGTGCCTTTTTCTATATTCCACAATGTCGTACGGTTAATATCCGCCCTTTCGGCCACCTGTTCAGCCGAAAGTTTCCGGCGCAGCCTGGCGAGCTTAATATTCTCTCCCAGCTGTTCTAAAATTGCTTGCTGCTTTGGAAGTAATGTAACTCCGCGGGAATTCATAATGTTTATTATTGTAAACAAAATTATGTAATTTGTTTATTATAGTCAACATTATAAAGTTGAATTACTTTCTGCTTCTTAACCAATTGAAAATCAGTAGCTACTTCGCTCTGCGACGAAAGAGCTGTGTTAAATGACAGCAGTTGCGCTATTATTAGTCAAGCAGGATGATGGAGTGCGACTAAGATCTGGGGGAAACATAATTGAATGATTCTTCAAGAAGAATTTTTCCGTTAAGAAGCGACCCCGGCACTTTTGTAAAAATTAAAATTCATACCGTGACTATCCCGGCACCGGGATAAAATAAACTTAAGTACGTCATTCGGGTGCGTTGAAATAAAAAAAGGTCACGGAGAATGGCCTTTTTGGTTGATGAGCAATACCTGGCGGATATAATTAAAGCCATTAAATCTCTTCTTATCAATGGGGAGGATATTTTAATCGAATCATTCCATATTTCGAAACAATTCCCGCTGGCCCATCCCGACCATCAACACCAGCCAGCATCCCTTACTGCAAAAAACTATCCATATAACCGTACAATAGTTTCGTTTGCATCATCAG
Organism: Chitinophagaceae bacterium; assembly: GCA_017998385.1. Classification (GTDB taxonomy): domain Bacteria; phylum Bacteroidota; class Bacteroidia; order Chitinophagales; family Chitinophagaceae; genus CAYMZZ01. The sequence goes on along the minus strand of JAGODE010000030.1, from coordinate 14,918 downwards.
GCTCACATGGCTCTGGTGGGGAACAATAGCCAGCTGTGATTGGGGCATAGGGTGCAGGTCGCCAACAACACCGCCTCCCAGCAGTTGATAGGTTTTGGCCAGTTCTATTTTATCCATGCCGTCGTTGTCGCCTGCTATAATCAGCACCGGGGCAGTGATTTTTGCAATATTGGCATCGCCCAGGTTAAACGGTTCTCCAGCCATGGCAATCATCTGCGCCACGAACGGGATCCATTTTGTTTTATCCGGAGCCACCTCATCGTAGGCTGCCTGCATAGGCGAATTGGCAAATAACTCGGGCTTCATGTTTTTAAAAGCGCTGGCTATTTCGGGTGCCCAGCCCTCACTTTTATAAGCAGAAGAAATGATGACCAGTTTTTTGAGCCGTTTGGGACTTTGTATCGCAAACTGGTAGGCAATCTGACCACCAAAACTATATCCGGCAACATCTGCGCTGTCGATTTTCAGGTAATCCATTACTTTCTCTACATCACTGGCCAGCGTTGTCCGTGATAATTTTCTATCCGAAAAGGGGGTATGTCCATGTCCCTGCAGTTCGAGTGCAATTACTTTTCTTGTTTTTGCCAGTTCCGGTATTAATTCGCCCCAGTTCATACCGATAGTCATGTAGGCACCGTGTAGTAAAACGATAGGCTGGCCGTCGCCATATACTTCGTAATAAACGGTGGTACCATTGGCTGGCGCGTAGCCGCTTTGAGCAGGTTTCATTTGTTGTGCGTTGGATGTAGATACAATAGCTATGCTGATGATGAGGAAGAGCAATTTAGTAAGACTTCCCGGATTTACTGGTTGTTTCATATAGCTGCCTGGGTTTAGTTTGATTGGTTATGGTCAATACGAAGGTCGGCGGTATTACGGGATTCTATACTGTGTAAAAACGACAACTTTAGGGGTGAATTCCGACAACTTTTGCGGCGGCAGCTTTTATGTACTCCCGTTGGCTTTCAACATACAGCATTTCGCTGTCTTAGTTCGTAGAGATATTTTGTACTTCTGTTTACAAAAACCTGTTTTCCATAGATACTGCTTTTTTTTGAGTTATTATTTATTCAAAATTGCATCCGAAATATTAGTTCTCAATGCAATTAGTTCAAATCAATACAGATAGACATCGTGCCATCGGGTGTAATTTATATATGGCTACAGGCTCCGATAAGGTATTGATTATTGTATCCGCAACAGGAGTGTTGCAATCCTTTTATAGAAAAATTGCTGAATTTTTTCAGGGTAAGGGCATTTCAACAATCACTTTTGATTATGCGGGCATTGGAGAGTCTTTGAGGGGGGGTATAAAAGATGAAAAGAGCCACTTGTTAAATTGGGGAAACAGGGATTTGGAAGCGGTGATTCAATATGCCATTGAGACTTTTCCCGGTCATAAATTAATTCTTTTGGGCCATAGCATTGGTGGTCAATTAATCGGTTTGGCGCCCTCGTCTTTGCGGGCAGATAAAATAATTCTGGTAGCAGCGCAATCTGGCTACTGGAAATTCTGGAAAGGTATTACCAGAATAAGAATGTGGCTAAATTGGTACTTGCTGTTTCCTGTGCTGACAAAGGGATTCGGATATTTTCCTTCCAAAAAGTTTGGCAAGATGGAAAATCTACCCAAAAATATTACGGAGGAATGGGCTAAGTGGTGCAGAAGCAGTAATTATTTATTTGCCCGCGTATCATCTGACGACCTTTACTTCGACAGAATAAAATGCGAACTCACCGCCATAAGTATAGAGGATGATTTTTTTGCTCCCAAAAAATCTGTTGAATGGATGACCGAACGATTTTCGGGTGCACCTGTAAAACGCCTGCACTTTTTTCCTGTAAGTTTTAAGGCGGTGAAAATTGGCCATTTTTCACTGTTTACCGAAAAATTTAAAGATTCAATTTGGACTATTTTATTAGATGAAGCCAATAATTAAGAAATGAACCAACCCAAATCTTTTGGTGAAACAGTAAGCGGGTACTCCATTCCCGTATTAAACAATAGAGAAATACGGGCTGCGGGATGTTGAATCTCGCCATTACTTCCTTTTTATGTACAGTTTGGAGTAAATTTCCGATTTTAGCATGTGCTGGCGGCATGCTGAGTTCGTTTAATTTGTGCAAAAGCAGGCGCAGGAATGAGGCCCAGAACTATTATCGGTATTGACTACCCCAAAGATGACTTTTGAAATATGAAAAAATCAGCAGTTCTCATCTTAGCATTCCTGGTAATATTTTCTGTTTCTTTTGGGCAGCCCAATCCTCGAATGCGATATGAAGATAAAATCAGGATAAGGGAAGCGATCAATATTTCAAATCAGGTGGGCGACAAGATATGGAAAGGGATTAATGAAGTTCCATTTGTTGTTTTGCTGGTCACAGATAGCGTAGATTTTCTGATTAATCATCCTTATCCGTCAGATGATTTTAAACTTTCAGAAAATGACAGCCTCTTAAAAACTAAGATATTTTACAGGGCAAGGCAGTTTCCCAATTGGTATCTTGCTACATTTCCGGCTGTAAATGGAGTTAGTTGTATTGTTGTAGGAACGCCAGAGAATACGGGCAAAAAATCTACAGACTGGACAATAACCTTACTTCATGAGCATTTTCATCAATACGAGCATGTCTATCCTGATTATTTCCAAAGTGTTGACAAGCTTGAACTGTCTGGTGGCGACCAAACTGGGATGTGGCAATTAAATTATGCCTTTCCCTATGATAGTTTGGTTATTATTAACCAATTCAAAAAATACACTGGTTCGTTACAAAAGGCGCTTTTACATGTCAACGGAAAAAGCTTTAAAAAAGATTTCAGGGCTTATTTTGCCGAGCGGAATAAATTCAAAAGGCTTCTCAAAGAAGCCGATTACAGGTATTTTTCATTTCAGGTTTGGCAGGAGGGTATTGCAAGATATACCGAGTATAAATTTTTGCAGGCATTAGACAGCTATACTCCGTCAAAAGAAATAACCTTATTGAGTGATTTTATTTCATTTCCGGCCTATAAAGAAGCATTTTTTCTAAAAGAAAAAAACAGCCTTATCAACTTAAAACTGGAAGTTGATAAGCGGGTTTGTTTTTATGCAATTGGTTTTTCTGAAGGGCTTTTGCTGGATAAGTTAAATCCTGCTTGGCGGAATAAATTTTTAACAGATAAGTTCTTTATTGAAAAATACTTTAAAAAGTGAGGCAGTGAACAATGTGTTGCATCCTATCTATCTGTATTGCATTATCTGATCCTGTCTTTTTGTAGTAGTAAAACTGCATTTAAGCTGTGATGAAGATGATAATCGACTGATACTGTTAGTTACTGACGGCGGTTTATCTATTCCGGGACCCTTTTTTAAGTTCATATATGTGTGCAGCGTTCTCACTATTTCAATTTTGTCGCCTTTAATGTGCACTTCACGTGAATCAATAATCATGTAATAATATTTGCCAGCCTGGGCTTCTGACCAAATTTCAAATGTATAGTCGCAAATCCTGCATAAGTCTTCAAGTGCCTTGTTGGTCAGAAAATAACTAAGCACTTTTTCGTTTTGCAGCTTTTAAACCGGAAAGGTGTTTTTTGGGGTCAAATTGTTTGACTCTGCCACTGTCAATACCTTTCACAATGGCAATCTTTAAAGAGGCAGTTTTGTTTTCTTCTTCTTCCAAAAGACGAAGACCTGCACGGATCACTTCGCTTGCGTTTTTGAAACGATCAGAAGAGACTCCTTTACCTGACAGGTATATCGGTCAGGATTAACCGGCATAGCTGGATCAACGATCAGGCATAAGCCCGCAGCTCCCGTTTGGGGTCATGCTTACTTTATTACCTTTGTTGGGTAATGGCAGACTTATTCGAACAATATCTCGCGACGGAAGCCGGCCTGAAGGAGGAAATGCTCCTGCAGATCCGGTCAAAGGCTATGGAGCGCCGGTTGCGCCGCAATACGCAATTGCTTATGCCGGGTGAGATCTGCCGGCATAAGGTCTTTGTGTTAAAAGGATTGCTACGAACCTACAGTATTTCGGACGGAGGCAATGAAACCATCCTGCAGTTTACGCCTGAGCTGAGCTGGACGCTCGATGCCGAAAGTTATGATCAGCAGATACCATCGCGGTATTATATTTCTGCTGTGGAGAACAGCGAGGTATTGCTCTGGCACAAAAACGATTTTGACCGGCTGCTGGCAGACCTGCCTGCGTTGAAAAAATATGCCGAGCAACTTATTTCCCGCAATATTTACAGCAGTCGTCAACGGCTGCAAACCGCACTGGGCGCTACTCCCGAAGAGAAATACGAAGAGTTTGTGCGGACCAATTCCTCCTTACTGGCCCGGTTACCTTTACGTATGATAGCAGCTTACCTGGGCATATCGCTGAAGACGCTTACCCGCATTCGTCACGAACAGTGGGCCCGCTAGACTAAATTTTGGTCAAATGACCATGTTTAACGAATGCGGCCGCCAGAAATTCGCATTTTAAAAATCAATGTATATGCGTGTATTTGTTACAGGAGCTTCGGGCTTCGTAGGTGCTGCTGTGGTCCAGGAACTGGTGGCTGCCGGCCATCGTGTACAGGGTATGGTTCGTTCAGAGGAGGCGGCGCAAAAGCTGCTGGCAACAGGTGCGGAGGCGCATCGGGGTGATCTGGATAACCTGGAAAGTATCAGAAACGGGGCGGCCGGATGTGATGCGGTTATTCATACTGCATTTAATCACGATTTTACCAGGTTTAAAGAAAACTGTGAGACCGATCGTAAGGTCATAGGAGCCCTGGCAGCGGCGTTGGCAGGCTCTTCGCGTCCACTGGTTGTTACCAGCGGCATCGGTCTGCTGAGTGGCTTTGACCGGCCGGTTACCGAACTGGATAGTCCTGCGGCTGATGCGCAGCAGATGCCCCGGGTAGCGACCGATGAGGCCGTGCGTGCTGCAACGGAGCTGGGTGTGAAAGCATACCTGCTTCGGTTGCCACCAAGTGTACATGGCAGGGGCGACCATGGATTTGTACCCATGCTGATTGATATCGCGCGCAACAAGGGGGTGTCGGCTTATGCCGGGGAGGGGCTTAACCGCTGGCCGGCTGTGCATCGCCTGGATGCAGCGGTATTGTACCGGCTCATCATCGAGTCGCAACCGGTGCAAAAAGTCTTTCATGCCGTGGCGGAAAACGGTATCCCGTTTAAGGAAATTGCGGATGCTATTGCAACCGGACTCAATCTGCCGCTGGTAAGTAAGACAGTAGCAGAAGCCGCCGGCCACTTCGGCTGGTTTAATCACTTTGCACAGATCAACTGCCCGGCAGGTGCCACACTTACCATGGAGCAGACTGGCTGGCAGCCGCGGCAACCGGGATTGATTGATGATATTAACACAGCCGGTTACATTTAATCATCCAACGCTGATAAACTCAACTCCTGTTGAGGAAAGGGAACAGATTAATACTCCCGGAGCATTTCAGCTGAAATGCTCCGGGAGGTTGTTGTATAGATCATTTCGCCAGTAATAGGTTGTTCCGGCCAGCAGCGATTAAACATTTACTCCAAATACACGGCCCACCAGCGCTGTAAGTCCCATCGCTACTGTTCCCCACAATGTAATTCGCAACACAGCTTTGGCGATACCGGAGCCGCCGGTTTTTGCGGCAAGAGCCCCAAGAATAATAAGAAAAGCGATGGTGAAGCCGTATTGGTAATAAACCATGGTTTTTACAGGTAAAAAAATCGAAACCAGCAGGGGCAAAATGGCGCCGCATGTGAATGACGCACCTGATGCCAATGCGGCCTGCAGCGGTTTTGCCTGACTTAGCTCATTTATTCCCAATTCGTCTCTTACATGGGCCGCCAGGGCATTATGTTCGGTGAGTTCTTTAGCAACCTGCCAGGCGGTTTCCTTCTTTAATCCTCTTTGCTCGTATATGGTCGCTAAGAACTTCATCTCTTCCTCGGGTGTTTCAATAAGCTCGCGTTCTTCCCGGGCAATATCGGATTTCTCTACGTCGGTTTGAGAGCTGACCGACACATATTCACCGGCCGCCATTGATAGTGCTCCTGCAACCATACCTGCTAAAGCAGCCAGCACAACTGGTTCGCGTGTTTCGCTGGCTGAGGCAACACCTATTACGATGCTTGCTGTTGACAGTAAACCGTCATTTGCACCCAGGACGGCCGCCCTGAGCCAGTTACTTTTATGGATATAATGAGGAGAGAGGTATTCCTTCAATGGATTGGGGTGGCTGGGTTGAACTGGCATATGGCTTTCTTTTACTGTTAAAATTAAACCGCTACTATCAATTTATATTGGAATCATTGTTGCCCGGGGAAATATCTTTATCTGCGGTATTCTGCGTTTTCTGCGGGAAATAGTGCCGCAGAAAACGCAGAATACCGCAGATAAGAGCATTTAATAAGTGACTGAATTTCGCTGAAAGCCGAAGGGGATCATTACCGCCTTTATTCAGTAATTCTCCAAACAGTAGCGATCCTTATTTCTTCAGAAAATCCAGCGCATTACCGGTTCCATTCAATTTCAGTTTAAGCACTTTTGTACCGTTGGGAGCAGTAGTCTCCTCGTAGGTATAGGTGGTTGTTGCGGTGATTTCACTTTTTTCGAGGTCGCGGTCCTGGATGGTCTGGCCGTTTTTCGTCTGTTTGTAATGTGCTGTGGCCGCATGTGTCACAATAGTTTTAGTGGCTTCATTTATTTCCACTGTACCACGGGTAAATGACTGGTGATAGGTGCTTATACCGCTGGTTACCGTGCGCGAGGTGAAATATTGCTCGTACGTGCCATTGGCATTGAACTTAAAAGCTATAGCCAGTTCAAAGGCATTGCCGATATAGTCGGCCGGATTCTGACTCCAGTATTCGGTCATAGAGAAGTTGCCGTACATCCACATGCCCTGCAGTGATGCAGATACATCTGTTTTGGGGCCATCGCCATAAGAATCTTTTTTGTCTTTTTCACATGCACTGAGCAGGAGCGAGAACAATACCGCCGGAAGGATAAGTAGTTTATTCATTGTATTATTTTTTACGGCGCAAACCTACTTATGATGCGAAGCGATGCAAACAGCGGCTGTAGTGAATTGAGGGAAAGAAAGTATGAAAAGAAAGATAACCAGTTGACTGGTTGATTTTGTAAATCAATCCGGCAACTGGTTATCCGTTTATAACTCTCAGTCTGTTTGCTGTCCTGTCTTAACCGGTCAGGATTTGAAGAAGGCCAGCAGGTCTTTATTAATCGTTTCGGCATGTGTGGTGGGCATACCATGCGGGAAACCGGGATATGTGATGAGTTTACCGTTTTTCAACAGCTTCACTGCTTTCAATGCGGTGGTTTGGTAGGGCACGATCTGGTCGTCTTCGCCATGCAACACCAGCACAGGCACGTCAACGGCTTTGAGGTCTTCGGTTTGGTCTGTTTCTGAAAATACCCTGACACAATCGTAATGAGCTTTGATGGCGCCCATTAAACCCTGGCGCCACCAGTTTTGGCGAATGCCTTCCGATATGCTGGCGCCTTCGCGGTTGTATCCGTAAAACGGGAGGGTAATATCCTGATAAAACTGGTTGCGGTGATTGGCCGTATTAAAGCGGATATCATCAAAAACGGCGAGTGGTACTCCGTTGGGGTTTGCTTCGTTTTGAATCATGTACGGAGTAATAGCGCTGATCAGGACAGCTTTGGCCACGCGGCCTGCTCCATGTTTGGCCACATAGCGGATGGCTTCGCCGCCACCGGTGGAGTGTCCCACATGAATGGCATCTTTCAGATCGAGGTGTTTAACCAGTTCGGCTACATCGGCGGCATAGGTATCCATATCATGCCCGACATCTGTTTGCGAGGAACGGCCATGTCCGCGGCGGTCATGGGCAATAACACGGTAGCCCTGCTGAAGGAAAAACAGCATTTGTGTATCCCAGTCATCACTGCTCAGCGGCCAGCCATGATGAAATACAATGGGTTGCCCCTTGCCCCAGTCCTTGTAATAAATTTCGGTGCCGTCTTTGACTGTAATCTTACTCATACACTTGTTTTAATAGTTGTTAAAAGTTATTTGCTTTCAGGTATTGCCATCCAAAGGTCGGGCCAGCCCGGGCCCGGGTCAATAGATAAAGGATGCGGCGAGTTGTATATATAATTCAAATTAAAGAAATGATCAGTCAGGCAACTCCTCCGTTCCGCATGCGGGTTGATAGCAGGGCAGACCCGCCAGCAGGGGGTATGTCAGGTGAACCGGGCTACAACTAAAAGCCCCGCATGCAATGCGGGGCCGGGGGATTTTTCGTGTAATAGTTTAATCTTTCCACCTCCATTCGCCTTCCAGTTCCAGCGGCTCTTTCAGGTTATTTTTCAGCAGAAAGTCTTTGGTTTCTTCGTCGGTGAGTTTTTTTACCGGGAGTATCTGAGTATCTGCGAGTCCATAGATAAGCATGGATGAAAATTTAACCGTGTTTTTCAGTGATTGCTCATTGTTGACGAGGTTAAAATTATCGCAGTCGGCATGGTAACAGCCGGCAGGGCCATTACCACTGCCACGGCCCCCGCCGCCACCGGCTATAGGAATACCCTGCAGCATAAATGGCTGGTGGTCGCTATGCAGTCCGGCACGGCTGGAAAAACCATTGGTAAAAACCGTATCTATTTTCTGGGCCATTGCACCGATCGATTGAAAAAGATCTTTGGCCTCAGCTACAGAGGAGGAGTAGCTGCGCACATCGCCGGTCATATCATAATTGAGCATGTAACGGATCTGATCGATGCTTTTATTTTTAATAGCAGCTTTTACATATGCTTTGGAGCCGAGCAGTCCCTGCTCTTCGCCCATAAACATCACAAATTCGATGCTGCGTTTGGGTTTTAGTTTAAGTGCCTGGAAGGTACGGGCCATATCCAGCACGGAGAACGAACCAATGCCATTGTCGATCGCCCCTGTGGCCAGGTCCCAGCTGTCGAGGTGGCCGCCGATTACAATTTTTTCGTTGGGCAGGCTACTGCCTTTGATGGTGGCGATAACATTTCGCGCTTTGATCATGCCCGAAAAATTGGTCATATTGATACGGCTGAAAAGTGAGCCGCTCTTCAGCTGCTCTTTTAACCGCATGCCATCTTCCCTGCCGATACAGACAGCGGGGATGGGGATTAATTTTCCCGTCACGGAAGCGGTACCTGTAAGCAGGGTGCCACCGTCTACTGTATTGATAACAATGATGCCTTTGGCACCATATTTAATAGCGATGGCCGTTTTTTCGGAACGATGCAGACTGCGGCCCTGTGTGCCCGGCAGGGTGCCGAGATATACCAGAACGATTTTGTCTTTGGCAACACCGGGACGTGCCAGGTAATCGCTGTCGAGACCATTGCCCATATCTACCAGTTCTGCCGTAAGATCAACTTTAACGGGAGAATGTGCCAGCGAAACGGATTTGACGGTTTCCAGTGCCGTGGTGCTGCTGCCGACACTGACAGCCAGCGTACCTCTTGACCAGCTTTCTACTTCAAATGGTTGATATTTTACGTCCGTGAAGCCATAACTTTTGAGCAGGTTGTAGGCATAGGCTTCTGCTTTTGCGCCATTGGCGGAGCCGGTAAGCCGGTGGCCGATTGTGCTGGTGGCATCCTGCAGTGTGCTGTATACTTTGGAATTTGCCTGTACTTCTGTGTTGATGCGCTGGAAAATGCTTTCCCATGCAGGGTTGGTTTGTGCATGCAGCGAGCTGATGCCCAGGGCCAGCATGCTGCTAAATAGTGCCTTTCTCATGTTGATGTGAATTGAAGGTGTTGAAAATAAGGAAAATCAGCACACTGGCAGTATTTATAATTATCAACGGCAATGCGGGCGGTCATTTACACGACCGGTAACGATCAACCTGCCGGCATTCGGTACATTTAGGGTAAATGGTACATGGTAAAGGGGATAAAAGATGAGTCGAAACTTTTTATCAATATACCCTGGCTTTTGTTTTCCCTAAAATTTACGGTCAGAATTATCAAGAAATAAACTAAGCAGATACACTTATCCTCCTTTTTTTCTGCATTCTTCAAACCCTTTACAGGAGCGATTTACAGCGACTTGATCTGTTATGTATGTTACGCCTTTTGGAAGTACGGGGCTGTTATGAGGGAATAAAATATTCCGGATAAATTAATGTTCTTGAGTCATTAACCATTAAATCCAACCGGATCATGAAAAAACATTTACTCTTTTTATCGGGATTGTGTGTGATGGTCAGTACCCAGGTGCTGGCAACAAAACGAACAGTCAACAGTGCGGCCACACTCACTTCGCAATACACCGCTTCCGTTGATGGAGATACGCTTAGTTTCACAGCCAGTATTGTAGTAACTGCTGAACTGGCTGTTTCCAAATCACTTGTCTTTGAGGGAAATGGTTATACTATAAGTGTTACAAAACCGGCATTGAATGATGCGGGTGTAAGGAACACTTCTCCTTCTACTTATCGGGTATTCAACTGTTCCGGCAGCAAAACGATCGTATTCAATAACCTTACAATAAAAGGAGGAATTCTTAGCAGCAGTGGTGGCGCTGTTGCGGTTGCTGCGGCTACTACGGTGAAATTTAACAGCTCGGTTATTTCGAATTCGGAGAGTTCTGCAGGTGGCGGCGGTTTATATAACGCAGGCACCTGCTATATCAGCAAAAGTTATATTACCCGCAATATTGGCCGTTATGGCGGAGGCATCTATAACCAGTCAGGCACTCTCTATATGGATCGTTCTACTGTGACGGAAAACCGAACATCGACCACCAATGGGGGAGGTGGTATTGAAAACCATAGTAGTGGTATTCTTTATATTCATAACAGTAGTTTTTCCAACAATCAGTGTGGCGGAGGGGCAGGTGCCATCAACAACTATGGCGGATATGCCTATCTTATAAATTCCAGTTTTACCGGCAATATATCCCTAGCATACCCTGGCGGAGCGATCTACCAGGATAATACCGGTTTGTCTGGACGCAACCTGGTAGCCATCAACTGCCTTTTTGCCTACAACTACTATACAACCGGAGGTTATACGGCCAGCAGTTATACCATCAATGATGTAAATGTTGTGGCCGGAACAGCGAGTCTGTATTATTGCACTTACATGAGTAATACCACACTTACTTTTTCGGGCTCACCCAGTAGCGGTGTATTGAGTTATGTTGAAGGAAACAATGCGCACTTGCTGGCAGGTGATGGCGCTACGAATGATTTGTTTACCGGAGGCTCCCTCACAGGGGTGATGAATGGAAACGGGCAAATACAGGGGACAGGAAAGGTTTTTCAACCATTGCTGGTTAACATTAATGGTCAGCGTGTACCTACATTAAAAACGGGCAGCTATGCGCTGGGTAAGGGTTGTAATACACGTTTTACGGATGGCGGTGGATCTCCGGCACTTGCTTACAGGAGTATGACCACCGGCACCTGGACTAATGTGACGGGAACCACTACCGCTGGTATGGAAATCGCTATTGACCAAACCAATCTTAACCGGGCGGCCATTCCGGGAGCAGGTGCGTTGGAAAGAACCGTTGATAATTACATTATCCTTACGGTGCGTTACTCATCCAGTGGTACGGTGAGCGGCGGCTCTGTATATGGCGATGTGTATCCATCCGGCACACCCATTACGGTCACCGCCCTGCCCAATACCGGTTATGCTTTTTCTAACTGGACTAAAGACTCCAGTTCGGCAGCTGGTACAACCACTGTAACAGGCAACCCGCTTACTATTGTTCCAACGGTGAATACCAACCTGACACCTGGTTTCACCTCAACTACAAACTACAGCATTATTTATCTGGGCAATGGAAATACAGGAGGTGCGACCCCTGCGATCAGCAGTCATGGCAGTGGTACAACGACTACCGTGGCTGACAATTCGGGCAACCTCACCAAAAACAATTTTATTTTCGATGGGTGGAATACGCTGGAAAACGGTTCGGGTACCGATTATACACCTGGTATCAGTACTTATACCGGCAGTTCGGGCGCTAATCTCACGCTTTATGCCAAATGGCGCTCAACCGGCGCAATACTTGTGCTACCCGTTTCGCTGGTGTCCTTCCAGGCCAGGTTCACAAACAATAGTAAAGCGGTACAGCTTCTCTGGCAATCGGTATCTGAAAAGAACAGCGATTATTATGAGATCCAACGGTCTGCAGACGGGCAAAACTGGGGAGTGTTGGGTCAGGTGGATATAGATGGAGAGTCCAGTTCGCTAAAAAGCTATAGTTACCTGGATAACCAGCCGTTGAAAAGCCTTGCCTATTACCGGCTAAGGATGATTGATAAGGATAAAACAGTCAGCTATTCCATGATCAGGAAATTAATGCCGGATCATAATATAACCAGGTTGCAGGTATATCCCAATCCGGCAAAGGGTGTGCTGTATGTCGAAGGTGCCGGACAAAACACCCGCGGCATACGCATCATTAATGCAATGGGAGCAGATGTAACTTCCAGTTGTGTGCTGAGCAGCAGTGCAGGTGATATTATTCAGATCAGGTTGGGGGCCTTTGCGCCGGGATTATATTATGTAGTAACGCCGCAGGGGCGTGCCCGTTTTCTGACCAGCGGCAGGTAAGGGAAGGTGGAAGGTATAGGGTAGAGGGAATAGGGGCGAAGGTGATTTGACAGGGATTGATCCAGCCGGATCAACTATTTTCCTGGCAAGTCTTCTTTTCAATGCGGAAGCCATTGCCGGGAAAATATTAAGGGTTCAAAGCTGTACGATTAGTTTAAGTTTAAGTTTATCGGGCACTGGCTGTAAGATCAAATACATACAACCTATAACCTAAAACTTATAACTTATCACCCTTTACCTTTCACCTTCTACCCCTAACCATTTTAACCTTCCTTCTACGACCTTATTTACTACCTTGCAGCCCCAATGAAGCATTTACGCGCCATTAATAAATATTTCTGGAAGTACAGGGTCCGGTTATCCATCGGTGTCCTTTTTATTTTCCTGTCGAACTATTTCAGCGTACTGACTCCACAGATAACCGGGTATGTGATCGATTATGTGCAGCGTGTATTACAATTGCCCGGCTACACGCCGCGGCAAACGGGTCCCGATTATGATGTACTGGTAGACCGGTTTATTCACTGGCTCAACAGCAGTGGTTTTTCCTGGGAGCGGGTGATGGCGGTTTGTGGTATTGTGATTCTGTTGCTGGCTCTTATCCGTGGGTTCTTCCTGTTTCTGATGCGGCAGACTATTATTGTTATGAGCCGTCATATTGAATTTGATCAGAAGAATGAGATTTATGATCATTATCAGCGGCTCGATGCTGTTTTCTTTAAACGGCACAGCACGGGTGACCTCATGAACCGCATTGCAGAGGATGTGAGCCGGGTGCGTATGTTTACCGGTCCCGCCATCATGTATCTCGTGAACCTGGTGGCAGTAATTTCGCTTTGCGTATTCTTTATGTTAAGGCGCGATCCGCTGCTTACCCTCTATACCCTGGCGCCATTACCTATACTGGCCATTGCGATTTATTATGTCAATAATACGATCCATAAGCGTAGTGAACGTATCCAGGAATCTTTATCTGATCTGACCACCAATGCACAGGAGTCTTACTCCGGTATCCGTGTCATCAAATCTTTTGTGCAGGAAAAAGCCATGCTCGGTTTTTTTACTAAAAACAGTGAGACCTATCGGGCCAATGCCATTTCGCTGGCTAAAGTGGAAGCTGTTTATTTTCCTGCTATCACTCTGCTGATAGGGCTCAGCACCTTGCTCACTATTATGATCGGGGGGCTCTATTATATCAACGATGAACATGGAGTGCGCATGGATACCATTGTGGAGTTTGTGATGTATGTGAATATGCTCACCTTTCCTGTGAGTGCCATCGGACTTACGGCCAGTATGATACAGCGGGCCGCTGCTTCGCAGAAACGGATCAATGAATTTCTGGATACCGAACCCGCCATTACTAATCCGGCGAAGCCGCTTACGCACCAGGTGCAGGGCGATATCCGTTTTGAAACGGTGAGTTATACTTATCCCGATACCGGTATTGTAGCCCTGAAAGATTTCGATCTGCATATCCGCAAAGGCGAAAAAGTGGCCATAGTGGGCCGTACCGGCAGTGGTAAAACCACCGTGGCCCAGGTATTACTGCGGATGATGGATCCGCAGCAGGGACGTGTACTTGTTGACGGACACGACATCCGGCAGCTCGATTTGCAGCAACTGCGGGAGCAACTCAGTTATGTACCGCAGGATGTGTTTCTTTTCAGCGATACTGTGGCCAACAACATAGCTTTTGGCCTCGGGAAAGCCAGCCAGGAGGCCGTGGAGCAGGCGGCACAAATGGCTTGTGTACATACTGATATCCTGGGATTTGCCGAAGGGTACCAGACTATGATCGGCGAGCGCGGGGTGACGCTGAGCGGCGGACAAAAACAACGTATTTCAATAGCCCGGGCACTGATCAAACAACCCGCCATGGTGGTTTTTGATGACTGCCTCAGCGCTGTAGATGCCCGTACCGAGCATGCCATCATCAGTAATCTCAATGAGTATCTGCGTGGTAAGACCGCCATCATCATTACACACCGTATATTTTCCCTGCTTGAATTTGACCGCATTGTGGTGCTGGAAGATGGGGAAATAGTAGAAGAAGGACGCCATGCAGAATTGCTGGCCGCCGGCGGTTATTATGCCAGCCTCTATGCCCGGCAGCAGGAAATGGAACCCGGCGGCTAACAGCTGTTCTCCTTCATCATTTTCCCATACAGCTCACGTATTTTAAGTAAAATCGCATCACTTTTGGCTGTTTCAAAAACATCTCTATATTTGTAACTCCTTAAACTTTAAGCATTTTATTAATCTGTAAAAATTACGAACGTGGCGTACGAGAATAACGACAAGAAAATGGAGAGTATCTACAGCAAAAG
>JAGODE010000029.1 GCA_017998385.1 Chitinophagaceae bacterium | reverse complement strand
GGGTATTACTCATGAATAATGCAGCCACTATTCAGCTCGGTTATGCCGATGCATTGAAAGGGTATAACGATACCCTGGTAGAAATTGAATACTTAACAGGAAAAGAAAAACAATGAAAACGATCATTTTTAGTATACTCACCACGGTTTTGCTGGCCTGCGGATCAGCACCCAAAAAGGAACCTGCAAAAGAAGAAGTACAGGCAGACGTTGTGCAGCTGACTCCCGCACAGCTTTCCACCGCCGGCATTGAAACCGGTATTGTTGAGAAGAAAACAATCAATGCAGAACTGAAGGTGAATGGTATGGTGGATGTACCGCCGCAGAATATCGTATCTGTCAGTTTTCCGCTGGGTGGATATCTTAAGACATCTAAACTGCTGCCGGGTATGCATGTAAACCGTGGCGAAGTAATTGCCATTATGGAAGACCCTGCACTGGTGCAGCTGCAACAGGATTACCTGATGGCCCAGGCAAGACTGGTATACCTCGAGCAGGACCTTGCCCGGCAGCGAATGCTGAACGAAAACAAAGTAAACGCCGATAAGGTATACCAGCAGGCGCAGGCAGATCATACCGCCCAGAAAGTGCTGGTAAGAGGGCTGGGTGAAAAGCTGCGGTTGATTGGCATGAACCCCGATAAGCTTACCGAAAACAGTATTTCGCGAAGCGTACCTGTTTACTCGCCTATCAACGGGTTTGTGTCGAAAGTAAATGTGAATATTGGTAAATATGTGAATCCGGCCGATGTACTTTTTGAACTGATCAATCCCGACGATATGCATGCGGCACTGACGGTTTTTGAAAAAGATATCGCCCGTGTAAAACCTCATCAGCAGGTAATGGTCACTTTTGTGGATGAGCCAGACAGGGAGTATGAGTGCGAGGTGTTGCTGGTGACCCGCAATGTAGATGCCGATCGCAGCGCGCTGGTACATTGTCATTTTGAAAAACAACCGGATCGCCTGCTTCCCGGTATGTTTCTGAATGCCCGCATCATGGTCAATAATGTAAATGCACTGGTGGTACCCGATGAGGCTGTTGTGCGGTATGGTAATACAGAATATGTTTTGCAGGAAGAAAGTGCCGGCCGGTTTCGTCTGCTGGCGGTAGAGACAGGTGCACGCCAGGGCGGCCAGGTGGAGATCAGTAGCAAAGAAGTACAGTTGGAAGGGAAAAAGATCATTATCCGTAATCCTTACCCGGCACTGTCGCAGCTGAAGAATGCAGCTGAGGAGTAAAGAACCGTATGTTTTCTGTCAGTGATTAGAGTGAAAGGCCGGGAAGTGTTTATCTGTGTAAATCTGTGCCATCGGCGGGAAATTTTGCCCGCAGAAAACGCAGATGACCGCAGATAAAGGGTTTCAACAGGGGCTGAATCAGGCTGAAAATCTGAACGCTGTTGCTACCGCTTTTTTCGGTATTCCCGGGGAAGGCAGGGATTTCTGATTTACCAGATTCCGTCAGTAAAAACAAATTTTTTTGTTTTAGTGCTACCGTTACATTTGCTCCCCCAAAACATGAACCTATGGAGCTAAAATATTTACAGCAGATTGCGGGCACTTTGTCGCTTACCATGAAGCAGATCAATAATATCCACGATCTGCATGCAGAAGGATCGACGATCCCGTTTATTGCCCGGTACCGTAAAGAGGCAACCGGCAACCTCGATGAGGTGGCTATTGCCAGTGTGATCGATCAGCTCAAATATTTTGCTGAGCTGGAAAAACGGAAAGAAACCATCGTAAAAACGATTGAGGAAGCAGGGAAAATGACTCCTGAGCTCAAAAAGCGCATTGAAGATTGTCTGAATGCTACTGAGCTCGAGGATATTTACCTGCCTTATAAGCCCAAACGTAAGACTAAAGCGTCTGTAGCGATCGAAAAAGGACTGGAGCCACTGGCCCGCCAGCTTTTTGACCAGGAGTTGCAGGAGGTAGATGCCGAAGCGGCGCGTTTTGTCAATGAGCAGGTAAAAGATACAGCGGAAGCATTGCAGGGTGCACGTGATATCATCGCAGAGTGGGTGGCCGAAAACGAAACGGCGCGTAATACCGTGCGTAAACTGTTTACCGAAGAATCAGTGCTTTCTTCCCGTGTACTCACCTCTAAGAAGGAAGAACCGGATGCACAGAAGTATCGTGATTATTTCGAATTCAGTGAACCACTGGCCGATAGTCCTTCGCACCGTATTCTGGCTATCAGACGCGGTGAAAAAGAGGGCTTCCTGATTATGGATATCGGCATTGAGAAAGAAGCTGCCGTGGAAGAGCTGAAACGGAAATTTATTAAAAGCAGCGGCCCGGCAGCACAGCAGGTGGCCATTGCCATTGAAGATTCATTTAGCCGTCTGTTAAAGTCTTCTATCGAAACAGAGTTTCGTATGGCCAGCAAGACAAGAGCAGACGAAGAGGCGATCAGGGTATTTGCAGAAAATCTGCGTCAGCTGCTGCTGGCTTCACCATTGGGGCATAAACGCGTGATGGCTATTGACCCCGGTTACCGTACGGGTTGCAAAGTAGTTTGTCTTGACGAGCACGGTACATTCCTGAAGTATCAGACTATTTTCCCTCATGCTCCGCAAAATGACTGGAATGGCGCTACTCAAACCATTAAAGAGCTGGTGGCACGCTACGATATAGAAGCAATTGGCTATGGTAATGGTACCGCCAGTAAAGAAACAGAACAACTGGTACGTGGTATTGATTTTGGCAAGCCGGTATCGGTGTTTATGGTAAACGAAAGTGGCGCATCTATTTACTCTGCCAGCGAAGTGGCGCGTGAAGAGTTTCCTGATGAAGATGTGACGGTACGTGGCGCCATCAGTATTGGACGCCGCCTCCTCGATCCGCTGAGTGAGCTGGTAAAAATCGATGCCAAGAGCATCGGTGTAGGACAATACCAGCATGATGTGAACCAGAACAGGTTAAAAGAATCGCTTGATCAGGTGGTGGAAAGTTGTGTTAACTATGTGGGAGTAGATTTGAATACGGCCAGCAAACACCTGCTGATGTATGTATCGGGTTTGAGTGCTACCGTGGCAAAGAATATTGTGGAGTATCGTACAAAGAATGGTGGATTCAAAAGCCGCGAAGAGTTGAAGAAAGTATCTATGCTGGGGCCAAAAGCCTTTGAACAGAGTGCCGGCTTTTTGCGGGTAACCGGTGCAGCTAATCCGCTCGACAACTCAGCGGTACACCCCGAAAGCTATCATGTAGTGGAGGAAATGGCGGCTAAAGCCAATTGCAGCATTGCCGAGCTCATCAGCAATCCCGAAGTGCGCAAGCAAATCAAAGCAAGGGATTTTGTGTCAGAAACAGTTGGCCAGTTTACTATCGAGGATATCCTGAAAGAACTGGAAAAACCGGGACGTGATCCCCGCTCACCCATCGAAGAATTTCGTTTTGCCGAAGGCATCAGCACTATGGACGACCTGAAACCCGGTATGCGTGTGCCGGGTATTGTTACCAATATCACCAATTTCGGTGCTTTCGTAGATGTAGGTGTAAAACAGGATGGGCTTGTGCATATCTCGCACCTGAGTAACCGGTATATCAGCGATCCGAATGAAGCCGTGAAACTGGGACAAAAAGTAATGGCTACCGTACTGGAAGTAGATACTGCCCGCAAGCGTATTTCTCTTTCGCTGAAAGATAATGCTACGGATAAGTCAGCAGCTGACCGCAAGCCTGGTAAATCCGGTGCAGGTAAACCTGCGGCCAGTCGTAAACCGGAACCACTGAATCCGTTTCAGGCAAAACTGATGGAGCTGAAGAAGAACTTTAAGGATTAAGCATGCATTTTATGTCATTATAACAGAGAGGTCCGCATCGCGGACCTCTCTGCGTTGTGGCCAGTACTGTTTATGGATTCTTATTTCTCCGGATAGTTTTTTTGTATCCATAGATACCACATATCCCGGTAGCTGTCGCCCACAGGAATTTTTTTATGCTCAATCGTTACTTCATGGCGGGTGTATTGCTGTATGGCAGCAGTATTGATAAGATAGGAGCGATGAATGCGTTTAAACTGTTCCTCGGGCAGCAGGGTGAGCAGGTGTTTCATGGTCATGTAAGAAAGATAAACTTGCCGGCTGGTAACAAAACGCAGATAATCTTTTCGCGATTCAACATATTGAATATCGGTATGAGGCAGTTTTATGAGGTGTTTTCCCGACTTGATCAGTAGAGAAGCAGGAGCAGCAGTTACCTGTTGCTGCAACTGACGCCGGAGCGCTTTGGAAACAGCCATTTCAAATCTGTCGAAAGTAAATGGTTTGAGGAGGTAGTCAACTGCATTGAGATCGTAGCTGGCGGCTGCATGCTCCGAATAGGCAGTGGTGAAAATAACGGCAGGAGGGTGAGCCAGCGAACGGATAAAATCAATACCCGAAATACGGGGCATTTTGATATCAAGAAATAACAGATCGGCCGGTTCATGGGCCAGTACACCGATTGCTTCCGCCACATGTGCACAGGCTGCAATCAGTTTCAGTTCCGGCATACGCTGTATATAATGCTGCAATACCTGCCGCGCCAGGGGTTCGTCGTCTATGATCAGGCAACTCAGGGTCATGATAGCTGTAAATTTAACAGGATACGGAATTCGCCTTTCTTTTTTTCTATATCCAGTTGATGCGCATCAGGAAATAAAAGCTCCAGCCGCTTACGCACGTTTTGCAATCCCACACCAGTTGTAGTGCTGTCCAAGTCCGCAGGCAAACTATTGCTGACCTGCAGGTTGAGCTGATCTTTTTTTATAAGTATGGCGATGTCGATCCAGCCATTTCCTGTTTCCTGATCCAGCCCGTGTTTGAACGCGTTTTCAACAAATGGCAGCAAAAGCAGTGGCGGTACCCGGTAGCCGGTTGCATTGCCCTGAAACAAAAAACTGATCTGTTTATTGGTGTCATGCCGAATCTTTTCCAGTTCAATATAATCACGGATAAAATCAATTTCTTTGGTTAACGTGACACGGGGCTGATTGGTTTCGTAAAGAATATAGCGCATGAGGCTGGCCAGCTTTTGTACTACGGGTGCTGTCTGCAGCGATTGCTGCAGTGCGAGCGAATAGATATTATTAAGTGTGTTAAAGAAAAAATGAGGATGCATTTGTGCTTTCAGTGCATCCAGTTCCAGGTGCAACTGCTGCTCGCGCAGTTGTTGTATCTCCCGGTCTTTCTGTCGCATACGTACAAAATAGGCAACGGCCGTTACCGCCAGCAGGTGCATGAGTGTGAGAGAAATACTTTGACGCGGCCCGTTGCGCTCACGCCTGAATGCATTGGCCGCAAGTTTGGTTACATCTGCCGGAAGAAAACTCATTTTGGATATCAGCCAGTCATTTGCAAAACGGATGTAGAAATCAAATGCTATAATAAATGCAACGAGGGCAACAATAAACAAACCGTACCTGCGGGTAAAAAGAAAACGGGGAATAATAAACTTGTAGTAAAAAAGATAGGCAATGATAGTGTTTAAACCGGCCATGCCAAAATAAATGACTGTTGCCAGCAGCAAATCCTTTTCGTTGAAGTCGCTGGCGTATTGCAGCGCACTCAGGGAGGGCATAAGGGCAAAGTAGATGAGGAAAAACAAGGCTTCCTGCCAGCTTAGCCAGGGTTTGGCAGTATGTACAGATGGAGTATTCATGCAGGTGTAAAAATGTAGGAACGAATACAGGAATAACTGTTTTTTCGACCAATTCCCGCCATTATTCGATGTAGAGATGCGACAACCGGGTTGGGACGAAAATTACACTCTTTACATCGAATCGGTCTTTCGAAGAGTTGATAGCTGGATATTTTTGAGAAAAAAGATGGCAAAACTCTTTGGATTCATAGTGCTCAGCCTGTTAGGTTGTATCCAGGCCTCTGCCCGTCAAACGGAACCTGCATCAGCGCTGCGGGTATTACAGAAGATGGAATCTGCCATGCAGCAGCGGTCTTTCTTTTCTTTTCACGCGCGTATGCGTTATGTTGTCGCCGATCTTGATGATTCTGTTTCGCTGGCGGAAGCAACTGTCTGGTTGCATCGTGAGCCTGCAGATAGCTTTTATGGCTATTATTTTCATATCAGGGGTACCAATGCCAATGGGGCGCATGATTATTATCACGATGTAGGCGGTGTTACCGAAATCCTGCATAAGGGAAAAGAAGTTCTGTTGTTTGATTTGAAAAAGTTTGCTGATAGCGATAATCATCCGGCAAAGGCCCGGTCATCGGCAAGTGCTACCCGCACGCTTTGGTTTCAGCCTCGTCCGTTGGCATATCTAACCAGTCAGAACCCTTATTATTCCATGCCAGGCATACAGATTGAATCAACAAAGCAATACTGGACCATCACGTTTAATTATCCGGCCAATAAAATGGGCGCCAGCTCTCAATTGCTCGTGCAGATTGATAAGGATAATTATTTACCGGTCTCTACAAACAGAATTACCTGGTGGAATGGCACAGTGCATAAGGAATACTGGCAGTTTGATCAGTTTAATGACGACAGGGCTTCGGTAGAAAAAGGGCTGTTGCTTCAGGATATACATGAAGGATATACGGTAAAAGCCTATCAACGGCCTGGCA
This sequence comes from Chitinophagaceae bacterium, assembly GCA_017998385.1. GTDB lineage: Bacteria > Bacteroidota > Bacteroidia > Chitinophagales > Chitinophagaceae > CAYMZZ01. The sequence goes on along the minus strand of JAGODE010000029.1, from coordinate 21,114 downwards.
GATCAGTGTTGGCAGCACCTGTTTCTGAGTGGGTAGGCAAACCGGCACCGGACTTTACTTATCCGGATATGAATGGGCAGGAGGTAAGCCTGCGTTCGCTGCGAGGAAAGTATGTACTGCTTGATTTCTGGGAGCTGTGGTGCGGCGCCTGCATACTGGCCATTCCTGAACTAAAGCAGAAAGCTGAAAAATATCGTAGTGCAGGCGTCGAACTGCTTGGTATCACTTCAGAAAACGAAGCCGGTATAAGACGTATCGTAAAAGCCAATCAATTAAATTATCGTAACCTGCTGGCCGATGAAAAAATGATAAAAAACTATGGAGTATATGGCCGCCCCAGCTATATACTCATTGGTCCCGATGGAAAAATTCTTGCTTATGATGATAAGGCAGCTATAGAGAAGATACTGGCAGGACTCCCTGCTGGTCAGCGATAATCTTCGCGAACTGGTGCAAAAACATCCAGCACACGGCAGTTAACTTTTGCTACGGCGCCATGCAGTGTGTTGGAAGGTATGACATAACACATGCCGGCAGTAAGCGTTACCTGCTCGTCGCCAATCTTCATATCCAGTTCGCCTTCGAGGATATAAGTGATCTGCTCATGCGGATGCTGATGGGCAGCAAGCTGGCTGCCGGCTTCGATCTCCACTACGCCCAGTGTCATTTGCTGGCCATGTACATAGTGTCCTGTGAGTCCGGGTGCCAGTTGGCGGCCCGGGTTATCGGTAAGTAAAGGCATAAATAAAAATCGGTTGCTGTGGTGTAAAAATAAAACAGGTTAGTCTTTTTCAAAATAACAAAGACTGCCGCCTACCCATTCCTTATCCTTGTTGTATCGAACACCAATCATCTTGCCTTTGCTGAGGCGGGCCAGGTTATTGGCCGGATGTGGGCGCGCATCGCCCTCTTTCCAGAAATAAAAAATCCGGATCTCTGCCTTGGCAGGAACATCAGGCGTTTCAATAATGTCGGCATATTTTACTTTGCGTTGCAGAATCCAGTTTTCGGGATCCTTCACGGCTTTTATATCTTCTTCCGTTACATCAATGATCACACCCTGACCGGCAAAGGAGAAAAGCGGTTTTAATACATAGTTTTCCAGGTCGGCAGGTAGTTGTGTTATTTCATTAAGGAAGAAGGTAGATGGTACATAAGGATGCCGGATAAATGGCAATGTATACTTGCTGATGCGATAAAACCAGGAGGGGTGGGGTACCCATTCCACATCCAGATCTTCGAAAAAGATTTTTCCTTTTTCCTGTACATCTGCCGGTTGCTGAAACAGGTCATCAAATATTACGCGGTTGTAGATGCGGTGAACAGGCGTCTTTTCTCCGTTGCGGAGGTAAAACAGTTTTTTCCCTTCCCTGATCAATTCTGTTATACATACGGGCTGGATGCCGACGTAGTCTTGCGTACAGTAAAAATCAATCCGGGTTTTTTGCTGATGCGGAAAAATTTCCAGCAGTATTACATGCTCGGGAGTATGTTTGCCCAGAATGATGTTTTTGAGTTCTTTAATATAGCTTTCTTTCGTGTGGTTGCCCAGATAGGCCGCAAAGGAATCGGGCACCGTAAAATGATTACGGAATACATCATCGAGCAATATTTCGTAGGCAAACAGCGACGGAAATCCCTGCATTTCTATCAGTTGAGGTTCATACGTTCCGTCCTCATTTACACAAATACCAAAGTCGAATGCAATAAACTGGCTATGGCCTATATTACCCGGCACATTCAGATTTGCCGGTATAGCCTTATCGGTCTTACTGATAAAAGAAGGATCGGTAATGATATCTACGATACGCTCACAGGCATCCAGCAGTTTGTGTTTAAAAATTTTGGGAACAAATACAGCTGTTTCGGCTACCCGGAACTCAATAGCACCCGGATGGGCGCTGTTCAGTTCTTCCAGAAAAGCCTGGTACCGGTGGGACGTAAAATCCTGATTGAATTGTTGCCGTATATGGGGAATCATTCAGTAGGTAATTTTTAGTAAAGGGGAAGTTACGGCAGTATGCTGTTGTAGCCAAATGGAAAGCGGCTGGCTATGGTGTGCTTAAAAAATCGCTGTAGCAGGTGAATCAAATTGTAACGCCGGTAGTGCAGGCAAAACGTGGGATGAAGTAAACATTCTTCTGGTATAACATTTAACAGTGCATGTGCAGCATTTCGCCGGGCGCCCGTGGTGATCGGATGAATCAGTAGTAAGTGAATTGATTTTTTACCTGCTTTGTAAAAAGTGACACACGAAAAAGAGGTTGTATCAGTAATAAACGAAGGCCCTGAGAATCGCTTAAACGCCTGCCAGTCTCAATCAGGTACCCGAATAAAAAGAGGCTGCCTCATACTTTTGAGACAGCCTCTTTTATAATCATTTAGAAAAAATGAATTATACCATTGCCATCTCATGGCGGCCTACTGCCTGGGTAAGGAAGTTGGGGAGTATAGTCGAATAAGTCCAGCGTATTTTGTCGGGGTCTTCGAGTTGCTCCAGCATGCTGTTGAGTTTCTCTTCGCCGTGACTTTCTATAACGGTTTTTCTTTTTTCTTCTGTACGCAGATACATGCTCATACCCTGGGCATCGGCTTCGGGATGAAACTGTGTGCCGATCATATGGTCATTGAAGCGTATGCCCATTACCGCCCGTTCATAAGGTACGTGTGCGCGCATTTTTTCGATACAAAGAATGCGGCCGCCTGCTTTACGCAGCAATTCGTGATTGGGTTGTATGACCTGGTAATCGCGGCTGTCAACTGCATAAAAAGGATCGCGTAATCCTTCAAATACTTCTTCCTGTTGTCCGGCTTCGAGCATGTGTACAGGGAATACGCCGAATGCGGTAGACTTGCGTTTACATACCAGGCCTGCGTTGAAATAACGGCTGGCAAGCTGGAAGGAGTGGCAGATAAAGAAAATATGTTTTTTGTCGGTGTTGGAAGGGTTGCTGTTCCAGCGGAGCATATCGTTGAGCCAGCGGCACCAGGCAATATCCCAGTCATCGAAACGGGTGCTGAGTGGGTCGCCGGGGCCTCCGCTACTAATATAGATGTCGTAGGAGGTGTCGGGAAGTTCCTGGCGCAGACGTACTTCAAATTCCCTGCATTGCACCTGCAAATCCTGTTTCAGCGCCCAATCCTGGATGATCTGTCTTATACAGCGCATACCCTGATTGGCGTGGCCTTCGTAGAGGTCAAGTATTGCAATGCGAATGGGTCGGTTTTCGCTACTAATCATCGTGCAAATTTAAGACATTTTGGTAGGGCAGCCAAGCTGGTAGCGGCTTTGGCCCGGCAGGCTATGATCTTCAAACTGATAGACATAGAGGCCTTATTTCTTTTCATAAACTTTTTCTCCGCCTACAAAAGTGGCTGTTGGGCGTATGCTGAGCAGTTTTCCGGCGTCGGCTTTCAGCAGATCCTGATCGAGAATAACCAGATCGGCCCATTTGCCTGCTTCAATACTGCCTTTTTCTGTTTCTTCAAAATTGGCTTTGGCGGCCCAGATGGTCATACCGCGCAGCGCTTCTTCGCGGGTGAGTGCATTTTCGGGTTGAAACCCATTGTCGGGCCAGCCTTTGGCATCTTTCCGCACCACAGCTGCATAAAATGTTTTGAATGGAGAAATATCTTCGACCGGAAAATCGGTCCCTAAGGGCATCCAGCCATTTTGTTGCAGCAATTGTTTATAAGCATAAGCTCCTTTTACCCGTTGTGTGCCCAACCGGTCGCCTGCCCAGTACATATCCGAGGTGGCATGGGTGGGTTGCACAGATGGTATCACCGACCATTGGGCAAAAAGTGAAAAATCTTCAGGCGCTACTACCTGGGCATGTTCAATACGCCAGCGACGGTCATTTTTGCCTTTCAGGTATTTACCATAGGTGTGCAGTATGGTCCGGTTGCCACTGTCACCAATAGCATGGGTGCACATCTGAAAATCGCGCTGGGCGATCCAGTTGGCCACCGAGTCAAAATGCTCGGGTCGACTCAGCAGAAAACCATAGTGGCCGGGTTTATCGGAGTAGGGCTGCAGCAGGCAGGCGCCTCTGGATCCCAGTGCTCCGTCTCCATATACTTTAAATGAGCGCACATGCAACCGGTCTGTTTTGATGATCTTTTTTTTATCGAGATAATCAAAATTTTCCTTTGCATCGCTCAGCATTACATACAGACGCATTTTCAATGCACCGTCCTTCTGTAATCCGTCAATAGCTTCCACATCTTTATAGCTGAGTCCACAATCGTCGATAGTAGTCAGTCCCATCGCAAAACAATTACGCTGGGCATCGAGCAGTGCTTCGCGATAACTGCTTGCATCCATAGCAGGGATATGTGTGCTGACCAGGTCTACTGCATTGTCGACCAGTATGCCGGTAAGCTGGCCATTGCGTACTTCCACCTCACCTCCGGTAAGTTTAAAGCCGGGTTTTACTCCTGCCATATCCAGCGCTTGCTGGTTGGCAACGGCGGCATGGCCGTCAACCCGTGTAAGTAATACGGGCCGGTCGGGAAAAAGTGTATTTAGTTGTTTATTGTCGGGAAACTCTTTTACTGCCCAGTCGTTTTGATCCCAACCCCGGCCAATAAGCCAGCCAGTGGGCTGCGTTGTTGCAAATTCGCGGAGACGGGTGAGTATTTCTTCCCAGCTATTGGTGCCGGTAAGATCGGCTGTCTGCAACCCGATGCCATAACCCACAAAGTGTGCATGTGCATCGATAAAGCCGGGGTATAGAAATTGACCTTTGGCATCCATTGTTTCCCGGGCTTCGTATTGTTGCTGAAGGTCAGCTGTTGTGCCGGTGGCTACAATTTTACCGTCACGAATGGCCACAGCTTCGGTAGTACTGAAGGCAGAGTCTACTGTATACACAGTACCGTTAATAATGAGCAGGTCAATTTTTTGACGGGAACCGCAGCTGCTGAAAATGATCAGCAGCAACATCCCACAGGCAGCCAGCGTTCTCATGTTTTTCAGATTGTTGGCCGGCAAGATAATTATTTAATGCCTATCTTTTCTGTACCAAATACTTTGTTATGAATCGTTCTGTCCTGCTGCTGGCTGTTCTGGCCTTCATTACTTTTTCCTGCAGGGAAAAAGTAAACAATCAGACAACTGCTATGAGCGTAGCAGCATATTTCAATTATGGTGATACAGGTGTGCAGGCAGGAGGAGTGCGGCTGATCCCGATAAAAACTCCGGTCGGTAATTTCAATGTATGGACCAAACGGTTTGGCAACAATCCACGTATCAAAATACTCCTCTTGCATGGCGGTCCGGCCATGACGCACGAGTATATGGAATGTTTCGAAAGTTTTTTTCCGCAGCAGGGGTTTGAGTTTTATGAATATGATCAGCTTGGTTCTTACTATAGCGATCAGCCTGCGGACAGCAGCCTTTGGACAATTGAGCGGTTTGCAGATGAGGTGGATCAGGTGAGAAAAGCTATTGGAGCAGATTCTACCAATTTTTATGTTCTGGGCAATTCCTGGGGCGGTATTCTGGGTATGGAGTATGCACTCCGGTATCAGCAAAATATGAAAGCCCTGCTAGTATCAAACATGATGGCCAGTTGTCCGCAGTATGGCCGCTATGCCAACGAAGTGCTCGCCAAACAGATGGATCCTGCTGTGCTTGCAGAGATCAGGGCACTGGAAGCAAAGGGCGATTTTGCCAATCCGCGTTATATGGAATTGCTGATGCCTGATTTTTATGCAAAACATATCTGTCGTTTACCACAGTTTCCCGACGCCGTAAACCGCGCCCTGAAGCATGCCAATGGCACTATTTACACACTCATGCAGGGACCCTCGGAATTTGGAATTGCAGGTCGCCTGGCCAATTGGGATATCACCGGTCGCTTAAAGGAAATACGCATTCCCACCCTCATGATCGGAGCCAAATATGATACTATGGATCCAGCTGCAATGGAAACACAAAGCAGGCAGGTACAGAAAGGCCGTTATCTTTATTGCCCCAATGGCAGCCATCTGGCTATGTGGGATGATCAGCAGGTTTTTATGAATGGCGTGATCCGGTTTATAAAAGATGTGGACAGCGGGCAGTTTTAAAGCCGGCCAATCTTTCATTAACCTATGACTAATAAGTAGTCAGAATTGTACCCTAATAGGGGTATTTTAGTCTTTTTCCACAGAAAAAGGATAGCTGTGTATACATTTCCAAACTGACATTAAAACAAATACGTATCTTTGTACGACTACCACTCTATGCAAACACTCCTGCAGAGAGCCTGGTTGACGAACCAGAATTAATATCCTTTCTAAAGAACTCCTGGCCTAAGCACCTCTGATTCTTTTTATTAGTCGCCACTAAACCACAGATTTAATCCATGGTACGGAGTCTCTTACCCTGTAACTGGAGAGGATACATGCTGGCATGTATTCTCCTTCTTGTAAACTACGTTTATTCAATTGGCCAGAACCCTATTGTCACAGAAAACGCGCTGACGGGTAATCCAAAGTCAGAATGGGATATCAGCGGTTCCGGTGATCCCAATATTCAGGGGTTTGCTACAGACATCAGTGTCAACAAAGGGCAAACCGTACGGTTTAAAATCAGTGTTACTGGCGGAGGCACCTATGCCATCCGTATATACCGTCTGGGTTATTATAAAGGCAACGGAGCCCGGCTTATTACAACCCTGGGAACGGCTTATACCGGCGTAAAGCAACCCGAACCTAATACCAATACCACTACAGGCCTTGTCGATTGCAGCAACTGGAGCGAATCTGCCAGTTGGGCGGTGCCTTCTACGGCGGTATCCGGCGTTTATATAGCGCGTTTAACCCGCTCTACCGGCTCAAGCCATATCGTTTTTATTGTACGCGATGATGCAGCCAATTCTCCCATTTTATTTAAAACCTCCGATGCTACCTGGCAGGCATATAATGCCTATGGCGGCAACAGTCTGTATGTAGGCTCTACCAGCTATCCGGCAGGTCATGCTACCAAGGTTAGTTATAATCGTCCCTTTATTACCCGCGATGGCGGCGGCGGTGGTGGTGCCATGGAAGACTGGCTTTTCAATGCAGAGTATCCCATGATCCGTTTCCTCGAAAGAAATGGATATAATGTGAGTTATACTACCGATGTGGATATGGAACGCGATGCGACACCGATTACACCGTCTACCCATAAAATTTTTCTTTCAGTGGGGCATGATGAATACTGGTCGGCAGCAGAGAGAACCAAGGTGGAGAACGCTCGAAACTCAGGTGTACACCTGGCTTTTTTCAGTGGAAATGAAGTCTACTGGAAAACCCGCTGGGAAGATAATTACCGTACGCTGGTATGTTATAAAGAAGGTACACTGGGTGAAAATGTATGTGGAACAAAATGTGATCCCAGTACCGAGTGGACAGGCTTGTGGCGCGAAGGCTGCGCCTATCCTTCCGGCGGCGCCTGCAAACCTGAAAATGCGCTCACCGGCCAGATCAGCTGGTCAGATGTATCCGGCGCCATTACCGTACCCGGTACTTATCGCAGTCTTCGTTTCTGGCGCAATACAACTGTGGCATCGCAGGGGGCGAACCAGACTACTACATTCCCTTCCGGCACATTGGGATATGAATGGAATTATGATCAGTATCCGGCTTCAATGCCCAACGGACGCATTATTCTCTCGTCAACAACCGTGAGTGGGCTTACACATAAGTTATCGCTTTATCGTCACAGCAGCGGAGCGCTGGTATTTGGTGCCGGCACTGTGCAATGGTCATGGGGACTTGATAATATACATGATCGGGGAAGTGCGGCCGCGAGTACAGCTATGCAGCAGGCAACCGTTAACCTGTTTGCCGATATGGGTGTGCAGCCCGGTTCGCTGATGACGGGGCTGGTGGCCGCAACCGCTTCTACAGATGTGCAGGCACCTGTACCCGTGATCAGCTCTCCGCTCAATGGAGCTACTGTTACCGCAAATACAGCCATTAATATCAGCGGCACAGCTACTGATGCCGGAGGTGTGTTGGCTGGCATTGAAGTTTCTGTTGATGGTGGCAATACCTGGACAGTAGCTACCGGTACTACCAGCTGGAGCTTTTCATGGACACCTGCTACTTCAGGTACTGCCAATATTCGGGTAAGAGGATTTGATGATAGCGGAAATATGAGTGTGCCTGGTGCAGCGGGATCCTCTACCAACATTAATGTAACGGTATCAGGCGGCACACAGGCAGGAACTTATAGTGTATTTCAGCCTTCAGTTGTGCCCCAGATCGCCCTCGAAAATGATGGCGCCGCTGTTTCACTGGGTATGAAATTCCGGGCCACGCAGAATGGTTATGTGACGGGCGTACGTTATTACAAAGGAGCAGGTGCAACCGGCACACATACGGGTACACTCTGGAGCAGCACCGGTACAAAACTGGCCGAAGTGGTTTTTGCCAATGAAACAAGCTCAGGCTGGCAGCAAATGCTTTTCAGTTCGCCGGTATCCGTAGTGGCCAATACCACTTATGTGGTCTCTTATCATAGCAGCTCAGGTGATTACTGCAGCAGCAACCCTTATTTTACAGCTGCTGTTGTAAACGGACCATTGCGTGGACTTGCCAATGGAGAGGATGGTGCCAACGGGCTTTATATTTATGCCAACACACCTGCCTTCCCTACTTCCAATTACGGATCGAGTAACTATTTTGTAGATGTAGTATTTACCAATGTAGTAGATAATACAGCACCTACGGTCTCTTCCGTGACGCCTGCTGCCAATGCAACCGGCATTGCACAATCGGCCGTGCTTACTATCCTGTTCAGTGAAGATATGACGGCGGCCAGCATCAGTGCAGCTTCCATCACACTGCGCGATGCTGCCAACAACACTATTTCGGGAACAGTTACATATAATACCGCCACACGTACCGCAACGTTCACCCCGGCGGCGGCACTAAGTTATCAGACAGTATATACGGCACGGGTGCTGAGTGGTACCAATGGAGTAAAAGATGCCGCAGGCAATGCCCTGGCGGCGGATTATACATGGAGCTTTACCACACTGGCAGACCAGGTGCCACCTACCGTTACAGGAGTAACTCCCGCTGCTAATGCGGTAACGGTAAATGTAAACTCAGCTGTTACTGTTACGTTCAATGAAGCAATGGCTGCAGCATCACTTTCAACGTCGAGTTTTGAGTTGCGTAATGCGGCCAATGTGCCCGTACCGGCTACCGTGACCTATAATGCGGCTAACCGTACCGCTTCTTTAATACCAACAGCTCCCCTTGCTGCGTCTACCGTATATACGGCGCGGGTAGCAGGAGGTGCAGGTGGTGCAACCGATATTGCGGGCAATGCACTGGCATCTGCTTATGCCTGGAGCTTTACTACAGAAGCCGAGCCCGACCTGGTGCCACCCGTAGTAAGTACCGTTACACCGGCAAATGGAAGCGGAGCCGTGGCAATTACGACGGCGCTTACTGTAACATTTAATGAAGACATGCTGGCTGCTTCTGTAGGCACTGGATCATTTGAGTTAAGAGGGCCGGGTAATACACTGGTGCCGGCTACGGTAACCTATAATGCGGCTAACCGTACGGCAACGCTTACACCTTCTGCTTCGCTGGCTTATTCCACAGGCTATACAGCCACAGTGAAATCCGGAACGGCAGGAGTAAAAGATGCGGCAGGTAATGCGCTGGCATCTGATTATGTATGGTCCTTTACTTCTGTAGCAGATCTTGTGCCTCCACAGGTCAGCAGTATCACACCGGCAAACGGAGCCAGCTCGGTGGCAGTTAATACTACTGTGTCGATCGTGTTTAGTGAGGCCATGGCAAATGCATCCATTTCGTCGGGCAGCATTGAGCTGCGTGATGCTTCCAGCGCGCTGGTAAATGCTGCCGTATCTTATAATGCAGCTACGCGTACAGCCACACTCACCCCGACTGCCAGTCTCGTAAATGCTACTGTATATACAGTGATTGTGAAAAGCGGTACTGCCGGTGTGAAGGATGCAGCAGGTAATGCCCTGGGCAGCGATTATATAACTTATTTCACCACACTTTCCAATAGTGTGAGCCTGTTTAGTGCTGCTACCGTACCTGCTACATTTGGAAATGATGGTACAGCGCTCACGCTGGGTGTGAAATTCCGCGCTACGCAGGCGGGTCTTATATCCGGTATCAGGTTTTATAAACGTGCAGGATCAACAGGGACCAATACGGCCATACTGTGGAGCAGTACGGGAACCAAACTGGCCGAGGCAGTATCGGGCAATGAATCAGCTTCGGGCTGGCAGCAGGTGCTGTTTACCACACCTGTAAGTATTGCAGCCAATACGACTTATGTGGCATCTTATCATTCCTCATCGGGCGATTATGCCATTGCCAATCCATTCTTTACTACTGCCATTGTCAACGGCCCGCTTCGTGGCCTGGCAAGCGGTGAAGATGGCCCCAATGGGGTATACAGGTATGGCGCCACACCTGCATTCCCCAATTCAAACTACGAAACGAGCAATTATTATGTAGATGTGATGTTCAGCACAGGAGCGGTTTCTGACGTAACACCACCGCAGGTAAGCAGTGTTGTTCCCGCCAATAATGCAGCAGGTATTTCTCTCAGCACTGTGGCTACGGTAACGTTCAATGAGGCTATGAATATTGCGTCAGTAAGCAGTTCAACCATTGAGCTCCGTACTGCCGCCGGTGTGCTGGTGCCGTCCTCTGTAAGCTATGATGCAGCCAGCCGGACCGCTACAATAACACCTGCCGCCACACTCAGCACATCCACCACGTACCGGATTACGGTGAAGAGTGGTGTCAATGGTGTAAAGGATGTAGCAGGTAATGCACTGGCAGCTGATTTTACTGCCAGCTTTGCTACTATTACCGATAATACACCACCAACAATTACCGGCGTGACGCCGGCTGCCGGTGGAACAGATATTGCTTTGAACGCGATACCGACAGCCAGTTTTAGCGAAGCTCTCTCCGCTGCTACCGTGGCTGCTGGTACTGTTGAATTGCGTACGTCATCCAATGTGCTGGTGCCGGCAACAGTTGCGTATAATGCTATCACGCAGCAGGTAACTATTACTCCTCAGGTTGCATTAAATTATGGCACTGTATACACAGCGATACTCAAAGGCGGTGCATCCGGTATTAAGGATATTGCCGGCAATGCGCTGGCGGCTGATTACAGCTGGAGTTTTACCACCATGGCTGATGTGACACCTCCGCAGGTTGTACAGGTATCACCTGTTTCCGGAACTACCGGTGTTGCACTTAGTCTGTCAGCTACAGCTACTTTCAGTGAGTCGCTGCAGGGGGCCAGTGTAAGCGGTTCTACTGTCGAAATCCGGGATGCCGGCGGTACATTAGTGGCAGCCGGTATTGCCTACAATACTGCTACCAACCAGCTTGTAGTTACACCGATTGATTCACTCAATTATCAGACAACCTATACTATTACGATCAGGGGTGGGGCCGCAGGTGTAAAAGATGAAGCAGGTAATCCATTGGCAACCGATTATAGCTGGAGCTTTACAACAGTCGCTGATCTGGTAGTACCCAGTATTACCAGTGTATTGCCCGCCAACGGTGCATCGGCTGTATTGCTGAATGCAGCGCCTTACGCGCAGGCTAGCGAAGCTCTGGATGCCTCCAGTATTAATAGTAGTTCCGTTGAGCTGCGCGATGCGGCAAATACACTGGTCGTATCCGTCGTTGGTTATGATGCGGCCAATAAAAGAATTGTGATCACACCTGCTGCTGCATTATCCTACAGCACTACTTATACGGCCTTTATTAAGTCCGGTACAGGTGGAGTGAAAGATCTGGCAGGCAATGGAATTGCAGGGGATTACAGTTGGTCATTTACCACAATGGCCGAACCGGATATAACAGCTCCTGTTGTAAATACAGTTACCCCTGCCAATGGGGCTACCGGTGTACTCCAAAACATATTGCCGGCTATTGTATTTTCTGAACCGGTCGATGAGGCCAGTCTGCAGAATGCTGTAAGCCTTACAGCTTCGGGCAATACGACAGTGCCATTTACCCTTACTTATAATAATGCCACGCGTACGGTTACGCTTACGCCTGTAGCGCTGTTGCAATACAATACGGCCTACACCATAGGGGTGAAAAGCGGTGTAGCCGGAGTGAAAGATCTGGCAGGCAATGCCCTGGCCAGTGATTATAGCTGGAGCTTTACTACGCTGGCCGATGTAGTGCCACCTGTTGTTACAAGTACAGTGCCTGCACAGGGAGCTTCAAATGTATCTATTAACAGCCCTATACGTATCAGTTTTGCTGAACCGCTTGATGCAGCTACCGTGAGTGGTTCAACAGTGAGCCTCCGCGGATTACTCGGCCTCCCTGTTACTGCAACTATCAGTTATGATGCGGCGCAGCAAACCATTGTGGTAACTCCTGCCTCGGGCCTGAGTTACCTGGTTGGTTATTCTGTGGTGGTCGGCACGGGTATAAAAGACCTGGCTGGCAATGCCCTGGCGGGCGATTATACGCTGAGCTTTACTACAGAGTCATTCCTTGATCTTACACCACCACAGGTGACTTCTGTATTGCCTGCCAATAGCAGCACTGCTGTTAGTACCAACAGTACTATACAGGTAGTGTTTAGTGAAGACATGCAGCCAGCCAGTATCAGTACTACCAGTATTGAACTGCGCGACAACGCGGCTACACTTATTCCCGCAACAGTAAGTTATAATGCTGTTACACGTACGGCTACGCTGACTCCTTCTGCCCATCTTGGTTACCTGGCGGTATACAATGTAAAAGTGAAATCAGGATCATCGGGCGTAAAAGACGATGCAGGCAATGCACTTTCTGCTGATTATAACTGGAACTTTACTACCGAAGCGGATATGGTAGCACCCACTGTTACACAGGCCATACCTGCACAGGGTACTACAGCTGTTAATGTCAATACATCGGTGAATGCCACCTTTAGTGAAGGCATGTCTCCTGCCAGTCTTACTACTTCAACTATTGAACTGCGCGATGCGGCCAGTCAACTGGTACCATTCACGATCAATTATTACTCCGGTACCTTTACCGTGACGCTCACACCAACAGTACCTCTCGTTTATAACACTACCTATACAGCGAAACTGAAGGGCGGAGCAAGTGGAGTAAAGGATGCCGTAGGTAATGCCCTGGCTGCTGATTACAGCTGGAACTTTACTACGGCAGCCGATCTTGCGGCACCTGCAGTGGCCAGCACAACGCCTGCGGCCAATGCCACTTCTGTTGCACTCAATACGGCACCTGCTGCAATTATGAGCGAAACGCTTACGCCGGCAAGTGTTTCGGGCAGCACAGTAGAATTGCGCAATTCGGCTAATACGCTTATAGCAGCTACCGTAGCGTATAACAATACCACAAAGACAATTACACTTACGCCAACTTCTGTATTGAATAGTGGCACGGTTTATACAATGACCATTAAGGGTGGAGCCAGCGGAATAAAAGATGCAGCCGGCAATGCACTGGCGGCCGATTATACCTGGTCATTTACTACAGTGTCTGCTTCCTATACCGTGTTCCAGCCCAGCACAGTTCCAGCCGGGTTTGAGAACGATGGAACAGCGCTCACACTTGGTATGAAATTCCGCAGCACTCAGGCCGGCTATATTACGGCCATCAGGTATTACAAACCTGCCGGAGCCACCGGTACCCGCACTGGTAATTTGTGGAGCAGCACCGGTACCAAACTGGCCGAGATAGTATTTGCAGGCGAAACAGCCTCCGGATGGCAGCAGATGTCGCTGCCTTCGCCGGTAGCTGTGAATGCCAATACGACCTATGTGGTCTCTTATCACAGTTCTTCCGGTGATTACCCGGTTACCAATCCTTACTTTACTTCGGCTGTGGTAAATGGTCCGCTGCGCGGGCTTGCCAATGGTGAGGATGGTCCCAATGGTTTGTACCGTTATACGGCTACACCGGCATTCCCCAATTCAAACTACGGATCCAGCAACTATTGGGTAGATGTGGTGTTTACGGCCGATTCAGGACCTGATCAGACTTCTCCATCTATCGTATCGCTTTCTCCCGGTAATGGGGCAGGCAATGTGAATACGGCATCGGCTGTTGTTGTCAATTTCAATGAAACCATCAGTCCTGCCAGCATTACCAGCACTAATTTTGAATTACGAAATGCAGCCAGTCAGCTGGTGCCGGCCACCCTGTCTGTGTTGCAAAACCAGGCAGTACTTACTCCTTCAGCTGCATTAAGTTACTCTTCACCGTATACCGTATTGATAAAAGGAGGCAGTACCGGCGTAAAAGATGTAGCCGGTAATGCGTTGCTGCGCGATTCGGTGTGGACATTTACCACTGCAGATCCGCCTCCGCCGCCAATTACTTACAATGGTCCCGGCGGACCGGTACTGGTACTTTATTCATCCAGCAATCCCTATAGCCGATACACCATAGAGATGCTGCGTGCAGAAGGGCTCAATTATTATCTGGCAAAAGATATAGCAGATGTAACAGCTACTGATCTCACCAATGCCGATGTCGTTGTGTTGGGCGAGGTTAGTGTTACCACAACGCAGGCCACACAGCTTAGCAATTGGGTAAACAACGGAGGAACCCTGGTTGCTTTCAGGCCTTCTGCCGAACTCTCTTCGCTGCTGGGTATAACCAAAGTAGCGGGAAGCCTGGCCGATCAGTATTTGCTGGTTAACACCAGCTCAGGCCCAGGTATGGGCATCGTTAATCAGACGATCCAGTACCATGGCACCGCAGATTTGTATACGCTCAATGGGGCAACAAGTGTGGCTACGTTGTATAGCTCCGCTACCACTGCTACAACTTATCCCGCCGTAACGCAACGTGACGTAGGCAGCAACGGAGGCCGTGCTATTGCCTTCACTTATGACCTGCCCCGGTCGGTGGTGTATACACGCCAGGGCAATCCTGCATGGGCCGGACAGAAACGTGATGGCACCAGTGGCCCCATACGCCCCGATGATCTCTTTTATGGCGGCAGTGCTGCAGACTGGGTTAATCTTAATAAAGTAGCTATACCGCAGGCTGATGAGCAGCAACGCCTGCTGACCAATATCATCTTGCAGGGCAATCTGCACCGCAAGCCATTGCCCCGTTTCTGGTTCCTGCCACGCGGATTAAAAGCAGCTATTGTGATGACCGGCGATGACCATGCTACCGGCGGTACATCAGGCCGCTTCGATCAATACCTTACACTCGGACCCAATACGCCTGCAGATGTGGCTGACTGGAAAGCGGTACGCGGTACTTCTTACCTGTATACAGGATCTCCTATCAGCAATGCTCAGGCAATGGCCTACGAAGCGCAGGGTTTTGAATTGAGTCTTCATACCAATACCAACTGCGAGAACTTTACGTCTACATCGCTCAATAGCAGTATTTCCACGCAACTGACTCAGTTACGTTCACAGTTGCCCGGAATCGCTGCTCCGCAAACGCATCGTACGCACTGTATGGTTTGGAGCGATTGGGCTACAGCAGCAAAAGTGCAGGCGCAGAATGGTATCCGTTTGGATGTAAACTATTATTACTGGCCGGGAAACTGGGTGCAGAATCGCCCGGGAATGTTTACCGGATCGGGTATGCCTATGCGGTTTGCCGATCTGGATGGTACCATGGTGGATATTTACCAGGCTACAACTCAGATGACGGATGAGTCGGGTATTGCATTGCCCTGGTTTTGCGATCAGCTGCTCGACAAAGCGCTGGGACCAGAAGGATATTATGGCGTATTTGTAACCAACATGCATACCGATACCGCTAATCATATCGGATCAAACCGGATCATTGCATCGGCTCAGGCGCGTCAGGTGCCCGTCATTTCTGCCCGTCAGATGCTGACATGGCTCGATGGACGCAATAATTCTTATTTCGGTACCATGACCTGGAATAATAACCAGCTCAGTTTCCCTGCTACAGCTCTTGCCGGTGCACGCAACCTGAAAGGTATGTTGCCTGTAAATGCTGCTACCGGACAACTGATATCCATTACACGCAATGGCAGCGCTGTTTCTTATACCACCGAGACCATCAAGGGTATAGCCTATGCATTCTTTGATATCACTACCGGAACCAACAATTATGTAGCTACTTATAGCAATGTGGCCGGCCGTGGTGTGGTGAGTGAACAGCCGGTAGCTGCTACCCTGGCTGTAGTGCCTGCACGTGACTCGTTGCAGAATTCGAAAGCTGCATTGCAGGTAGAGGTATCACCTAATCCCAGTACCGATCAGTTCACGCTGAATATTAAAGGAACGGTGGGCGAAACAGTGAGTGTCCGTATCACAGACATTACCGGAAGGATAAAAGAGCGTCATGAAGCTGTACCTGCCAATGGTGTGCTGCAATTGGGCGCATCCTGGAAAGGCGGTTCTTATTTTGCCGAAGTAATACAGGGCGATCAGCGTAAAGTAATAAAGCTGGTCAAGCTCAATTAAGTAATAAGTGGTGAGTTGTAGGGTTTAAGTGAGGCAAGAACGATAGGATTAACATTATTTTCTGCAGCGCCGTGATATTTCGCGGCGCTGCAGCTGTTAAGGGAGAGAGAGGTGTAAAGGTTTAAAAGTTTAAAGGTATAAAGGGTTTAAGGTGTTTAAAGAGTTTAAAATAATTAATCCCATTAGCACATTAGCATATTAAACACATTCTCCCACCATCTTCAAATTTTCAAATCACCAAATCTTCAAATCCCATTAGCACATTAGCACATTAATCCCATTAGCACATTCCCTCTCATCTTAACTGTCTTTTATAAAGCTGCACCGTATTTTCCAGTCCTAAATAGAGGGCGTCGCAGATCAGTGCATGGCCGATACTTACCTCGTCGAGCCAGGGAATATGCTGACGGAAGTAGTGAAGATTGTGCAGGTCAAGATCATGTCCGGCATTAAGACCAAGATGCAGTTCGCGTGCTTTTTCGGCTGCGGCCACGTAGGGAGTCACAGCGGCTTTATGATCGCCTGTGGCATATACGCGGGCATAACCTTCTGTATATAGTTCAATACGGTCTGTGCCCGTGGCGGCAGCGCCTTCTACCATCGCCACTACAGGATCAACAAAGATGGAAACGCGGATTCCTGCCCGTTGAAATACGGGGATGATTTCACGGAGATAATCGCCATGGGTAAGTGTATTCCATCCGTGGTCTGAGGTGAGTTGTCCCAGGGCATCGGGTACCAGGGTCACCTGCTGTGGGCGTACTTCCAGTACCAGGTCTATAAACTTCTGTTCTGTACAGTTGCCTTCAATATTGAATTCGGTGGTGATGATGCCACTGATATCACGTACATCCTGGTAGCGGATATGCCGTTCATCAGGACGCGGATGTACGGTTACGCCGTCTGCACCAAAAGCCTGCACGTCTTTGGCGGCCTGCAGTATATTGGGATTGTCTCCGCCCCGTGAATTGCGAAGGGTAGCTATTTTATTGATATTAACGGAAAGCTTTGTCATGACTCAGGTATTGATGTGAAGCAGGATAATGAATGTTTAAATAAAACCCCGGCAATTGGTTGCACCGCAGCGGCAGGGCAACTTGCCTTCGTGATGTGTTTCGCCATAATCGCAGGTAAGTTCTTCTCCTGCGCGAACAGTGCGCAGCGTGTAAAATTCTACTTTGCGGTATGCACGGCGCATAAAGGTATTGGGGTCGCAGGAGTGATTGATATAGCGCAGCGCATTGCTGTTGACGCTGGCATCGAGTGCGATATCTTCATTGTCAAATTCAACCATAAAGAGCACGTTATTGGGCTGAAGCCGGACACGTTTTTGTGCTTCTTTGTAAGAAATGATTTCGCCGCCCATATTGCCCAGCTTGCGTCGTGCAGGAATGGCTTTACTGGTAAATGCGCCCTTGCCGGCTATCCGGCTTTTGCGGATTTGTAAAGGGAAATTAAGCTCTTTCATCGTTTATATTTAGTGTAAGTGCGGTGCTGTTAATTGATCTCTACCCAGGTGTGATCGGCCAGCAGTTTTACACCTGCAACAAATTTACTAAAAGGACCGCCAGCGCCCCATTCTTTGGGCGATACCAGTGATAAGAGGTGACTGCCATCCTTTTTTTCATATAAATAGTATACCTGTCCAATATTGGGTTTAAAAGACAGGCGGGCGTTGTAGATCATCATGGATAGCTCCTTACGTTTTTGTATTTCCTGTGCCTGCAGGGCCAGCAGTTCGATCTGCTTGCGGATCTGCTCCAGTTGCATATTGGTTTGCTCTTCCATAGCGGTAAGCGCCTTATGGCGGATGAGGCCTTCTTCATTGGGGCGTATTACCGCTCCGGCTACGGAGGCGGAATAGGGTAGTACGCTTAACTGCTTGTGATAATATTCTGTGTTGATATAATCGCTGCCATCGCTCCGTTTTCCCTGCTGCTGAATACGCAGGTATCCATTGGGCATTATTTCATGTACCACATGCAGTGCGGCTTCGCCTTTTTTATAAAAATGGACTTCGAAGCGGATGCTGTCGGCAAAGTGCAGCTGTACTTCATCGGCCATTTCCGGATGGGTAAATGGCTGAAGGCCGGGGGAGGCTTCCAGGATATAGTTGGTGCCAAAGGCCTGATGTTCGAGGTTTACCCAGTTTTGTTCAATCTGTAATTCTTTACGCCCTTCAGGAGCACTGATTTTATACAGGCCGCTTAATGGGCGGTCTCCCCATTCATAGGTACCTTTTTCGGGGAAGAGTTGCCAGGATGCAAGGAAATTATATGCCTGAATCATGTAAAAAGTAACGATTGTATTACAATGACTCAAAGTTATCAATCTCCTGAATACCGTCAGTGTTTAATAGTTACGCAGACCGGCTCGTAGTAACGAATCTTTTTGTGCCGGTGTCCAGTTTCGGCTATTTTGATAGATGGCGTCTTCCCAGCCACCATAATTAGCATTGGGTAATACGATAAAACGTGTGCCGAAGCTGGCGCGCAGTGCATCTACGCCGGCACTGCGTTCTGCCTCTGTCTTTTTATCAAAAAGGTCGCTGAAGTCGGCCAGATTATCTCCCAGCAGCATTACTATATCATGCGTACGGGCAATCTGCTGCCGGCGGCTTTCTTTACTCGAGGAGGTTTGCCGTAATAATAAATGATCGTCGGTCGACTGCGGAAATCCAAAGCGCTGCAGGTTACGCAGCGTGCCGGCGCGTTCCACCTCGTCCCTGTTAGTTACGTAAAAGATATCAATACCTTTTGCAGCAGCATACCTGAAAAAGGAGAGGGCACCGGCCAGGGTGTCGGCTTCGGAGCGGGCTGTCCAGGCATGCCAGCTCTCTGCCTCATAGTCCTTGCCCTGAAAAGCCTGATGTACGGCATAAGGGCTGTTATCGAGAAAAGTCTCGTCGATATCAGTAATAATGGCACGGGGTTTACCCGTTGCGGCAGGCAATTGGTCTATCTGTATACGGGCCAGGAAAAATGCCTGGATACAAAGCGCTTTATACTCGGCTGCACGCTGCTGGAACGCCGATGACCATATTTTACCATCAACGACCAGGGTATTGGCAGACGACAGTTTGGAGGCCTTACGCGGGGAACCGCAGGCCAGCAGAAACAGCACGGCAATGAGAGATAAATACTTCATATGCAGAAAATTTAAATCGTTCCCAATTTTCTGCAAGATACTGATTCGGGAAGGTTAAGCGCTTAGCCCGCCACTTGCTGCAACTCGGCTTCAATTTCCTCGCTGAGTTTGGACTCATTGTCCGTAATCCAGGCGGGCAGGGGCTGAGGAATGATAGTCCAGTGGGTAGTATTGCGCTTATGCATATAGAATATGATGCGATTGCCCCGGTCATCTACCGTGTCTACAGAAAAAATATCCTCCTCCAGCTGGCGCAACTTGCGGAAATTAAACTCACGAAGCCGGCCACCAGCTTTAATCAATCGGGTAAAATGAACCACTTTAGTGAAATGTATTTGCATAAGGCGCTGTTAGAATAGTAAGTTGATGCTGTTGTCCTGATCCTCCCAGCACCCAAATGCCCGGGACGGATTCCTTTTCCAGTAACAATTTTTGTGCTACAAGTGTTTTTGCTGTCACAAAAAGTTGTTCACAGTCATAATGTCCAAAAGAAGCTACTTATTGTATGGCGTTGTTTTTTTGGGAAATATTTAGAAATGTAAGCACCAGCTCAGCAGCGCAGAAAGGGCCATCAGTCCATCCAGAACAAAATAATATAATGTGTCGGAGAAGTTTTTGCTGGCATAGGAATAAAGGAGAAAAGTGATAATACCCGGAATGGCGAGCAGCAGTAGGGTGGAAAGCGGCCAGCCATAGCCCGCCAGCAGGCCCGTCCATATAAAAAACAGCGATATACAAACTATAAACAATTGCCTGATAGCCTTATCACTCATCCAGGTAATGAGGCTGCGGATGCCAATACTGCGGTCATACTCCCTGTCGCGGTAGTCAAAGAGAATACAGATAGGATATATGAGAAAAAAGCGGGAAAGCGCAAAGAGTGTAAAGGCAGGCTGCCACTGTACGCCTGCCATAAGTGGAGGCAGCATACTGGTGACGTGTGTCCAAACCAGTGCCAGAAAGATGGTTTTGCCCAGCGCAACCCGCCTCAGCCACCGGAATACCGGTAGCGGGATTTTAGGAGCTGAATAAAGAAAGGTAATAAAAGCAGTAACCAGCAGCCACAGCCAGTGATCGATGAGGTGAATGCCGTAATAAATGCTGCCGGCAAGACCGATGATGAATAAAACCATATGGAGCCAGCGATATTGCCGTAACCAGCGAAGTCGGGGAGAATCCCCGCCTGTATCGGCGCTCAGGTACCAGTGAAAGCTATAGCTGCAAATAGTAGCAGAAAAAATAAAAGGAAGAAGGTATGCGGGAACCGTGCCATCCAGCAGCAGCAGGCAGGTTTGCCAGGCCATGAGTACGGCACAACCGGCAATAAAGAGATTGCTGTAAATAAAAAAACGAAATAAATGGCGTAGCAGCCGCATGCTATCAGGGCAGGAGTATAACCAACTGATCACTTACCACTGTATCGCTCAGGTTGCCTTTTTTATCTGCAACCGAAAAACGAATATGAATGGTATCATTCTCAACGGTGCTTTCTTTCAGGAAACCATATTCAAGTGTATAATTGATC
>JAGODE010000253.1 GCA_017998385.1 Chitinophagaceae bacterium | reverse complement strand
GCGCAGGAGAGTGTGGCCGATCAGCAGGCCCGCATCGACTCATCGCAGCGGGTGCTGATGAAAGATTCGCTGCAGATGAGTGATGCGCAGGTAGATACGGTGTTTGCTATCCGCAACCGCCACTGGGAATCCATTGCAGCGGTACGCGCCAATAGCACTCTCTCGGTAGCGCAACAACAGGAGCAGTTTGAAGCACTCAAACAGGAAACCTATACGGCGATGCGTACTGCTCTTGGCACAACCCTGTTTGACCGGTACACGCAGCTGATCAGCAGCCGGGCACAGCGGCGAAACAATGCCAATACAGCTGCACCTTTAACCGGTGCCAATAACTAATTCTGAAAAGATTCAATCCATCGGATATGAAAAAGACTGTTAATCGTTTTTGGTTCCTGGCCGCAGGTATGGCGCTGGTTGCTGCGTCTGCCGCCCAGACTCCGCGTACGCTGCCTAGCGCCTATACGGGTAGCACGCCGGTCAGCTATGTGCGCACCTGGGAGGCGGTGAAACCGCTCACCAATCCCAACGATCTGAATACCGGTGTGGCGCTGCAGACCGGGCGAATGACCACACAGTATGTAGATGGGCTGGGGCGCCCTTTGCAAACAGTTGCAAAACAGGGATCGCTGGTCACGGGTTCTTCGCCGGTGGATCTGACGAGTATGAATGAGTATGATGCGTTTGGGAGGGAACGGTTTACCTATTTGCCCACACCCGCTAATAATACCGGTAGCAATACATCCATCACCGATGGGTTATTTAAACTGAATCCTTTTCAGCAGCAGGAAGCTTTTTACAATAGTTATTTAAACGGGCAGAGCGGCGAAGTGTCTTCGTCCAAAAACTGGGCGTATAACCAGATCAATTTTGAAGCATCGCCGCTCAACCGGCCACAGGAAGTGTTTGCGCCGGGTGTAAGTTGGGTAGGCACGCAAAGCCAGTCACTTGAAGCCGACCGGCATTCGGTAAAAACAAAATACTTCAACAATAAGCTGGCCGACTCGGTGCGGATCTGGCAGGTGCTGGACCCTGTATTTGGCGGTTGGGGTACTTATACGAGCCCCGGCTCGCCCTGGTACCCCGCAGGTGAGTTGTCGAAAACGATAACAGTCGATGAGCAGGGTAAACAGGTAATCGAGTTTAAGGATCGCTTTGGCATGGTGGTGCTAAAGAAAGTGCAGCTGACTGCTACTGCCGATGATGGAAACGGCAAGGGGCATTATGGGTGGCTCTGTACGTATTATATCTATGATAAACTGAACCGGCTGCGCTGTGTGGTACAACCACGCGGGGTGGAGCTATTGATCGCCAACAGCTGGAGTATAACAGCGTTGAGCAATGCTATTTTGAACGAGCAGTGTTTTCGGTATGAATATGACGGGCGCGACCGGATGGTGATGAAACGAGTGCCCGGAGCAGGACCCGTTCACATGGTATATGATGCGCGTGACCGGCTGGTACTTACGCAGGACTCTGTGCTGCGGGCAGGCAGTCCGCAGAGATGGCTGTATACTCAGTATGATGACCTGAACCGCCCGGTCGCTACCGGATTATGGAACAATAGCAGCAGCCTGACTACTCATGCCAGTGCGGCCGGTAGCAGCACCGCTTATCCTAACCTGAGCGGGCAAACCTATGAGGAACTGACCCGTACGTTTTACGATGATTACAGCTGGAGAAGTAATTACGGTAATCCGCTGTCAGCTACTTACAATAGTGGATACGATACATATTTTAACACTGCTTCTGATTCAAATTGGCCGTTTGCACAGGCAAATGTCCAATCGAATGAATTAAAAGGGACTGTAACTGGTAGCCGTGTAAAAGTACTTGGTACGGCCTCAACCTATTTGTATACTGTCAACTTTTATGATACGAAAAACCGCCTAATTCAAATTCAATGTAGTAATCTAACTGGAGGAGTTGATATTAAGACAACCCAGTACAATTGGAGGGGCCAGCCACTGGTGCATATCCTGAAGCAGGAGAAATCGAGCCCCAATACGCAAACGACGGTAGCCGTTTCCAGAATGACCTATGACAGTTTGTGGCGCGTGATAAAGACCGAAAAGAAAGTAAGCCATAGCCAGGTAAACAGCGGCAATATGCCCGGTAGCTGGACTACCACCGCCGAACAGGAATATGACGCCCTGGGTCAGTTGAAGAAAAAGAAACTCGATCCGGCGTATAACAGCAATGCAGGGCTGGACAGCCTGACCTATGACTATAATATCCGTGGCTGGATGCTGGGCATGAACCGGCTCTATGCCAAAGACGTACACCAGAATAATTATTTTGGCTTTGATCTAGGGTATGATAAGGCGCAGAATGGCATTATCAACAACCAGAGCTATGCCACGCCCCAGTACAATGGTAACATCAGCGGCATGGTGTGGAAGAGTAAAGGTGATGCCGAGAAAAGGAAATATGATTTTACCTATGATGCGGCCAACCGGATACTCTCGGCTGATTTTAACCAATATACCAGCAGTAGTTTTAATAAAACAGCCGGTGTTGACTTCAGCATGAGCGGCATGAGTTACGATGCCAATGGTAATATTCTGGCTATGAAGCAGCGGGGTTGGAAGGTTGGCGGATCAGCCACGATCGACAGCCTGACCTATACCTATATCGACTACAGCAATAAGCTGAAGAATGTGATCGATGGGCTGAATGACGCACATACCCGGCTGGGCGACTTCCGGGCCTCGGCGCTGTACCTGTCAAGCGGGGCCAAAAATACCAGCACGATTGATTACAGTTACGACGGCAATGGCAACTTAGTGAAAGACCTGAATAAGGATATTGTCACCTATGGAGGTGGCAATGGAATAGAATATAATCACCTAAACCAACCTCAAAAGATCACGGTAAAGAAAGATGGAAGCAATAACAAAGGATACATAGAATTTACTTATGACGCCTCTGGCAACAAACTGAGGAAAACCGTATATGAACCTGGCATTGATACAACTGTTATCTTATATTTAGCAGGAAATGTATACAAGAATGATACACTTCAGTTCATAAGTTATGAGGAAGGGCGGATCCGTCAAAAAGGTACTACCGCCCTGGTATACGACTACATGCTCAAAGATCACCTGGGTAATGTGCGGATGCTGCTGACCACGGAGCGTGATACCTCGTTTTATCCCGTAGCCAGCCTCGAAACAGCCAGCCTGGCTACCGAGCGCAATTACTATGCAGGAGTGGATACTGGTCGGGTCAATAAGAGTACGGTGGCCGGTTATCCCAGTGACACCTATACCAGCCCGAACGATTTTATCCAGAAGCTGAATGGCGGCGGACCGAAGATCGGTACCAATATGGTGCTGAAGGTAATGGCCGGTGATAAGGTAAACCTGTTTGCCAAAAGCTGGTACAAGAAAAATGGGGTTACACCCGGTACCCCAAACAACCCGCTAAACAATATCCTGAATGTACTGGAGCCAGCCATTGGGGGTATCGCCGGCACGCATGGCGGAGCTACCTTAACGGAACTACAGACTACCAGTGTGCTCGACAACCAGGTGACCAGTTTTCTCAACAGCCAGAGCGGCTATACGACCAGCAAGCCCAAGGCCTTTGTAAACTGGGTGTTGTTCGACGAACAGTTTAAATATGTGGCTGCCAGCAGTGGTTTTGAGCAGGTAGGTGCCGATAATACCCTGACCACGCATACACCTGCAGCTATTAACATTTCAAAAGGCGGTTATTTGTATATTTACCTGAGCAATGAGACCCCCAACATTGATGTGTTCTTTGATAATTTACAGGTCACGCATATCCGTGGACCGATTCTGGAGGAAACTCATTATTATCCTTTTGGGTTGACGATGGCGGAGATATCAGCAAAGTCTTTAAACTTTGGCAATCCTGAAAACCAGGAGAAATTCAATAAAGGGAGTGAACTTCAGAGTAAAGAGTTTTCCGATGGCTCGGGGCTGGAAATATATTCAACTTTACTTAGAGGGCTAGATCCACAAATTGGTAGGTGGTGGCAACCTGACTCAAAACCTGTACTGGAACACAGTCTTTATGCTGCGATGAAAAATAACCCTATTCTCAATAATGACCCTCTAGGGGATACCTCCAGACCCGAACAGTTTCACTTGCTATATATCAAACGGATGTTGAATTATTTTGAGGGCAATGCGAAAAAACATGCGACTAAGCAGGCGGATGATTGTATTACATGCCACAATCAGGGAATGCGATTATTATTGGAGGATGATGAAGTTAAGACAGGTTCGACTGCTTCAGAAACGCGGGAAGCTATGCAGAAAAGCGGAAATGCAGGAAGAGTCAATAAGTTTAAATTTTTCAATAAGGATGGGAAGACCGCTTTGACGCCATCGTCCGCTGCCTCGTTCGAACAAAGTGTAGGAGCATATCTCGAGGGAGAGGCACAGAATATTGAAAATCATCATGGAAAAGTTTATGGTGTTTCAATTATGGGAGGCTATCATACGATGACCTTGTCTGTGTATAAAACGTGGGGAGTTACTGATATGGGGTTTGGCGAAGTTACCACCTATGTATTGTCCGATCAGGGAACAGCATGGGGAACAGTCGGGAAAGGTAATCGGGTCATGACCAAATCCAGTGAGGTAGATACATTTTTGTTGCAGTATGTTCAATCCCAAAAAGGGGCAAGGACGGCAAACGGTTCAGAGTTTCCTGCCCAGGTAGAAGTACATCAAATAAAAAAATAAGGAATGAAATGAAATATCTTATAATCTCTGTCATCATACTATTGGGTTGTGGAAACAATAGCAAAAGGGATGAAAAATCATCTACTGGTTCCAAAAGGGATACTCTTGTATCCATTTCTAAACCAGCTCCTGATTCAATTAATTACAGATTAATAAGAGACAATCTTTACAAAGCCAAGGAAGACGAAATTGCATTTAAAGTGACAGATAAATCAAATTCGGACGTATATGTGTCAAGGTATGTTACCACGGTTTTTGTAAACGGTGTTAGAGGAGCCGAACAGCGTTTACTGAAAGATTATGTCGACACGGCTTCCTTTCATTTAATTAAAGGGCTATATTATAGGGATAAGAGTCGTGTCTATGTTCACAATGATATGGCCGATGGTGGCAATTTGGAGGTTATATCGGATATTCAGCCGAACGATATTAAGGTTCTCAGCTGCTGTTACGCTAAGACAAAAAAGAGCGTGCTATATCAAGGCGATATAATAGAAAATGCCGATCCTCAAACATTTAAAATAGTAAAGAGCGAGTTCGAAAAAGGAAGCGTTGGCCTCTTTGGTAAAGACAAACATAACACGTATTTCATGGGAGCACCAATTAGCACCGAAGAAAAAAAACAATACGGCGTTGACTGATGATCATTTTAACTTTTATTTCCATTAAAGTTAACCAGAGAGCGAACAGGGAAATAAGGGCGCTTCCCGTAGGTGCCGTAATTTTTCAACGTAATAAAAACTTAATGATGCCCGTTCTTCGTAGTCTGCAAAATCATTCTATTGTTAATTGTTGTGAAAATGAAAATAAGCTTCTTATTAATGGCCATTACTATTATTACAAGTTTATTTGTTGTTTGGCTTTTTCTACCCGAGAGTTTTCTTGAGTTTCTGGGAAGTAAGATGAAGGTTGAGTTTTTGTCCTATTCAATAGACGATGGATTATTTCTGAAGAGGAGGTCAGTTTTTGCAGTCCTGATTGGTTTTGCAACCATTTTTTATAAAGGATTCAATATTTATAGGCAGAAAATTTCGAATTTTCTTATTGGCGTTGTTTCAATTTTTGTTGGTTATTTATTGGGTATATATTGTAATGTGTTATTGTTCAAAAAAGACAATAATAAATTTACTGAAGTTGACCTTAGTAAGGCGTTAACATTCTGGAGTTTGGTGTTGATGATTACATTAGTGCTTTCTATGGGCATGCTAATTTTAGAATACTTTCGGAACCGAAAGTATTCTAAAAACTGATTGGTATTTGATTCAATTTGTATGTCATTTTTTTCAAAATAATTTTTTGGTAAAAATAGCAGAGTTAATCAAGATGGGTCCAATAATAAAAAAAGTACTAAACAAGAGACGTGTAACCTCCCGTTTTTTGTAGTATTCAAATCATTCTATTCTTTGTCGTTGTGCTTAGCTTGTAGCTAAGCACAACTTCGATTGTAAGCATCCGGTAAACTGCACCTTAGCTGGGTCGACTACCTTTTGTACCGATGCGGTAATCAAAGCTCCCACGATTAATAGGTTTAAGGGAATTTTCCAAATAGACTCCGTAAGAAGATATCTGTAACTAAAATGCCGATCAGGGTTCGGGACGATGAAGTGTGCGACGCAACAGGCGATGCTAGTAGTAATGCAGCTGGGTTCATAAAATATATCAGCGGCATGGTCTGGAAAAGTAAGGGTGATGCCGAGAAACGGAAATATGATTTTACTTATGATGCGGCCAACCGGATACTATCGGCTGATTTTAACCAGTATACCAGCAGCAGCTTTAACAAAACGGCGGGGATTGACTTCAGCATGAGCGGTATGAGCTATGATGCCAACGGCAATATCCTGGCCATGAAGCAGCGGGGCTATAAAGTTGGGG